>DVGB01000056.1 GCA_018712955.1 Candidatus Aveggerthella stercoripullorum
CGTACGATCCCAGCTCGTTCAAACCGTTCTCGAGCACGCGCTGCGACCTTGAACCGCGCAGCACGTCCACCACCATGGTCTTGCCGAAACTGCCGTTAAGCTCGCGCACGCATCTCACGCAAGCACGCGCCACCTCGGTGGCGTCCACGGCATCGAATTCGCCCAGACAGTTCGAACAGTTGCCGCAGCCTGCAGCCTCTGACACGGCGCTCCCCGGGCGCGAACTGCTCCGGCAGCCCTCTTCGCGCATGTCGGACGACGCCGCGACCGCGTCCGCGGCATGCTCGCTCGCCACCGTCTCTGCGCGCTTGCCGCTTTCTGTCTCGTCGCCGAAGTAGTCAAGAATATAGCGACGTAGGCAGCCGGTGGTGTGGCAGTAGCCCACCATAGCCTCCAGCAGACGGCGCTGGCTGGCACGCACTGCCATGACCTCTTCGGCGGTCATTTCCTCGTTGACCGCTGCCTCTTCAATGAAATACCGACAGGTGGACACATCCCCGTCGCTCCACAGGAGCAGGCAGTCTGAAGGCTCGCCGTCACGCCCCGCACGGCCTGCCTCCTGGTAGTACGCCTCGATGCTCTTCGGCATGTTGTAGTGAATTACGTAACGCACGTTCGATTTGTCGATGCCCATGCCGAACGCGTTCGTTGCCACCATGACCAGCACGTCGTCGTCGATGAACGCACGCTGGCTTTCAGCCCGCACGTCCGCCGGCATGCCTGCATGGTAAGCTACCGCTCGCACGCCGTTCTCGACGAGCCAATCGCGCACAGCTTCGACGTCTTTGCGCGTAGAGCAGTACACGATGCCCGCTTCGCCGTGCCGCGAGCGCGCGTAAGAAAGGACGCGGTCGCGCTTGCGCTTCGGCGGCAGCTTCTCCACGCCAAAGAAAAGGTTCGGGCGATCGTAGCCGGCAACCGCCGTAACCGGGCTCTGCAGCCCAAGCAACCGCACGATGTCCGCGCGCACTTTATCTGTCGCTGTAGCGGTAAACGCCGCCACGACCGGACGCTTCGGCAAGCGCTCGATGAAATCGCGAATGCCCAGGTACGACGGGCGGAAATCCTGGCCCCATTGAGAAACGCAGTGCGCTTCGTCCACCGCCACGAGCGGCACCGGCATCCGGCGCACGAACTCAAGGAACGCCGGGTCCTCCAAGCGCTCTGGCGCCACGTACATGATCTTGTAGGTGCCGAGCAACGCCCGCTGCATGACCGTACGCTGCTGGCCAGGCGAGAGCGTGGAATTCAGGTAGGAGCCGCGCACGCCTGCTTCGATCAGCGAGCGCACCTGGTCGCCCATGAGCGAAACAAGCGGCGAAATGACGAGCGCAAGGCCCGGCAGCATGATGCCGGGAACCTGGTAGCAAATCGACTTGCCTGCGCCTGTCGGCATGACGCCCAACACATCGCGGCCGTCCAGGATGGCCTCGACCAGTCCTTCTTGCCCGGGACGGAACGACGGATAGCCGTACGTACGCGCCAGCACACCGCGCGCTGCGTCGAGCGCCGCACGCGGGTCGAACGGAACCCCCTGAAACGCCTGGGCGCAAGCCTCAGGCGTGGATGCGGCAGCGGCCAATCGAATCTCCTCCCTGCAATTGTGCACGCACGAAAAGGACGCCCGGACAGCCCGGACGCCCTTCGCATCATAGCATGGCGCTGGATTGCGCTGGCAGGGACAGAGGTTGCGCCATCAGCGCACAGCAGGAATTCCAGGACACAGGAAGCCCCGTATCCCGACCCCGCGCTTCACGCTTGCGACCATGCCGTTTGCAGCGCAGCCTGCGCACCCTGCCAACCGCCGTCCGCACATTACGCCGTGCGCAAGGCGCCTTCTACCTTCGGCATCCAATCTGCTATGCGGATGTCCTGCGGACAGCGCGCCTCGCACGCACCGCACCCTACGCACGCATCTGCATTTGCGCCGAATTTGGGCACTTCCACGTTGAAATAGGCACGAGCCGCCTCTTCGCCCTCGGTCGCCAGCATGTTGTACGAGCGCAATACGTACGGAATTGCCACGTTGTTCGGGCAGACTTCGCGACAATAGTTGCAGCCCGTGCACGGTACGAGCGCGCATGCCTGGTACGCCACACGTGCGGCGTCCAACGCCGCACGATCCCGGTCGGAAAGCATGCCTACAGAGGCCCGCCGGGCGTACGCCGCGTTCTCCTCTACTTGCGCAGCAGAGCCCATACCGGAAAGCACCACGCCTACTTCCGGCATATCCCACAACCAGTCGAACGCGAGCTCTGCATACGTGCGAGCTGCAAATCCGCTGTCAGCTTCGGCAGGCATGCCGGCAAGATCGCCAAGAGCATCCCGGCACGGCTTCGGCGGCAGCGCCAAAAGCCCACCGCGCAAAGGCTCCATGATAGCCACGTCCAGTCCGCGCTCTTTCGCCAGGCGCAGACCGCGCACCCCTGCCTGGTAGTCAGCGTCGAGATAGTTCAGCTGAATCTGGCAGAAGTCCCATTCGTCCGTCGCGTCCAAGATTTCCTGGAAAAGCTCGAACGACGCATGGAACGAGAAGCCCACATGGCGCACCTTCCCCTCGCGCTTGGCGCGCAGGAGGCTTTCCACCGCGTCATGGCGCTTCACGAAATCCCAGTTGCGCCAATTAAGGGAGTGCAGCAGGTAAAAGTCCACATAGTCGGTTTGCAGGCGCTCCAGCTGTTCGTCCAGCAGGCTTTCGAACGACCGCTCGTCCAGAAGCCAAACCGGAGACTTCGTGGCAAGCAGGACGCGCTCGCGATAGCCGTCCCGCAAGGCCAAGCCCGTGATCCGCTCGCTGTCGCCGCCCATGTACTTATAGGCAGTGTCGACGTAGTTCACGCCGGCGTCGATTGCCGCACGCAGCATCTTGATAGAGGCAGCCTCATCCGAAGCGCCCCAGGCGACATGACTGCCGCCCTGGCCGCCTTCCCGCAGGGGCAGGCGCATCATGCCCGCACCAAGCGGAAAGACCTCGTGCCCGCAGAATGTCCGGTATTCCACGTGCTGCCCCCTTTACGCTGTGCGCTTTTTCGCTGCCAAGATGGACAGGAACTCGAACACAATGTTCGCGGCAAGGTAGGCCGTGATCTCCGCATGGTCGTACGGCGGCGCTACCTCAACTACGTCGAAGCCGACGAAATCAAGATTCTTCACGCCGCGCACGAGCTCGAGCGTCTCCCACGACGTGTAGCCGCCCACTTCCGGCGTGCCGGTTCCGGGCGCGTACGCCGGGTCCACGAAGTCGATGTCGAACGTGAGGAAGCAGGGAGCATCGCCCACGCGTTCGCGAATAGTCTCAAGCAGTGCCTCAAAGCCCATGGCGCGCACCTTGTGCGACGGAATGAGCAGCATGCCCAAATCTGCCGCCATCTGATGCTCGTTCGGGTCGTAGAGCGAACCGCGCATGCCCACCTGAACGGAATGGGATGCGTCAATAAGCCCTTCCTCGAGCGCACGACGAAACGGCGTACCGTGGTTGTACTTTTCCCCGAAGACCTCGTCGCAAAGGTCGGAATGGGAATCGAAATGAAGCAGCGCCACAGGGCCATGCTTCTTCGCGACCGCGCGCAGCTCACCAAGCGTGATGGAATGGTCGCCGCCCAATACGATGGGCACGGCGCCTTCGTCCAGAATGCTCGTCATGCCCGCTTCGATAGCAGCGTAGGTCGGGTGGATGTAGCCCGGCACGATGGGAAAATCGCCCATGTCGCCGCCGCGCAAATCCTCCATGATATTCACCTGCTGAATCACGTTGTTCGGCTTGATCATGGCGGAAATCGCACGGATAGCCTGCGGCCCGAAGCGCGCCCCTGTACGGTACGAGCACGCCGTGTCGAACGGCACGCCTGCGATGGCGAAGTCAAGCCCGCGCGCAGATTCCACGCGCGGCATCCTCATGAACGTACCGGTGTTGCAGAAGCGCGGCGAGGAGAGCGCGCTTGCTGGCTGGGCGGATTCGGTCATAGGGCCTCCCTTTCTCGTGACACAGAACGCGACAATTATAGAGCGGCTATGCCTGTTCCGCAGCGAAAGCGCCCCGGGAAACCACTGCCTGCCCAAGCAGTTTTTCGACGGCAGCCCCACTTTTGCCATTTGCTGCCACCCAGCATCTTTTCGTCCTGAACATCAGGTTCTGGCCTCCCCGCCCGCATCCTCTGCGTAAGCGCCCGGCTCTTTTCCTTGCCTGCACTTCTCACCAGATTTCGGCTTCGAACGGGTGTGCTGGACAGCCGTGCGGTCACGTACGATTGAAGACAGAAAGCGAGGCGCCTCCGCTTGGAAATCCGCAGCGAGAGCTCATCGCCGCATGGTCGTCGGCGCAGCGCGAAAGAGTCCCCCCGACCGAAGGAGGAAGTCTATGACCAGAAAAAATCGATCAGTCGTGCAATTCGGGCGGGCGCAGTGCCTGCTCGCGGCGCTGTTCGCAGCCGCGCTAGCGCTGCTTGCGCTCGGCATGGCAGCTCCGGCCTCGGCGCAGGCAGCCGAAGTGACGGACCCCATCGTCATCGAAGATGCCACGCAGCCCTATCAGGGCGACGGCTGGGCGTGGACAAGCGCGGGCTCGTCAGGCACGCTGACGCTCACGAACGCAAACATCCATATTCCCGCAAACACCGCAAGATCTGCCGTCGTCGTGCCTGACGGCGCGACGATCCATCTGGTAGGCGAGAACACCATCACCCTTGATGCCGCATCGAGCGAAGAGCTGTATTTCGCGGGCATCGAGGCGCAAGGCGACCTGTCCATCACCGGCGACGCGTCCGCCAGCCTTGAAATCATCGCCAACGGGAACCTGAGCTGGGGTATCGGGTGCGAAGGCGACCTGACTATCGGTGCGGTCGAGCTCAACGTCGCCGCAACAACCGTTGATGCCCCCAACAATCTCGGGTCCGAAGGCATCGTCGCGAGCGGCGATGTCGTCATCAATGCCGACGCCACCGTCGCGACCGTCGGCAGCGAATACGGACTGCGCACCGAAGGCAGCCTCAACATCACCGATGCAGGCCTCGTGAAATTCGGCGTCGAAAATACCGTGTTCAACGGGAGCGCCCTGTACGTCCAGGGCGAGACCATGATCGCCGACGTCTCCGACGAGGTCGTCATCGAAGGCTCGCGCGCCATCTTCCAGGGCATGGCGGCCATCTCCAACTCCGAGCTCACTGCGCACGTCAACACGATCGACGGGGCAATCACCGCGAACGGCGGCCTTGAGATCGTCGACCGGTCGCGCGTGAGCGTGGCGAGCGAAGGAATCGTCATGGATGTCACCGGAAGCATGCTCGTCGAGAACGCCGACCTGCGCTCCGAGGGCATCGGCACGCGCAGCATGGCGCTTCGCATGAACGGCGATCTGACGATAGCCGACGCGACCGTCACAGCACTGGGAGACGACGCCGAGTCTACCGTGGGCATCAACATTATCCCTAACCAGACCGTAAGCGGCATCGAGGACCGCGGCACCTTGACGCTCAGGGGAAACCCGTCCCTCACTGCCGAGGGCACCCAGTTCGCCATTGCGTTCTGGGCTTTCGAAGAGCAGTGGAGCAACGACCCGGTCATCCTCGACCCTACCATCGGCGCCCTTGAGGGCGGCATGCTCAGCTATGCCGAGAACGATTTCGGCGGCAAAGATTTCGTGTCCGTGTGGACCTACGCCGCAGACGACCTGACGCTCACGGACGAAATCGCCCTTGAAGGTGCTTCCCAGCGCGTCGTCTTCGGCATGGAAAGCGCCCTTGTCTTCGTGACCGACGAAGGCCAGCCGGCAACCGGACTTGAGACCGTTCGCGCCACCGCCGCCGACGGCACCGAGTACGAAGCCGTCGAATGGCTGGACGGTAGCCACGCCGGATACTACCGTTTCCCGCGCGCCCTCCCCGACGGCACCTATACCGTAGAAGCAAGCGAAGGGCTCCGCGCTGCAAGCACCACCGTCACGATCGGCGAGCTCCCCTCGACGGTCGCTGCGCTTGAGCTTTGCCCGTCGAATCGCTTCTCCGACGTCGACACGGCGCAGTGGTATCACGAAAGCATTGACTGGGCGATTCTCAACGGTATCCTCCAGGGCGTCGGCGACACAGGCCGCATGGAGCCGGACGGCGCCATCACCCGCGCTCAGCTGGCAACGATGCTCTGGAATGCCGAAGGCAACCCGACGTCGCAGGAAGACATTCCGTTCACTGACGTGACCGAAGACGACTGGTTCGCGCAGGCCGTTGCTTGGGCATACGCCGAAGGCCTGTTCGAAGGCTACGGTGACACCGGCCTGTTCGGCCCGGACGACGTGCTCTCTCGCGAACAGGCAGCAATCGTCATGATGCGCTGGGAAGAGCAACGTGGACAGGACGTCACAGGACGAGCCGACCTTTCCTCGTTCTCCGACGAGTCCGCTCTGTCCGATTGGGCGCATGAAAGCATGGCATGGGCAGTGGCAGCAGGCGTCATCAATGGCGTCGAACAGCCCGACGGGACGACCGCCCTCGCACCGCAGGACGATTGCTCGCGCGCCCAGCTGGCGACCATCATGATGCGCATCTTCAACGGCGCACCGGTCACGCCGGACGCATAGCGGCAAGTCGTCCAACAGGCGTACGCACGAAAAAACGAGCCGGGCGCCATGCCCGGCTCGTTCCTTTTTGGCTCGGCAATACTGCACGCAGGCAGGGCGACAAGCACCCACCGCAAATTTACGCCTGCTGGCCTTCCTGCCCCGTGGAAGACGCCTCGCTTGCCTGTTGCGCGGACGTTTCTCCCTGCGGCTGGGCTTCGCCCTGGGGCTGCGCGCTCTCTTCAGCCCGCGCCACCGTGCCGCCTACGGACGTGACCGTGCACGTCGACTCGCCGGACGTGAACTCGAACGTCACTTCGTCGCCGACCGCGTACGTCACGATAGGCAGCATGCTCGGCAGCGCGCAGTCGAAGATGCGGTCGTCCCCTTCGAGCGTCACGTAGAAGTGCGAGTTGCCCTCGATGACCGCTTCGACCATGGTCGCGATCGTGCCTGTTGCAGACTCCATCGCAGTGTTCGGCGAACTGTCCGCAGAGATCACGCCCGCCGACGCAAGCAGCGCCTCGTACGACTTCTGGCATTCCGCCACCGTCGTGCCGACCGCAACGTTCTGGTAGCTCTGGATATCCACCATCGCGAACTGCTTGACCGTGCCTTCGCCGTCCTTGAGCGACATGAAGTACGTCGGACGGTCGGACACGTTGATAAGGATGGGGAAGGTCGCGTTATAGCCCAAATCCTGCACCGCGCCTTCGGCAGAGCGCATAGCGCGGTCTTCCGTAGCGCCGGACACCGAATAGAAGTGGGCCTCCGCCGTGCGCTGGTTCACGAGGACGAAACCGACGATGGAGTTGTCGGACGTCGCAGAGGTCACGCCCGTGTAGACCCACACGTCATCGTCTTTTGCGATGTAGTTGTAGCCCTGCATGCCGTCGGTCCCCGGCGTGGTCTGGACCACGCCCTGCTGGCCAAAGATGGAGTTCAGGAAGCCCCCTGCATACGCTCCGTGCCAGTTGTACTGCTCGATGAGCAGGTCGGACGGATAGGCGCGGTCGACCCACTGCGGGCAGTCCCCGATGGCCAGGTCCTGGCATTCGCCGGTAATGGCGTCCACCAGGACTACGCGGTCGATAGTCGTGCCGCCGAACAGACCGATCGTACGCGTCTGGACAGGGCAAATCCACCACGGACGACCGTCGTCGTCAATCTCGAACGACTTCTCGTCGAACATATAGAAGGGGTACTTCAGCTGCACGTAACGGTCGATGTTGCGCGCGAGCGGTTCAGACTGGGAGTACTTCATCCCTTCACCTTCCGGGAAGCTCACGATCTGGGCTTCCTGGGTGGTCATGTTGACGAGCGAATACGCCGGCAGGCCCTTCTCGCGGTTCGTCAGCCATTTGAACAGGTCGGCATACCCGAGCGGGCTTACGCGCACCGGCTCCTGCTGATAGTTGATCTGGCTGTACAGGTTCGAAATCTCGAACTGGCTGACATATTCGGGGATAGAGCCGAGCTGCGTGTTGCCCAGGCGCACTGCGGAGTCGTGGTCGATAACCGGAATCTCCGAATAGTTGACCTGCTGGATATCGTCAGCGAACGTGCTGTCCTGCACCTGAAGGACGTTAGCGTACTTCGACGCGTTTCCTGGGAAGAACGGATAGGACATGATACCGCCCACAAGGCCGACCACCACGATGGCGACCGGAATCCACGAGGCGATCCGGAAGCCTTTCGCCTTGCCCTCGTTGGGAGAAACCTTCTTCGTGCCGCTTTTGTACGCAGCAGAACGGGTGCGGAACGCCACGAAGAGCGGGAGCAGGATGAACACCGCCACGAACATCCACGTGTCCACGCTATGGATGTTGATGGGCGGATGGAACCACCAATAGGCAGCAAGCGCCAGCACAACGACCACGATAATGGTCACCACGAGCGCTTTCTTGCCCCATTCCGCCAGAGCGGCAGAGAAAGACGGCATGGCCACGTGTCCGCCTCCGCGCTTCCCGCCGCCGCCGAAACCGCCGAAACCGCCCTGCTTGGCGGACCCTCCGTCGGAAGACGCGGAAGACCCCGGCTCCTGGGCTCCTCCGCTTGACGAAGACCCGCCGCCGAACGGAGAACCCCCGCCTGCACCGACGTCCATGCCAGAAGCGCGCAGCGCCTCGAGCAGGGCATCGAAACCAGATTGCTGACTCACGACATCACTCCTTGTAACCCTTGGGTCGATAGCATGCTCAGCATTGTAACAAGAACGGCTCCCCTACTTGGGGAGCCGTTGTGGAAGCGTCATCTATCGCGTTGCGGGACAGCGCACAGGGCACGTTCCCGAAGCCGTCGGCTACGTGCGCGCTTGCGCCGTCACCCTGCCAAAACTGCTAGTGCGCCAGCTGGCGAAGGACGTATTGCAGGATGCCGCCATGATGGAAGTAATGGCCTTCCGTGGGCGTATCAACGCGCACGACGACGGTGAACTCGGTCTTCGTGCCGTCTGGCTTCTCTGCCGTCACCTGCGCATTCGCGGGGTTCGGTAGGCCGTTCGAGAAGTCGATAGCCTCGATGTCGAACGTCTCGCTCCCGTCCAGCCCCAGCGTGGCGGCGCTTTCGCCGTCCTGGAACTGCAGCGGAAGAATTCCCATGCCGATCAGGTTCGAACGGTGAATGCGTTCGAAGCTTTCGGCGAACGCTGCGCGCACGCCCAGCAGCATGGGGCCTTTCGCCGCCCAGTCGCGCGAGGAGCCGCTGCCGTACATTTTGCCCGCCAAGACCACGAGGGGCACCTGCGCTTCCTGGCATGCCTCGGCAGCCTCGAAGATGGAGGTCAGGTTGCCGTCCAGCGGATTGCGCGTCCAGCCGCCCTTCCGGCCTTCTGCCAGCTTGTTCTCAAGCTTCACGTTGGCAAAAGTGCCGCGCGCCATGACCTCATGGTTGCCGCGACGCGAACCGTACGTGTTGAAGTCCGCAGGCTCCACCCCGCGCTCTTCGAGATAGCGGGCCGCCGGAGAATCGAGCGCGATAGCGCCTGCGGGCGAAATATGGTCGGTCGTAATGAAGTCACCGAGCATGCACAGCGCCCGAGCACCCTCCACCGCCTTCGGCGGCTGCGGGTCTGAGCCCATCCCGTCGAAATAGGTCGCCCGGCGCACATACGTGGAAGCGTCGTCCCAAGCGAACACGTCGCTCGGCTCTCGTCCGAGTTCCTGCCAGGCGGCATCTCCGTCGAACATGCCCGCACTGCCTTCTTCATACAGGCTCTCGTCCACGCTCTTGTCCAAAAGCGCCTGGATCTCCGCTTCGCTTGGCCAGATGTCGCGCAGATAGACCTCTCGTCCGTCGGCAGC
>DVGB01000057.1 GCA_018712955.1 Candidatus Aveggerthella stercoripullorum
GGATGCTCAGGCACATGGGGTGTGGGCGTGACGTCCAAGAACGCCTCGTCGATGCTCACTTGCTGCACCAGCGGCGTCTCGTCGCGCAAAATGGCCATCACCTGGTTCGAAACCTCGCGATAGCGGTCGAAATGACCGTGCGTCCAAATGGCGTCCGGGCACAGTTTCGCGGCCATCACCGCCGGCATGGCGCTGCGCACGCCATACGCGCGTGCCTCGTAGCTGCACGTGCTCACCACACCGCGCTTGTCAGCGTCACCGCCCACGATCACCGGCTTGCCGCGCCATGCCGGATGGTCCAGCTGTTCTACCGACGCGAAGAACGCGTCCAGGTCCACCAGCAGGATGGCGCGCCCGTTCCAGGCGGGATATGTCAATGGTGCACTGTCCATGCCGACATTGTACCCGAGCGCTATCAGCATGAACGTTTTGTCGCCCAGGTCGTTTGTAAGGTCAGCGAGAAGCGTCAGGGTGCGCCAGGTTCGGGGATTCCGGTGACGAAGCGTACTTCGGTACGCGGGCCTCCGGAATCGCGCGAAGATGGCGTGCTTCCGGCGCTTCGCGGCGTCGACTCGTTCCGTCGTTCGTAGAACGACGGAGCTTAATTGAACTTAAAGATCTTCTGCGCCATTTTGTAGCCCGTCTGGCCGATGACACGTCCTGCCTCGGTCGGCAGATTGGCGCCGATGTTCAGCACGTTGTGCCGTACGCGCTTGTACAGCACAGGATTGCGCTCTTCGAGATAGCGCCAGATGTCGCGCAGTTTCGCTTCGTCCTCTTCCTTTTTGTGCATGCGAAGGAACGTGCTGCAGATGCACATCATCATGGAGAGGTAGTTCTCCATGTAATGCTCGAGCTTCTTTTCCGCCACGGCATCCGGCAGATCGACCGAATCGATCATGATCCGCGTGATGCGCAGCTGCTGATCAATGCGCCGGTACATGACGTCTTCGTTCACGCTCTGGCCTTCGCGCCCAATAAAGTAGCGGTACATGTCGACGTCCAGATAATAGACGGATTTCACGTGCGGCAGCGGCACGTACACGAAGATATTGTCCACGTAGAAGCAATGCTCGGGCAGCGCGAGCCCCATATCCTTCAGAAGCTCGGTACGGTAGATGACCGAATGCATGAGCAGATATTGGCTCGGGCTGAAATGCCCGATATCGCGCCAGCCGAACTCCTTGCCCACCGGGAAGACGTTGCGATAGCGCATTGCCGTACGCTTGTCCTCAAATACCTTTTCGTAGACGTAGTTGGCGACGACCAAATCCGTCGCGTCGCGTCGTTCGATCTGGCGGCGCAGGTAGGCCATGACCTCTGCCATGGCGTCCGCGTCAAGCCAGTCGTCGGAGTCGACCACTTTGAAGTACAGCGCTTCGGCGGCTGCAAGTCCTGCGTTTACGGCCGCTCCATGCCCACCGTTTTCCTGGTGCACGACCTTGACGATGTCGGGATATCGGCGCTGCCATTCGTCGGCTTTCTGAGGGGTTTCGTCTTTGGTGGACCCGTCGTCCACGATGATCACTTCGATGTCTTCCCCGCATGCAAGGCAAGATTCGATGCATTTGTCCATGTAAGCGGCGGAATTGTAGCATGGTATGGCAAACGAAATGGTCTTCACGGGTCCTCCCTGTCCCCTATATCGCGTTGTTATCGCACAGCTGGTCGGCAAGCTGCAAAGCGCGCGCGACCACGGCATCCATGTCGTAATAGCGGTATTCGGCCAGCCGACCCATCGGATGGAAGTTCGGCAGCGTTACCGTAAACGAGCGGTACTGTTCGTAGTGAGCAAGGTTCGCTTCGTTAATGATAGGGTAGCACGGCACCTGCGTGTACGCGTCCTCGTATGCGCAGGGATATTCGCGCACGACGGTCGTGCGCTGGCTGTGCTGCCCCGTAAGCCAGGTAAACTCGGTCATGCGCGTGTAGTCTTCGGTTACGGTGAAGTTCACCGTACCGCACGGCAGCACGTGCTCTCGCTCGATCGTCTCGAACGCGAAGTCGATACTGCGGTACGGCAAGCGCCCGAAACGGGAAAGGAAAAGTTCGTCAAGCGGGCCCGTATAGACGATAGGGCCCGTGAACGTACGGTCTTTCACTTTGATAGAAGAGAGCGGCGACGTGGCCTCCCTGCTTTCAAACACCAGGTCAAAAGCATTCTCGGCCTCCATGTCCAGGCAAACAGTGATGTTGTCATGACCGAGCAGCGATTCGAAGAAGCACGTGTAGCCTTCGACCGGAACGCCTTGGAAGCTGTCGGTGAAATAGCGGTCGTCATTCGAAATGCGCACCGGCACGCGGCCGATAATCCGCTCGTCCACTTCGTCCGCAGGAACACCCCACTGCTTCTCGCTGTAGTACGAGAAGACGTTCTTGTAGACGAATTCGCCCACTTCGCGCAGGCCGTCATCGTCGCAGGAAAGCAACTCCCCCACCGTGATCTCTGCGCCTTCGCCGAACACTTCGCACAGGCGCGCGAACAGCTCGCGGGAGCGGTCGTGCCCGAATGCGATCTCAAGCGAAGTACGATTGAAAGGCACCGGCAGGTAGGTGCCGTACCAATTCGCAAGAACACGGTGCTCGTACGGACGCCAACGGGCAAAACGCTTCAGGTACGCGATCACGCGCTCGTCTGATGTGTGGAAGACGTGCGGTCCGTAATGATGCACCAAAATACCGTCGTCGTTGTAGCCGTCAGAAAGGTTGCCACCGATGCGCGGGCGTTTTTCCAGCACGAGAACGCGCATGCCTGCACGCTCCGCGAGCTCTCGCGCGACCACGCTGCCTGCAAGCCCTGCCCCCACGACGACTGCATCGAAATCGCGCGGACCGACCTCAAGATAACTGCGGTAGCGAACGGCCATCGAGCACAACCTCCTCTAGTCCGCAGGGCCGCGATACACACCGCAGCCCGCACCCCGCCGACTTCGTCATCCATTTACACCGAGTAGCCATTTTAGCGAGAAGGCGCCTTCAATCGTGGGTTACCATAAAAAGACAATACTGATTGCAAACAGGAGAGAAAGGACGGTTCATGAGCGCATTCCTCGACGCGGTGCTCGCGCGCGCGAAGACCGAGAAAAAGACCATCGTCCTGCCGGAAGGCGACGACGAGCGCACGCTGCAGGCGGCGCAGACGATCCTTGAGCAGGGTGTCGCCGACCTGATCATCCTGGGCGACGCCGAGGCCATCAAGGCCAGCCCGTACGCTCTGGACGGCGCCCGCATCGTCGACGTCCGCACGGCGCCTGAGCGCGAGGACTATGCCGCGAAGCTCTACGAGCTGCGCAAGCATAAGGGCATGACCGAAGAGCAGGCGCTTGCGCTCATGGACAACGTACTCTACTTCGGCAATATGATCGTGAAGAACGGGGATGCGGACGGCATGGTCTGCGGCGCGTGCCACTCCACCTCTGACGTCCTGCGCGCCGCCCTTCAAGTCCTCAAGACTGCTCCGGGCGTGAAGCTGGTAAGCGCGTTCTTCGTCATGGTCGTTCCGGACTGCGCCTACGGCCAGGACGGTACCTTCATCTTTGCTGACTGCGGTCTGGAAATCCAGCCTGATGCCGAGAAGCTTGCGCACATCGCAGTGAACTCCGCACAGTCGTGGCGTACGCTTATGGGCACTGAGCCGACGGTTGCCCTCCTGTCGCATTCGACGAAGGGTTCGGCAGTTGCGACCGCCGACCGCGCGAAGGTCGAAGAAGCGACCGCCCTTGCCAAAGAGCTCGCCCCCGAACTGGCTCTCGACGGCGAATTGCAGCTGGACGCAGCCATCGTGCCTTCGGTCGGCTCATCCAAGGCTCCAGACTCCCCTGTTGCCGGCAAAGCGAACGTCCTTGTCTTCCCCGATCTGGACGCTGGCAATATTGGCTACAAGCTGGTACAGCGCCTGGCCAAAGCAGAGGCGTACGGCCCCATTACGCAAGGCCTGGCCGCCCCGGTGAACGACCTGTCCCGCGGCTGCTCCGCCGAGGACATCGTCGGCGTCATCGGCATCACCTGCGTTCAGGCACAGGCTCGAGGATAAGCCCTCTGTCCGCATAATGGGCGAAACGCCCCCCTTCTATTCTCGCCATGCAAAAGAGGCTCCCTTCCCGGGAGCCTCTTTCATGCACGGATGCGAACTGTTCTTACGCCGACGCTGCCGAAACGGGCACGATCTGGCTGCGCTCGTGGACGATCTCGTACGTGTCGCGCGCGATCATGTACTCTTCGTTCGTCGGGATAATGATGATTTTCACGCGCGACTTGTCCGAAGAAATCTCACGCTCGAACCCACGCTGACGGTTTTTCGCCTCATCGAGAATGATGCCGAGCGGCTGCAGGCCGGCGAAGATCAAACGGCGCATCTTCTCGCAGTTTTCTCCCACGCCCGCCGTCAGCACGATGGCGTCAACGCCGCCCATGACCGCAATGTACTGTCCGATATACTTTTTCACGGAGTTGGAATACATATCGTAGGCAAGCATCGCCCGCTCATCGCCATGCTCCGAAGCCTCGCGCACGCTTCGCAGGTCGTTGCTGATGCCTGAAATGCCCAGCAGGCCGCTCTTTTTGTTCATCAGATCGTTCACTTCGGCGGGAGAAAGCCCTTCCTTTTCCATGATGAACGGAACGATGGCCGGATCGATCGCGCCGCAGCGCGTGCCCATCATCAGGCCGTCGAGCGGCGTGAGGCCCATGGAGGTGTCCACGGCCATGCCGTGGTCAATGGCGCTGGCGGAGCAACCGTTGCCCAGATGGCAGGTGATAAGCTTGAGCTCGTCGAGCGGCTCGCCCAAGATCACTGCCGCACGTTCGGCAATGTAGCGATGACTCGTACCATGCGCGCCGTATTTGCGAATATGGTGCTTCTCGTACAGCTCGTACGGAATCGGGTACATATAGGCCTTCGGCGGAAGCGTCTGGAAGAACGAAGTGTCGAACACAGCGACCATCGGCTTGTCCGGCATATGCTTTTTGCACGCATGGATGCCCATAAGCGCTGCCTTGTTGTGCAGCGGTGCAAGCTCGGCAAGCTCGTCAATCTTCGCAATGACGTCGTCGTCGATCAGCACGGAGCTGTCGAAGTACCAACCGCCCTGGACGATACGGTGGCCGATGGCATCAATCTGGTCGAGAGAGTCAATGGCCTTGGTCGGTCCGCTCGTGAGGGCTTCGAGCACGAGCGCCATCGCGTCGTCGTGGTCGTGCATCTCAGCATCGATCACGACTTCGTTCTGGTCAAGACCATGCTTGTGAAATGCCTCGGCAGTGCCGACACGTTCGCAAATGCCCTTTGCCAGAATCTTTTTCGTCTCGAGGTTGATCAGCTGATATTTCAAGGAAGAAGAACCCGCGTTAATGACCAGTACGTTCAAGAATGCCTCCTCCATCTGTTCTGAAATATCAAGTGTAGTATTGGGCAAAGCGACGAGGGCAGAAACCCCTTGGTGCTTTCGGCAAGCGGTTTGCCCGAGCCCTTTCATTCGACCGCGAAACGGCAAGCGGCCACCTCGCACGGTGTGCAAGGTGGCCGCTCTCGCAGCTCATTCCCGCAAAAGCGGGAGTGCGCGCACTCCTATTTCGCCGGGCTACCGTCGTTCATAGGCGCACCGCCGAGCACATGAACGTGCACGTGGTGGACAGTCTGGCATGCGTCGTCACCCGTATTCACGATAACGCGATAGCCCGACTCGGCGATGCCTTTGATCTCAGCGACCTTCTTCACCGTGTTGAAAAGATGGCCCATGAGCGCGTCTGGGATGTCATCGCCGATGTTTGCATGGTGCTCCTTCGGCACGATGAGCGTGTGGACGGGCATCATGGGGTTCAAGTCCTCGAACGCAAGGACCTGGTCGTCCTCGTACACCTTCGTCGAAGGAATCTCCCCTGCCGCAATCTTGCAGAAAATGCAGTCTTCAGCCATGTTGCTTCTCCTGTCCCGAACGTTCGAAAAACATCTCCACCATGGTATGGCCCCGCGCCCATTCGGACAACCGCCAATGCCGCGAACGCTACGAAAGCGTGGTGTCCTGCGTTTCGTCATCCTGCGATGCATCGAGCTCGCCCATCAAGACGTCAATCCGCTGCTGCGCGCTGTCAAGTCGCGTACGCAGCGAACGAATGAGCGCGACACCGCGCTCATAGCGGGCAAGGCTGTCTTCAAGCTCCAGCGTATTGCCTTCCAGCGCGACGACCGTGCGCTCAAGCTCGGCCATCGCCTCACGAAACGTCAATTCCTCAGGTGCCTTCATGGATTCCTCCACGAGCGTCTCCTCTCCTTATACGCGCCTTTCCTTTGGCGCGGTACTTTGCTCATCGTGCGCGTCGGACGCCGTGCGCGCTGGATGCGGCGCAACGTCCTCGACACGGCAGGCAAGCTCGCCGTCGTCAAGCAGCACCGACACCGCATCCCCCGCCGAAACCCTCTCGACGCTTTTCAGGATCGAGCCGTTCGCGTCCTTCGTAATGGAATACCCTCGCGAAAGGATCGTCAACGGAGAAAGGTCCCGCAAGCGCGCCGCCGAAAGCGCAACCTGGTTTTCAAACGGAGCAAGCAGCGTCCGCGCGACGCCTTTCAGGCGGTCTTCCATGCGGCCAAGCGCCGCACGATCGCGCTCAAGCGAACGGGGCAGCGCAGCGTGAAGCCGCTCGGCAGCGTGCTCAAGAGGCACTGCCCATCGCTCTGTCGCCATCGCGGCCGCACGGCGTATCCGGTCGCTCGCAAGGTCGACAGTCAGCGCTTCTTCCGAAAACAGCATATGCGCGTCCTGGAACACCGGGCGCGATGCGCATGCTGCAAGCCGTTGGCGTTCTCGCTCCACGCGAGCGGAAACCGATGCGCACAGCGCTGTCAAACGGGCGTCGAGCTGAGCGACAAGCGCGCTGCGGTCTGGCACGACAGCTTCAGCAGCTCCCGTCGGCGTAGAGGCACGGAAATCGGCAACCATGTCCGCAATAGAGTTGTCTGGCTCGTGTCCGATGCCCGTCACGACCGGAATGGGACAGGCGGCCACCGTGCGTGCTAAACGCTCGTCGTTAAACGGCATGAGGTCTTCGAACGAGCCGCCTCCGCGCCCGAGCAGCACGACCTCTGCGCCAGCCGCCACCACCGCACGCAAACCTTCAATGAGCGCGCGCGGTGCGTTTACACCTTCCACCGGAACGCCCGCGACGACCACGCGCGCCACCGGATAGCGCCGACGGAGCGTACGCAGCATGTCGTGGACCGCCGCACCGCGCGGGCTGGTCACGATGCCGATGGTCTGCGGAAGGTACGGCAGCGGCCGTTTGCGCGCAGGGTCCATAAGGCCTTCCGCTTGGAGCTTTCGCGCAAGGTTCGCTACCTGCAAGCGAAGGTTCCCCTCTCCTGCAAGCGAAACGGAGAACACATCGAAGTTCATGCGGCCTTTCGCTGCGTACAGTGTGAAGCGCCCTGAAAGCTCCACAAGCATGCCCACGCGCAGCTCGACTCCGGCAGAACGGTAGCGGTTGTTCCACATCATGCAGGGAAGCGAGGCGGAAGCGTCCTTTACCGTGAAGTAAACAGCCTTGTAACCTGGCTTGTTGGAGACTTCAGAAACCTCTCCCACCAAGCGGACGGTAATCCCTTCCAGCGCGCTTTTTGCGAGCGCCATGGCAGCAGAAACAGAGAGCACGCTGCGCCCCGCCCCCTTCTCGGCAGAGACCGCGCTCGCAGGCGGCTGCGAAAACAGGGAGCTTGCCTCGGCCTGAGAGCCAGCTGCGGCACCGTCCCGTGGCCCGAAGTTACTCATCATTGCGGAAAGAAAGCAGGTAGAGCAGCTGCAGGATGGAGGTCAGGGCAGCAGCAACATACGTGAGCGCGCAAGCGCGCAGCACGCTGAAAGCACCGCTTTGCTCCTGCTGGTAGATACCGGTCGTGCTCAGGTAGGCCATCGCACGACGGCTTGCGTTGAACTCGACCGGAAGCGTGACCAGCTGGAAGAGGACTGCGACCGCGTACATGATGATGGCTGCCGTATACAGCCCCGCCATGTTCAGGAAAATGCCCGCGACAAGCAGGACCATCCAAAGGTTCGAGCAGAGGTTCACCGCCGGAACGAGCGCACTGCGGAACTTCATGGGAGCGTAGCCTTGCGCGAACTGGCACGCATGTCCGACCTCATGACAGGCGGTCGCGATGGCCGTGATGCTCGTACCGCTGTAAGCTTCCGGATCAAGCGTGATGGAATTCGAGCGGGGATCGAAATGGTCCTGGTCAGGACCGCCGCGATGGATAGGCACGTTGTAGATGCCGTTCGCAGCCAGCATTCGCTGCGCCATTTCGGCACCGGTAATGCCAAGAGAGGACGGAACCCTCCGGTACTTTTTGAGCTGGGACTGAACGTAGAACGTAGCTGCGCCGCCTATGGCAAGCGTGATGATAATAAGTCCCCAATATGACAAAGGCATAGGTAATCCCTTCAGTTGGCAGGGCTCGAAAACGCAAGCTGCCGCATCTTTGCAGCCTACGCCTGCAAGCATCGTATCTTTCAGAACGCATTATACCGGCAGCGGGCTCCGGTCTCAGAAACGTCACGAAGCCGTGAGAACGCCGTTACTCGGCTTCCGCGGCAGTGAGATTGCGCACGTCCGCCTCCACTATCGCAAGCTTTCCGTCCTTGATGCACAATGCCCTGCGCCCTTCCCGCAAGGCGATCAAGTCCTCCCCTGCTATCTCGCGCCGCCATCCGCGAAGCAGCTCGATGCCCTCGTCATAGCCGCGGGCGATGGAGACCAGGTCGTCCCGCGAAGCAAGCGTCTGGAAGGCGACGTTCGCCTCGCGCGCCCGCAAGCGCGCAAGCGCAGCGTACAGGTCGACCTCCACATCCACGTTGGATTCGTTTTTCCCCGCTTTCGAAAGGCGGGGCCAGGTCTCTTCGGGAGCGTCGAGTCCACGGGAAATACGCTTCACGATCTGCCGCGCGTCAGCACAGCCCAAGCCCGATTCCAGACCGCGCACCATATACAGTTCATCGATACTGCGCGCCCCGCGCTTGCACGCTTCGACGATCTGCTCGTCCGTGATAACCCATTTGCGCGGAATGTTGCGTCGCTGCGCAGTCTCCTCGCGCCACGCCGCGACTTCGCGCGCAGCCGAAAGCTGACGCGGGGTCAGCTGGGAGACGCGCTTGAGATGCTGGAACCGCTCGCGCGGGTCGACGGCAAACCGCGCCGGGTCGACAAGGTGCTCGAAATCGTCCGCAAGCCAGGAAAGACGCCCTTTCTCTTCGAGCTCGTCCTTCATCGCATGGTACATGCGCGGCAAGTACACGACGTCCTCCGCCGCATAGCGTTGCTGGGATTCCGAAAGCGGACGGCGCGACCAGTCCGTGTACGAGTCGGCCTTCTTCAGGTGCACACCGCAGACGGACTGCACGAGCGCGCCGTAGCCAACCTGCTGCGTCTGGCCTAAAAGCGCTGCAGCAATCTGCGTGTCGAACACGGGGCGCGGAACGCAGCCAAGCTCGCGATAGAGGATTTCGATATCCTGAGTGCCCGCGTGGAAAAGCTTCACAACCTGCTCGTTTTCCAAAAGCGGCACCAGCGGGTGCAGGTCCTTCACCTGCAGCGGGTCCACAAGAACTACTTCGTCTTCGGTCGCCATCTGCAGCAAGCAAAGCTGCGCATAGTAGGTCCTATCGCGCAAAAACTCCGTGTCCACCGCAAGGACGGGCGAAGTCGACGCGCGCTCGACAAACGCCTCGAAACTCGACTGGTCTTCTATGATCACTTTCCTACAGTTGCCTTTCATCGCAGCACGTGAGCGCTGTTCGGTCGGTTGCGTAGTATCCTTTAGTGTAATACGAACGAAAGGGCCGAAGTGAAACTCCTAGTGATAAACAACCTTTCATCCGGGTACGGCGAAGGCGCTGTCTACGATTTCATGCGCTCTTTCGTTCGAGACGGAGACGAGATATGCCTGCGCTCGACCGATGGAACGACCGATGTCGGCTCCCTGCTCGACGACGCAACGTCGTTCGACGCCGTGGTCGCATCCGGCGGGGACGGCACCGTAGCCGCTGTTTGCTACCATCTGCGCAATACCGGCATACCGGTCATGCCGTTTCCGGCCGGCACCGCGAACCTGCTCATCCTCAACCTTCACTCTCCCGTCGAAACCCATCCGCTTTCGCTCATGGCCCGCAGCGGCAAGCACCTCGATTTCGACATGGGAGAAATCAAGGTTGCAGACGGAAGCTACGGCTTCTCTATCATGGCAGGCGCCGGCTATGACGCAGACATTATGAAGCGTGCAAAGCCGTTCAAGCACGTGTGGGGCCCTATGGCGTACTTCTCCGCTGCGGTCACGAACTTCGTGCCTCAGCAGTCCCATTTCACCATCGACATCGACGGCGACAGGATCGAACGCGATGGCGTGTGCGTCCTTGCGGTGAACTTCTCTAAGATTCAGTTCGACATTTCCGTCACGCACGATAATCGCCCGCGCGACGGCAAGCTTGACCTTGTCGTGCTCAAAGCGCAAAACGCGCTCGAGCTCGTGCCTTCCATACTGGCAGCGATGTTGGACCGCGAAGGCGACTACCCAGACCGCGGCGACGCAATGGAGGTCTTTTCCGGACGGGAGATTACCGTGCATGCGGACCCGCCGCTCGAAGTACAGTACGACGGAGAGACGACCGGCGCGATGACGCCGTTCACTGCGCGCATACTCGACCGTGCTACCCGCCTTGTCGTATCCGACGAAGCCTACGAGCTCTTCACGAAGCCGCTTCGCGAAGAGAACGCCCCAGAAAGCGAGTAGGCAGCCTGAAGCAGGCAGCCTACTCTGCACTCACGTCCTTTTTTGAGAAGCGAGCTTACTTCAAAAGCTCCTCGACACGCTCTTCCAACGCGTCCATCTTCTTTTCCGCGCTCTTCAGCTTCGAGACCGTGAAAAAGACGTAGACGAACAGAACGATAAACACAAGCACGTACGCGCCCAGCACGTACGGTGCGGACGGGATGATCGTCGAATAGATCTCAGCCAAAACAGGATTCATGGGCTAGTCCTCCAAAGCCTCTTGCACGGCATTAACACGTTCTTCGATAAGCTGCGCACGCAGGCGCAGACGATAAAGCCCGACGGCAATCAAGCCAAACCCGACCACCGAGAGCAGAAGGGGCACGACCATGTCCATCGACATGCCGGAGTCCGAACGGAATACGACCGGATGGATGCTCGAAGGAATCAGGCGCGTAACCATGAAACAGATGGGAACGTCCACCAGAATGAGGATTCCCAATACCGAAGAATACGCGGCACGGCGCTCAGGGTCGGCAATCGCATTGCGCAGGATGAAATACCCGAACACCAGCAGCATAAGAATGAAGTAGGTGGTCAGACGAGGCTCCCACGTCCACCAAACTCCCCATTCGAAACGGGTCCACAAAAGCCCGGTAACCATCGTGCAGAGCACGAACACGAGCCCGACTTCCATAGCAAGCTTGCTGCGCAGGTCGTAGCGCGCATCTTTGGTCATAAGGAAGCGCACGGCAAAAAATGCTGCGAACGCAATGCCGATAAAGCTGACGAGCGCGACCGGCATATGCCAGTAGAAAATCTTCTGGGACAGAAGCAGCATGTTGGAAACCGCCACTCCGTTGATAACTTCCACGCCATCAACCGACGCACCGTTCACCAGCGGGGTCACGGTAAACGCGTACACAAGACCGACCGCCGCAAGCACCGCCCCCACGAGCAGTCCGATGGGGGCAAACCGGTCAAGCGGCCCACCTACGCGCATATTCCTGTCTTTTCGATCAGGCATGGTACCTCCTTTCCTCAACTGCTCGGATTAAGCGCTCACGACGAAATCGTACAGCACCCACGAGACGAGTATCATCACGACATCGTAACCGCCCGCCAGCGCCATGGACATCGTGAACGTGTCCATAAAGCCTTCCGCTCCGATAAGAACGGCAGTGGCGGCCGAAACACACGACCACAGAAGCGGGAACGAAAGCGGGATGAACAGAACCGCCAGCATGACGTCACGGCCGCGCGTGTTGACCGTGATCGTCGACAGCAACGTACCGACGCCCGCAATGCCGACGGTGCCCACGGCAAGCACCGCGAGCAACAGTGGCCACGAAGGGGCAGCACCGACCGTGCCCAGGAAGAAAAAGAAGAACAGCGGCACCACGATCACTTCGACGATAAGCAGAAAGACCAGGTTTGCCGTCGCTTTCGAAAGAAACAGCACCGATCGGTCCATAGGCACCAGCATAAGGCCGTCCAGGCATCCGTCAGCCGTCTCATGGCTAAAACTGCGGTTCAACCCAAGAAGCGACGTGAACAAGACCACCGCCCACAGCAGACCGCCTGCCATTTGCTGGATGTCCAGCGAGGTTCCTGCCTGCGCAAGCGCCGCACCGTACACCACCAGTACCAACAAAGCGTACAGGCCCATGGACGTGAGCATGTCGCGCGTGTGCATCTCATGCAGCAGGTCTTTTTTCACGAGCGCGCGGTAATGCGCCCATGTCGAAGGACGCCGTACCGACACCGGCGCGCCCGTGCGGACTTCAGCCTCCTGCAGCGTGGCCTCGGGCTGTTCGGCAACGCCTTTCATCAGGCCACCCCCATTC
The DNA here is from genome assembly GCA_018712955.1 of Candidatus Aveggerthella stercoripullorum. Lineage (GTDB taxonomy): Bacteria > Actinomycetota > Coriobacteriia > Coriobacteriales > Eggerthellaceae > Aveggerthella > Aveggerthella stercoripullorum. Next base: position 12,601 of record DVGB01000057.1, read on the forward strand.
CGACGGTGTCGTGGTACAAGCGCGAGAACTCCTCGAAATCCACGTTCTCGCGCGCTTCGAACAGCACGGTGCGCCCCTTCGCCAGCACCAGGACGTGCGAGGCGGCATCAAAGCCTTTCTGCAGGTCATGGCTGACCATGACGAACGTCCTTCCTTCGCGCATCCGCCCGATCAGATCGTCGAAGATCTCGACCGCATGTGGATCGAGGCCGGCGTACGGCTCGTCGAGGAATACGACCGAAGGATCGTGCAAGAACGCACGGGCGATGGAAAGGCGCTGCGTCATACCGCGCGAGAACGTGCGCACGAGATCGTAGCGACGATGATCCAGCTCGACTGCTTTCAAAAGCGTTCGAACGCGCGCTTCGGCATCTTGGATGCCGTACATACGCGCCACGAACATGAGGTTTTCGTACGCGGTCAGATCGCCGTAGAGCATGCTCTGGTGCGAAATGAGCCCGATGCGCTCCCGAACTTGGTCAGGGTGCTCTTTCGCATCGATGCCCGCCACCTTCACGCTGCCTTCCGTCGGGCGAGCAAGGGTCGACAGCACGCGCAGAAGCGTCGACTTCCCTGCCCCGTTCGGCCCGAAAATGGACAGGAACGCGCCTTCGGGCAGAGAAAACGACACGCGGTCAAGCGCTTTGCGCCGACCGAACGTCTTCGAAATGCGCTTTGCAACGATGGCGTCCACGCAATCAGCTCCTTTCGCCATCGCTGGAAGCTGTCGAATCGCCTGCAGTATCGAGCGCGCTTGGAGCATCCTGTTCCGCATCTGCGGAAACCCGCGCACTGGACAAAACTTCCGTCTTATTGTCAGCGTCCAGCGAGGACGCGATGCCCGAAACGGTTTCTTGTCCCGGTTCGCCCTCGGAGAGCGCGGTCGCTTGCGCACCGCCCGCATCGTTTACCTTGCCCGCACCTTCACGACGGCCTGCGAAGGCAAGCGCGGTTCCTGCCATCAGGATAAAGAACCCAGCCCACACGAAGCTGATGAGCGGGTTGATGCGGACATCGAGCGCAAACGCGCCGTCCTCGCTGACGCCACGGTATGCAACGAACAGGTCGTGCAAAGGCGTGCTCACGACGCTGGCATTAAGCTTCGACTGCTGCGTCTGCGCATCAAGCTGCACGGAGGGGCTCAAATGACCGACATAGACGCCCTCCGAAGACCCGGAAATATCGTAGACGTCGAATTCCACCTGGTAGAGGATGTCGGTACCCGCATTGACCTCTTCGACCGTATTGCCCGTGTAGCGCAGTTCGTAATTCTGGATCTGGAAATTGCCTTCGGTCGTGTCCGTCTCTTCGTCATAGCCAAGATAGCCGGTGACCTCGGTCACGTACATGGAAGAGCCGATAAGACCGACCAAGATGACGGCCATGCCCAAATGGGCAAGGTAGCCACCGAACGTCGCAGAGCGTCGCCACGCAGTCGAGAAGAACGCAGCAACCGGATTTGCACCGGATGCCTCTGCGCGCCGCGAGACAGACCGGCCGATAAGGAACAGCGTGTTGAAGAACAGCAAGCACGCAACGAGCATGCCAACGACCGCCAGGCCGTTGTAGTACCAGACCGGGCCTTCGGAGAGCAGTTCGTCCGCTTCCACGCCGCCTGCCTGGATGACCGCGTCGTACGCCGGGTACAAAGTTGTCACGAAGTATGCCATAAGCACCACGAACAGAACGAGCGAGCAGACGGCCGGGATTTTCGCGCGCTTTACGAACGCGGCGCGGTCCGTACTGCCCCAGGAAAGAAGCGGGCAGACCGCAAGTATCAGGCAGTAGAACACGCCGATCGGCCGGGCAATGGCGTTGTAGGTCCCCGTCGACACAACGCTGCCGCCGAAAGGCAAGAACGAAGGCAGCGCGCTCGCCACGGTCAAGTACGTGAGCAAAAGCGTGAAGACGACCATGATGACGTTATTAAAGTAGTAGGCAGCGTTTTTAGACGCCATGGCTTCGATGTCGTCGTTCGCGGCGAAGCTCTTCCAGCGAATGCCCAGGCCGACCAGCCCTGCCACCACCGACACAATGATAAGGCCGCCGAACAGCTCAAGCGAAATAGGGTCGCCCGAGAACGCGTGGACCGAATCGACGATGCCGGAACGCGTGATGAAGGTACCGACGACCACGAAGGAGAAGGACAGGCATGCGCACATGATGCTCCAGCGCTTGAAACCGCCACGCTGGCGATAGACCGTAAAGCTGTGCATGAGCGCGAGCGCCATCATCCACGAAAGCAGGCTTGCGTTCTCGACCGGGTCCCAGCCCCAATAGCCGCCCCAACCGAGCACGACGTACGCCCATACGGCGCCCAGGCCGATGCCGATTCCCAAGAATAGCCAGCTGAACATGGCATAACGCTGGCTCCGCCGGACCCAGGAATCAGATGGGTCGTTCACGATAAGGGCTGCGATAGCATAGGCAAACGGAATCGTCAGACCTGCATAGCCCACGAAAAGCGTCGGCGGATGAATGGCCATAGCCCAGTGCTCGAGCAGAGAGTTCATACCCCACAGCGTCGCCGCACCGCGCAGGTTCCCTTCGGCATCGAAGTATTGCGCTTCCGTTGCCGTAAACGGCATGTTGCTTTCGGAGAACAACGACACGGACACGAACGCAAGCAGCACCAGGTCGCTCACGAACAGCGCCATCGCATCCAAGCGCTCGTGCGTGCGCAGAACGCGCGAAGCGACCACGGCATTGAACACGGAAATGAGCCAGCCCCAGAACAGCAGGGAGCCTTCACGGCCCGCCCACAGGCCAGAAAGGCGGTACAGGATGCCAGAGACGCCTTCTGCGTGGCTTTGGTTCTCCAGCACATAGCGCAGGGTGACGTCTTCGGTCATAAACGCGAACACCAGAATGCCGCAGCAGAACGTCAGCGCGATAGCGGCAAGGATTGACGCGACCGCACCCGCCCACGACACCGTCTCAGCGGCCGTTTCGCGGCCGCGCTTTGCCAGGATATGTCCCGCAAGCAGCATCACCGCCGAAATTGCGGCAGCAACGAGCGCGACGACCAGACCAAAGAGGCCGAGCATCGACATGCTAGTTACCTCCCTCGAGCGCTACGTCCGTGGCATGGAAGCGACCGTCGGACGAAAGCGAGCCCTGGACGACCACCGTCGTTCCCGCCTGGACGTCCTCGGGCAGCGCATCGTCGTAGGACACGGAAACCTCTTGCGAGGAATCCGCCGCATCGACGCACACAAAGCGCTCGTCAGACCCTGCTGCCGTGAGCGTTCCGTCCTTCACCACGCCCGTGATCTTCACCGTTTTGTCCACGATATCGTCGCCATACCCGAGCAGCTGGGCAATGCCAAGCGCGTCGGTGGCGCTCTCGTACTTCGACGGGCACTTCGTCACCAGTTCGCTCGCAGTCAGCAGCACGCCGCCGTCATCTGACAGTCGACCCGTGCAGATAGCGGTCACGCCATTGCCGAACGTGGAAGATGCAGCGCCTTCGTAGCGCACGTTGAGCGTTTGCGACGGGTCGCCCTCCGGGTCGTAGATAGAGAACGTGAGCACACCGCCTTCCGTCGAGTACGAATTGTCGACGACGTTGCCGGTAACCTGGACGCGCTGCCCCATACCTGTTCCTCCGGCAGCGTCCGCAACGGTCAGCGAACGCGCCGAGCCGCCGCTTCCCACGACGGCCAGAACAATGGCCATGACGACCACGATGATGCCGGTCACCACGACCAGGCGACGTTTCATCTGCGTGTTCAAACCTCGCTCCTCTCCTAGCCTGCCCCACAGGCTCCCAACGCGCGCAGACGACGCGCGCTAAACAAGGCATAGTACAACAGGTAGCACTCTAGTAAAGTACCAGAATCCGTCCATCACCCCTAGGGGGTTAATTTAGGAGAAATGCAGGCAAAACCCTTATCACCCGTTCGGGCAAACGCCTTCAAGCTGAAATATCGTTCAGGTACGGCCGCATACCTTGCTCGCGCGCAACGGCCTTCAAGAGATGGCCGATTCGGTCACGGCCTTGAGCGCCTGCACAATGAACGCCCCTCCCGTTTGGACGGGAGGGGCGCTCGTCAGCCTGCCGTTACTCGACGATGGTTGCGTTCTGGACTGTTTCGCCGTCTTTCGCAGGCGCGGGGCCATCCTCGTCCTTATCGCGGTCGGATGCCAACGCATCGATGACGATGGGATCGTTCACGGAATCGCGCGCTTCGTCAGACTCTTGAAGCGCCGACTTGAGCGATTCGGAGTCTTCGTTGTTCATCGGCATAAGGAAGTATGCATCTCCGCCGATGAAAATAGGCGTGAACGGCACGGGGTCCTGATCGAAGCCCAAAGCGTCGCCACGGTCGACCCCCTGCTCGGCAGCGCGCGCGTCGTATTTCGCTTTCAGTTCGGCAATCTCTGCCTTGAACTCAGCTTCCGCTTCGCCGCGCACGCGCTTGATCTGTTCTTTGGTCTCGTTCTTCCAGCGGTTTTTACGCCATGCGTAGTAGTTGGCGTTGTAGCGCATTTGGATAAGCTCGAGCACGATGCAGAACACCATCGCGAAGTACACGATGACTTTCTCAAGCGGCATGTGGATAAGCTCGATGCCGGTATGGAAGCCCGCCGCGTCAATGACCAGCAAGCAGCCGATCGCCACGATGAACGTGAGCGCCAGCATTTTCATCTCGGGATGGCCGTTGATGAAGTTCGAAATGGGGTCAATAAAGATCATCATCATGAACACTGCGAACATGACCGCCACGATCATGATGATCAGATGGTCCGCCATGCCGACGGCCGTGATGACCGAGTCGATAGAGAACACGACGTCCATGACCATGATGGTGCCGACCGCCTGGGGCAGGCCGATCATATGAAGCGCTTTATGCTCTTCCGAATGCGTCGCCTTCACCTCCGTCAAGCGCAGCATGTCGACGACCTCCGAAATGCCCTTGTAGATCAAGTACGCACCGCCAAGCAGCAGCACAAGGTCGCGCACGGAGAACCCGTGGCTGTACGCACCGAGGTCGATCGTGAACAGCGGATTGGTCATGTGCACCAAAAACGACGCAAAGCTCAGGAAGACAATACGCATGACCAGCGCGCCGCCCAAACCGAGCTTTCGGCCGATATGCTGTTTGTCCTGAGGCAGGCGGTTCGTGGTAATAGAGATGAAGACCAGATTGTCGATGCCGAGCACAATCTCAAGGAATATGAGCGAGATCATGGTAATCCACGCTTCGGGCGTGGTGAAGACTGCCAAGTCCACGGCGGCTACCGTCCTTTCGTATTGGTCGTCAGTGCTCGTTCAGTCGAGGGCGCGCACAAAAAAAGACCCATGGCGTATGCCACGAGTCTCGTCGTTCAAGACACGCCAGGCGCAAGGCCAGGATGTTGACGGGCCACATACGACGTATGCCGACTACTCCCTCAATCAAGCTCGAATCATGGTAACAAAGGCCCTGAAACCGTGCAATGGTATACTCATCCCGTAACGAACACGTCACGTTCGCCCGCGCGAACAGACACAACGCGGCCTTGCTTGCAAATGAGGCCCGGTCAAAGCGAAGTTTGCTTTGCCGAAAACTCCCGCATGCACGGAGTATCGATCATGATTGGAGGGCAGATGAGCGAAGCTCCTAAGCACGCCAAGCACGCGGCGCGTCCTTCGGATGCGCAAGCGAACGCGTCAACGGACGAGCAGACGGCGCTTTCCCCCAAACCCGGCACGTTGGCGCGCGGAGCGCACGCGGTCACGCCGGAAGTGGTGCCAGATAGGCCCCCGCTCGTCCAGAAACTGCACGATTTCGCGGAGAACCGCAATCCTTACACGCCGCCTGAGCGCCTGTATACCGACCGGACCAGCGAAGAAGTATCCCGCCTGGAGACCGAAGGGCTGCGTCGACCCTTCGACCTGCCGCTTGCCGTCAAAATCGTGCTCGGTGCGAGCGTTGCTGTCGCAGCGGTCGCAGGCGGTGTTTTCGTCTACCACTCTGCCGACGCTATCCTCAACGCCGACCAGCGCGAACAGGCCGCCCTGCAGGAAAGCCTTGCACGCGAGGTAACGCTCAACCCCCCGGCCTTGTCCACGCTTGCACCGCTCGACAACGCCGGCATTCTCGCAACGTTGCAGGCCGAAAGCGCGAACGTTGTCGACCTGACCCCGCTTCTCGCCGACGAAACCGGCATGGAAGTCGTAAAGCTCGCTGACGACGTGGACGCGTCGAACGCGGAAACCGCTGCCGCTTTGTGGACGGGGGTCGGCTCGCTCAACGCTGCCGAAGCCGTGCATTTGCTCAACGGCTCCTGGCTATTGGCAATCGACCGTTCGGACGGCGTGAACCTGAACGTTCGCTTCGCGGACTTCACGAGCGGAAGCGCCGAAGCAGCCCTTGCCGCCGCTGTGACCGCTCAAGGCCTCGACGGCACGGCCACCGGCGACGTGACCCAGGACAGCTCCGGCAACACTATCCAGACCGGTTCCGTGACGATTGCAGACGTGCCCTACCAGTGGCAGATTTCGGTATGCCCGCTCGACGAGTTCTACGGCATTGCAGGCATGCCTGAAACGGCCATGTACGTGGGCGTGCGCTTGTTCCAGTAAGACGGAAACGCACAAACCCCTGCATAACGCAGGAACACGAAAAAGGGGCTTCGAATAATCGAAGCCCCTTTTGTACGCCCGCTTACCCACGAGGGCGCATTCTCATCCCAAATCGGACGGTACTCGCATGCTGCAACGGAGGCCGCACGTGCCACCTGCGGCTAATCGTTTCCTACAAAACGACCGTGCCCGTTGCGAGCAGCAACGCGGAAACGACTGCAAGCACGATGATAAACGCGAGGATGAGCTTGTCGCGCAAAAGCTGGAAGCACGGTTGGTTGCGCTGGCGTTTGCCGATGGCGTAGACAACGACGCCCGGCAGGAAGAGCAGCGACATGAGCACCACGTACTCAATGCCCGTTGCGTATACCAGGAACAGGCTGAAAGCCACGCCGATAATGCCGCAGACAACCCATTTTGCCACCGGCCCCGACAGCTTACCCTTGAACAGGTCCTGAGACGTAACGGACAGCTTCAAGAAGAAGAGCGAAGACAGGAAGTACGGGATAAGGATCAAGCCGAGCGAAAGCACATAGAAGAACTGGTACGTGCCTTCCGAAAGCACCATCAGCACGAAGAACGCTTCGACGACGAGCGCGGAAATGACGAGCGTGCGCACAGGCGCGCCCTTCTTGTTCGTGACCGCAAAGCTCTTCGTGAACACGCCGAGACGTGCCGCTTCGAACGGGACCTCGGAAGTCAAGACGGTATAGCCCAGCATGGCTCCCAGAAGCGAAAGGATGACGCCGCAGTTGATAAGCACGGCGCCCCAGGGGCCGACGGCGGCTTCCATGATGCCAGCCAGACTGGGGTTGGACAGTTCCGCCAGCTGTTCGCGCGGCAGAATACCCATGCCAAGAATGGAAACGACCAGGTAGAGCGCCAAAACACTGCAGAAGGAAATGATCGTTGCCTTGCCGACGTCAGAAGGCTTTTTCGCGCGACCGGACATAGCGCACGCGCCCTCGATGCCCAGGAAGACCCACGCAGTGGTCGTGACCGCGCCCATGACCTGATCGCCGAACGGCAGACCGCCCTCTTCGCCCCAGAAGTTCTGCATGAAGATTTCCGGATCAAAGCGCTGCAGGAAGATGATGGACACGATCACCACGAACAGCGGAACCATTTTCGAAAGCGTAACGACCGCGTTCACGGCCGTCGCATCCTTGATGCCGCGCGACACCAGGAGCGTATAACCCCACACGATGACGGAGGCGCCGATAATAGAAGGCACGTTGTTGCCTTCGCCGAAGACAGGGAAGAAATACGAGAACGCGCCGAAAAGCAGCGCCGAGAAACTGACCGTGCACAGAATAGCGCTAATCCAGTAACCCCACGCCGAGTTGAAGCCCGCGAACTCACCGAACCCGGCGCTCGCATAGCTGTAAATACCGCCTTCAAGCTCAGGACGGAGGCGGCTGAGTCCGTAAAAGCACATCATGAGGCAGAAATAGCCGACCGCGGCAATGGCCCATGCAGTAAGGACCGCGCCGGTATTCGCTCCGGACGCGGCCATGTCCCCCGTGAACGTCCACACGCCACCGCCCACAATGAGCGTGACAACGGACGTGACCATACGGAAAATGCCCATCTCCTTGTGTTTTTTGTCGACCGCCTGATGCGTGACGACCGGTGCGGAAGCGGCCGTTTGCAGGCCTTCAGCAGCCATGTGAAATCCCCACTTTCTATTCCGCGCAGCACACTCCCATTCTCTGCGCGGGTCGAACAAAGTACTCGTCAATGATACCAAAGCAAAAACGAGCCAACGTATGAATCCGGCACTTTATTCGAATGCGGCGGTATGCCGTCGGTCACCTATGCAGCAGAATTAAAACAAGCTGAAACAAAGCTGAAACATGAAACCATCGAAAAACGGCATGCATCTTCTGGCCGCATGGCTTACGAACGCCGATTTCGGTCTTGCGACGCTCTGCATGTTGAAGGTGATTTCTGCATACTTATGCAAAACCGGGCTTTGGACAAGCCCCCAAAGCCCGGTTCATACAAACAGATAGCATGAATATTCATTTTTCAGTATGGCTCGATTTCATCGGAATCGCGACCACATTTGCTGAACCCTGTCAAGAGCAGCGCAGAACCGCAAGCCGCGCACGGTCACGAAACGAGCAATTCCTCCAACCCGTCAAAGCGGTCGGAAAAGACAGGCGAAAGGCATGCCCTATTCGCCCTGCTTCACGACCAGGACGTCGCAGCGAAGATTGCGGATGAGGTACGTGCTGACACTGCCCACGAAGACGTAAGCAACCTGCGAGAGCCCACGCTCGCCGCAGAGGACCAGGTCAGCGCCGTACGGCTCAATCAGTTTATGGTGCAGCGTGTCCGTAATCTGCCCCGCGTCCACGCTCACCGTCACGCGCGGAATACGCGCGTCGGCACGTGCTGCGTCAAGCGCTTCCTTAATCTGGCCTTCAAAGCGCGCTTGCACCTCAGAGCACAGCTCTCCCATGTCGATGCCGGTTGCTTCGACCGGCACGGCATCCACCACGTGGCCGAAGCACAGCTCAGCCTCGTTCTCTGCAGCCAAGACGACAGCCTTCTTCGCGACTTCAAGCTGCATATCGCTGCCATCAAGCGCGGCGAAGACTTTTTTGTACACGTTTCCCATCATGCCCTCCTCGCATTGTGCGGACCCTTGCCCCTGACGGGCGGCAGAAAGTTCGCGCGGATGTCCGCGCAACGACGGTCGTGCGACAGATGCGCACCGTGCGCAATGCAGCCGAAAAGCGCTTTACGAAAGAGAAGTCACCTCGTAGCCAGCGTCCACGATAGCATCCGTGAGCGCCTGGTCGGCCACGTCCTCCGACAGAGTGACCGTCGCGCATTTCGCGTCCAAGTCGACGTCTGCCGATTGGACCCCAGTGACGCCTTCGAGCGCTTTCTTCACGTGGGCCACGCAATGCGGGCACATCATGCCTTCGACTCCGATCGTCCTTACCATACTATACTCCTTTCGCACATCCGCGGGCCTCTCTTCGGCCTGCGCGGTGGATTCCTCGGTCGTGCTCGCTGCGTCACAAAAGCCAAGAGCGCCGTCAGACGAGGGCTTTCCTGCTTCGATCTCCCCCGTTTCAGCAGCGTCGCCCTGCGAAAACGACGGCTTCCAGCGACGCAGGCGCAGCGCGTTCGACACAACGCAGACCGACGAGCAGCTCATCGCCGCCGCGCCGATCATCGGGTTCAAGGTAATGCCGAAGCCGGACAGAACGCCCGCGGCCACCGGGATGCAAACGGCGTTGTAGAACAGCGCCCAGAACAAGTTCTGTTTGATGATGCGCATGGTCGCACGCGACAGTTCGATGGCAGCCGCAACGTCCATCAGGTCAGAGCGTGTAAGTACGATGTCGGCAGATTCCATGGCAATGTCCGTGCCCGCGCCGATGGCGATACCGACGTCGGCGCGCGCTAAAGCAGGCGCGTCGTTAATGCCGTCGCCTACCATGGCGACCGTACCCTCACGCGAAAGTGCACGAACGCGCTCTTCCTTTTCGCCGGGCAGCACCCCGGCAACGACTTCGTCCACCCCGACGCAACGTCCGACCGCACGTGCCGTCAGTTCGTTATCGCCCGTGAGCATGACGACCTTTATGCCCAGCTCGCGCAACGTGGTGACGGCCGTTTTGCTCGACGGCTTCACCGCGTCTGCAATCGTAACGAAACCGAGCAAACGGCCATCCTGCGCGACGAACACGGGGGTCTGACCCTCGTCCGCGCATGCCTGCGCTTTGTCGAATGTCCCTTGCGCCGAAACGCCCAGACGATCCATCATGCGCGCATTGCCCACGCACACTTCGCTTCCTGCGACCGCGCCCGCGATGCCCTCGCCCTCGTGCTGCGAAAAAGAGCTCGCCTCGAACCGCTGCGCATCATTGCGTTCCGCATAATCGCAGACCGCACGAGCTAAGGGGTGCTCCGAGCGCGCCTCGAGCGCCGCCGCAAGGCCTATCATGCGCACCGCATCCACGCCCGCAAGCGCATGCACGCCCACAACTTCGGGCTTTCCTTTCGTGATCGTACCCGTCTTATCAAGCACGACCGAACGCACGTCATGCGCTGTCTCGAGCGCTTCGGCGGATTTGATCAGCACGCCATGCGTCGCACCGCGGCCCGTGCCCACCATGATGGCCGTCGGCGTCGCCAGACCAAGAGCGCACGGACACGAAATGACGAGGACGGACACGCCGTGCACGAACGCGGTTTCGAACGAGGATCCGATTGCGCAGAGCCAGACGAGAAACGTTACGAGCGCAATGCCTATCACGACCGGCACGAACACGCCGGCTATCTTGTCGGCAATCTTCTCGATGGGCGCTTTTGAGGACGTTGCTTCGTCCACAAGGCGAACGATTGCCGCAAGCGCGGTGTCGTCCCCCACGCGCTCAGCGCGCACGGCAAGCCATCCCGTGCGCACGATAGTCGCGCCCGTCACCGTCTCCCCCGGTGTTTTATGCGCCGGAGCAGACTCGCCGGTGATGAGCGACTCGTCGACGGACGCCGAACCCTCGACGACCGTGCCGTCAGCAGGAATGCTCTGCCCTGTCCGCACGACGAGAATGTCGCCAGGACGAACCAGATCGCTCGGCACTTCTTTTTCTTTGCCGTCTTCGCGCTTGATGGCCGTCTTCGGCGCAAGGTCCATGAGCTTCGTCAGCGCATCGGTGGTCTTCCCTTTCGCCCGCGCCTCGAAATACTTTCCCAGCGTGATCAGCGTCAGAATCATGGCAGCAGAATCGAAGTACAGGTTCATTGACGCCGCATGGGCCGTCGCCACGTCCCCTATGCCGAGCGCATACCCCATACGATAGATTTCATACACACCGTAGAGCGTTGACGCGGTCGACCCGAGCGCAATGAGCGAATCCATGTTCGGCGCACCGCGAAACAGGGTCGAAAAACCGACCCGGAAAAACTTGAAGTTGACGAACACAACCGGCAATAACAGCAAGAACTGCGTAAAGGCATATGGCAGAAGCGCGGCATCGCCCGTAAGAACTGACGGTTGAGGCCAGCCGAACATGCGGCCCATCGACAGATAGAACAACGGCACCATGAACACGAAAGAGACTATCAAGCGAACACGGACCTTCCTGGCCTCTTGGGCAGCGGTGTTCGCAGGTTCTGCCGATGCGGATGCCACGGAAGCCTTCCCGTCCGCAGAACGCGGGATTGCGCCATAGCCCGCTTTCTCGACCGCGTTGACAACCTCTTGCGAGACCGCGGGCGAACCGTCGAATTCGACCTCCATGGTGTTCTTAAGCAGGTTAACTGCACAAGAAGACACGCCCTCAACGCCCGCTGCGGCCTTTTCCACGCGCGCCGAGCAGGCGGCGCACGTCATTCCGGTGACATCGAATGTCTGCTTCATCTTTTCGCTCGATTCCTGCATACGCCTTCGGCGCAATGTTCATACACAATGCTCATGAGACCTTAGGACAGCTTTTTGAAAAGCCTCATGACCTCGTCCACGACTTCTGTGTTGCCACGTTGAATCTGCTCGACAACGCATGTCTCCAAATGGTTCTGCAGCACTTCGCGCGAGACCGCCTTGACCGCCGCATCGACCGCTGCAAGCTGGATGAGGACGTCACCGCAATAGCGGTTATCTTCGATCATGCCTTTGACGCCGCGAAGTTGACCGATGATGCGGTTGAGCCGCTTCTGCACGTCCGACTGAAGCTCCGCGCTGCGCGGGGTCTCTTTGTGGCGTACGCAACAGCATGCGGACGGCATGCCTGTCTCCTGCGCACCCTCTGCAGCGTTACTCTCCGAACCGACGTCGACGCCCGAAGAAGCCAGGCCTTCCCCGTCGATGCCCTGCTGCATCCCAATATCGCTCGGATTGATCATAAGGCCACCTCATATACCCTCGGAGGGTTCATGTTGATGGTCAGTTTATACCCCCTGAGGGTATAAGGCAAGCATGCATCCCGCCGTGGAGAAAAAGGCAAGATTGTCGAGCGCGGAACGCAAGCTGCTACCATGGGCAACATGTTTCGACTCCTGCGGTTTCAGGCCGAGCCCACACCGCACGCTGGGCCATTCCGCTTCGCTGCCCTACGTCGACAGCATGTGCACGAACAACGACGCCAACGCATGCGCGCAGCCGCCTGCCGTTTCGGAAAGGATATCCATGTCCATCAACTACCACCTTGCCAAGTTCACTGCCTCGTACGGCACGTCTGCCCAGTTGCCCGATTCTGTTCGACCGGAGGTTTCGTTCGTCGGCCGCTCGAACGTGGGAAAAAGCTCCATCATGAACAAGATATTCCGCCGCAAAAACCTCGTGAAGGTATCGTCCACGCCGGGCAAAACCCGCTCTATCAACTTCTTTGAGTGCGACTGGGTTGATTTCGTGGACCTGCCCGGATACGGATACGCAAAGGTCGCGAAAAGCGAGAAAGACCGTTGGGCAGAGCTGATGGGCGTCTACTTCGGCGACGAACGCCGTTTCGCGCTCGTCGTTTCGCTCATCGACATCCGCCACGCCGCCTCGGCGCTGGACGAGCAGATGATCGCGTACCTGAAGCGCTTCGACTTCCCCTTTATCGTGGTGTTCACGAAATCTGACAAGCTCGGCAAAAATGCAGCCGCTAAGCAGGCAGCCGCCTTGCGCAAACAGCTCGACATCCCCGCCGACCGGACGGTGCTGACCTCGTCGTTGAAAGGCGACGGCATCGATGCACTTCGGAAAATGATCGAGGAAGCCTGCCGTATCGAAGTCGAGCATCACGGACAAGCTTCCTAGGAAACTGCCGGCAAAAGGCCTCTTAGAACCCCAACAGCGTCAGCACCACGCCGCAGCATACGCCCACGGCGAGCAGTGCGCCGACGATGGCGAAGTTGCGTTTCAGGGGGCGGTTCGTTCGGAATAGCACGAGCATGCCGACACCAGAGCTCACGAGCAAGCCGGCGAGCATGGCACCAAAACCAAGGGCGCCTTCCAGGTACAGCTGCGTGATAGCGACCGACGCGGCGCAGTTCGGGATAAGGCCTACGATGGCAGACGCCAGCACCGAAAGCACCGGGCTCGCGCTCATGAAGGAAGCAAGCGCATCCTCTCCCACCAGCTCGATGACCGCGCCGAGCGCAAGCGTCACCAGGAAGATGAACAACGTCACCTGGAGAGTATGGCGTACGGCAGACCCCAGGATGGAAGAATGCTCCTCGCATGCGCAGTGCTCTTGCTCGCAGAGATCATGGATGTGCAGGCGGTGATCCCCGTCGCGCCGAAGCCTGCGCAGAATAAAGTCGACGCCCAATCCCGCCACCATGGCAATGACCATTTTCGCGACGAGGACGCCCGCCATAAACGGCACCGGCACCTGCTCGGCAATGAAGATAGGCACCATTTCGTCAGAAGTGGACAAAAAGACCGCGAGCAGCGTACCGACCGTGATAACGCGACCGGCATAGAAAGTCGAAGCGGCAGCGCTAAAGCCGCATTGCGGAATCACGCCGAGAAGCGCGCCGACGAGAGGGCCTGCTTTGCCTGCGCGCTGCACGGCGGCTTCCGCCTTTTCGCCCGCCTTGTGCTCGATAGCCTCCATCGCAAGGTAGGTCAGGAACAGAAACGGCACCAGACGCAGCGTGTCTTCGACCGCATGCTCCACGACATGTAAGGCAATATGCATCAGTTCGTCCATGGACGATTGTCCTTTCGTCGCGCACCGTAAGGTACCCCTGCCTGCAAGACCAGGGGTTTTCGCTGTAAGTGGGTTATTCTAGCCGCGTGCGCGCACCAACCGCCTCGGAAGAACGCCTTTGCACGATTTCTGCAAGTTCGCACGTGCCGTCACGAAGCGCGCTCGGTCGCAAGCGAAAGCGACGCGGACGACAGGCATGCTTCGATGAGACTTGCGAACGCACGTGGATCGTCGAGCATGCAGAAGTGACCGCACCCTTCCAGCATTCGCAAAGAGACATTCGCTTGCGACGCCCACGCCCGCATGCTCCGGGCGATCTTGTTGAGCTTATCGCGCGATCCGCACACAAGGCTAAGCGGGCAAGCGACAGAAAGCGGCTCGTCCAGGCGTTCAAGAAAACGCATCAGCCCTCCGTCAGCGATGGAGACCAGATGGCAGAGCTCGAGCGCAGTCGAGCGTGCGAACACTTCATGGAGGCGTTCGCGACCTACCGTTGTTGCCGTCAGCTCTTTCGCCATGCCCCCCGCAAGGCCGCGCACGGAACGCTCCTCGTAGACAAGAAGCGAACTCGCGGAGCGCTTGAGGGCAAAACGGTCGAACGACGAGTACGCTTCCCGGCGCACCGGCGCTGCATCCGCAATCAAAAGGCCTGCGACGAGCTCAGGATGCCGAGCAGCGAGCACTTGCGCGATGGATCCGCCGACCGAATGGCCTACGACGAAAGCCGCCATGGAAAGCTCCCGACGCATGATATCGGCTACATGGTCTGCGGTACGGTCGTACAGGAAGCCCTCATAAGCGCGCGATGCACCGTGGCAGGGCAAATCAACCGTCACGATCGTGCTCGAAGCGTCCAGAAAAGAAAGAACGTCGTCCCACTGGGAAGCGTCCGCTGCTCGCCCGTGCAAGAGCACAACAACCCTGCCATCTTCTCCTGCACGCACACGGTACGCAACGGCACCGTACGGTGTGGACAGCTCCTTCTCTTCCACAATCACCTCCGATCGACGGGAACGCACCGCAGACAGGACGCCCCGTTCCCCTACAACAGCTAGCATGCCGCCCAGCTTGGCGCTTTCCTGCTGGTCATGTTCATTATAATAGTGCGCAAGATACGTACCGGCACCAGAAGGAAGACGCACCACCCATGGACATCACGACGAGCATCGACGGCACCAAGGCAACCGTTCACCTGACCGGCTCCCTCAACACTGGCACCGCACCCGATCTCGAGGCAGCCCTGACGCCGATCTTCGACCAAGCAGCCGAACTCACCTTCGATTTCGACGGCTTGGAATACGTCTCATCGGCAGGTTTGCGCGTGCTCATGGTCGCATACAAGCAGTACGGTGCCATTACCGTCGAACATGCGTGCGACGAGATTCGCGAAGTCTTCGACATCACCGGTTTCTCGGACATCATCGACGTACGCTAGCGCGCAGCGTCCGCAGTCGTCCGCGCACGTGAAGCTGGCCGAGCAAACAGGAGCCCGGGCAGCCAGCCGCCGCTTCAGCGTGCCGAAATCTGCCTAGCGCGTATCCGTCGCATTCTCAACGTATTCGTGCATGTAGTCTAAGATTTCCTGCCGCGAATGCAGGCCCGTCTTCGCGTAAATGCGCGTGATGTGCGTGTGCGCTGTCGTGGCGGAAATGTGCAGCTTTTCGGCAACGCGCTTCTGCGTCATGCCGGAGGCATACAACGACAGCACCTCCACTTCGCGCTCGGAAAGCAGGAACTGACGCCCCATAACCTCCGCGTTGTGGGACATGAGCGCTTCGCGCACGTCTTTCAGCCCCGAATCGTCATCCAAACCAAGCAGGCGGTCGAAAGCCGCCGGGCGCACCGCCGCAGAAAGCTTATCAGCAGCGACGGGAAGTTCCTCTTCGCTTCCCTGCTGCGCTGCCGCCTGCTGCGTCGCCTGCGCACGAACCGAAAACACCGCTACGTCCATGAGCTTCACGAACACGAACTGCGTGGAAACGAGCAGTGCCAAGCTCACAAGCGTGCCGGTCAGGTGGCTGTCGGAGACATAGCCCATGCCAAGGGCGTACGGAACGATACGGCCGACACTGCGCGCCCCGACCCAAAGGCACCACACGACGATACCGTAGTAGAACGGATCGCGCTTTCCATAGGTCATAAACGCAATGATGATATGCCATGAGAATGCGCTCATGACCGAATTCAACGTCGTAACGCAGGCTGCACCGTAAGAAAGGTGCCCGTGGAACATACAGTACAGCACGAGCGAAATGGCAGCCAGCAATTCCATGATGATAAAAACGCCGACCGTCATGGTCTCCGACTTGCCGCGCAGGACAGCGGCGAGCAGTGCAAGGAACAGCACTTCCGTCAGCACGAACGCAAGCACGCGCCCATCCAGCGACAGCTGGATGGGGTCGCCGTGCGGGTAGCCGCGCAGGAAGCCCAGCACGAACGAAAGCGCCGCACAGCCTGCCGCGCTTGCCGCAAGGAAGCGCGGCCCTGCCATGCCCTGCTGCACGAACGCATAATGGTCGGATGTCGAAGGCGAAACGGCAATCTGATACGCCCGCTCTGTTCCGCGCGCCCAACGAGCGCACGGAAGCTGTCCGAGCGCGAAAAGCGAGGATACGATGCAGCGGAATTCCTGCGAGGGCACGAAAGAAAGCAGGAATATGACAACCTCGCTCAAGGCAAGGGACACGAGCACCATGACCGCTGCCGTCGCCATGCTCGCCCCGCGCATACGCCGCAGCCAGTATAAGGAGGCGACCGTGGAAGAAAGCGAAACAAGCGTCAGCAGGACAAAGCGAGCAGTCGACGAGTATAAGCCTGCAGTCACGAAAGCGACCATGCCCAAGACCGCCACAACCTGCACGGCGACGGAAGCAAAGAGAATGCGCCTGACGACCGCCTTGCGAAAGCGCAGCCCGGTTTGGAACATCACCACGCCGACAACCAGCAAGACCGCCAACGTCGCAACGTTCGGACCGTCGGTAAACAAACCTTTGTCGGTGCCGACGTACATGCCGCCAATGGTGAACGCCGCCCCAATCCGCATGCAGGCAAACCCGACAATGCACGGCCACAGCGAGCGGTAGGCATCAAGAACCCAGCCAAGCCCACGATGTGAAGAGCCTACAGCCTGCTCTGCAGGCGGCGCTTCAGCCAAGCCTTTTTCATTGGCCTCCACTGATCACGACCTTTCTCGAACCATGCCGCAAAACCACGATACCTCGGACGCGGCACGCCCTCCCCTTGCGGGCCCCTCCCCGCCTGCCCGTGTTGTCCCCTGCCCTCCACACGGGACACCGGGAGCGCAGGCAGCTTTCATTTGTGCGCCCTGCGACTTTGCTCTGCACACGATGCTAGCACACCTGCGTCCCCTAAAACGGGCATGAACGCATACCTCAGCTGTCGACTCTTTCAGACTACAGCCTTTGAGCTGGGATTTTGTCCGTCCCTCAAAACAATGGTGTAAAAGTTCAACCACAACAGAGGACACCGGCACCGTAAGGCAGCCTATGGTCTGAGCATGCCTGCAAAGCGCAGTGCAAAACGAAGCGACGTCGGCACGCATGCTCGCGTGAGGCGGGCAAGGAAGGAATCCGCATGGCTGTATCGGACGCAATGGTCTTCGACGTGCTGTCCGCCTGCTTCGGGCCGACGAGCAAAAGCGACTGGGAAGCGCTCACCAAGCCGACTGCGTGGGCTGACTTCTTGACCGCTGCGCGTCGTCTGCTCCAGGAACAACGGACCTTTGGCGTTCCGGCAGCGCCCCTTGGGCACGCGCAGAGTGCAACGCCGCTTTCCGACTACCTGACAAAAAACGAGGTGTGCCATGTGTACGCTCCGCCTTCGTTCGAGGAAAAGCAGGCGTTCGCTGCACGCCATTTTACCGGCGGGCTGCCCGCTTCCGCCATGCCGGTCGAATCGCTGTACGTCGTGTGGAGCGACCAGCCCAACGCAGCTCCGTTCACCCAGCGCAAAGGGCTGTACCAAAGCGACGTCGCACTGTACATGCGCGACCTTGTCAGCTCGATGGGGTTGACACTGCCGGCCGAACTGAGTGCATACCCCGACCACCTAAGCGTCGAATGCGCCGTATGCGCGTACTTGATCGACGCAGGACTCGGACAGCAGGCAAGCGAATTCTGGTGCGAGCGCACCGTCTGGCTGACCGATTTCCGCGCACGGTTGCGCACGGTCGGCGCTGACGCTGAATTCTACCTTGCGCTCGTTGACGTGATGCTGGGCATCCGTGCGACGCAGGTTTCCTGCACCAAACAAGGCGACTAGGCGGCAAGGCCGCTTGCGCATACCACGCTTGAAAGAAAGCAGACTACAGAAGGGGGAGGAGATGTCAGAGCATGCAATCACCAGGCGAAGCTTCCTCGCGAAAAGCGCCCTTGGCGCCGCAGCGGTAGCGGGATCAGGCTACATCGGCTTCGAAGCCTGGAAGCAAGCGCACGCTGACGAAACAGGAAGCTTACAGCGAGCTGGACATTCGCTGTGCAATTCCTGCTCATCGAAATGCGGTTTTACTGCGTACACGCGCGACGGCCGCCTGTCTACCATGATCGGCGACCCGGACCATCCGTACTGCGACGGCACGCTGTGCGCACGCGGTTACGGCTATGCATCCATCGCCTATTCGGAAGACCGCCTGACCGACCCGCTCAAAAAGAACGATGCGGGCGAGTTCGAAGCGATCAGCTGGGATCAGGCTTACGCTGAGATCGCGGAGAAAATCCAGTCCATCATCGGCTCCGACGGCCCGCAGTCGCTAATCCTCATCAACGACCCGCGCCCCTCGGGCAGCTACTACACCAAGCGCTTCATGAACGCGCTTGGCTCTGCCAACGTCTACACTCACGGCGTATCCTGCAACATGTCGAAGAACTCCGGCATGACGCAGGCCCTTGGCGCGGCAGACTTCACCTCTGACGTCGCGAACGCCAAGATGGTCATGTTCCTCGGGCGCTCTTACTGCGACGGTATCCGCCCGTCTTCAGTGCACGCACTGCAGAAAGCGCATGAGAACGGGTGCCATGTTGTCATGGTGGACCCGCGCTACAATAATTCCATGCACTTCGCCGACGAATGGATTCCCATCCGTCCTGGCACCGACCTTGCGCTCATCCTGGCCATGGCCCACGTGCTCGTGAAAAACGACACGTACGACCACGATTACGTCGCGAACTACACGGTCGGGTTCGAAGACTGGGCGGCACGCCTTGAGGAGTACGACCCTGCATGGGCGTCCGAGATCACGGGCATTCCTGCCGAGACGATCGAGCGCTTGGCCAACGAGATGTGGGAAGCGGCACCCCAGTCTTCCATCGAGCAGGGCTGGCGCGCCGCGTTCGGCTGCGCGCACCAGAATTCCGGCGAGACCGCGCGCGCACTCTGCCTGTTCAACACGCTGCTCGGCTGCTGGGGCCTCGAAGGCGGCGCCTACTTCCCTGCCAGCGCTTCTGCGGGCAAGCTTGAAGACCCGAAGTTCGCCGCCCCTGCCGCGCCGAAGGAAAAGATCATCGGCGCCGCGGAATACCCGGTCTCCTCTTCGGGCATGGGCGTTTCCACCTACGCGCTCTCCCTCATCCCCGAAGGCAAGGTCAAAGGCGTCATCTTCTACCAGTCCAACTGCGTGGCAGGCTACTCCAACCCGGCACAACTGCACGATTTCGTCGCAGGAGCCGAGCTTTCGGTCGCCATCGACGTGCAGATGACCGAAACCTGCCAGGCCTGCCAGTACGTCCTGCCCGACACGAGCTACCTCGAGCGCCTCGAGGTACCCGAGTTCGTGGGCGGCACTGTGCCGGTCGTGTCTTTGCGCGACCGCGTCCTCGAGAAAGTGCATCCGAACACGAAACCGGTCGACGAGATCTTCTCCGAGCTGGCGGAAGCGTGCGGTGTCGGCGAATACTTCCAGTTCACCGTCGACGAGCTGGCAGACGCACAGCTCAAGACCGTCGGCTGCTCGCTCGAGGAGCTGCGCGAAGAAGGCACCCACACGTTCCCCGAAAAGCAGCTGAAGTACGCACTGAAGACTTCCTGGGGGACGACCGACAAGAAGGTCCATTTCACGAGCGAAGCCTGCGAAAAGGCCGGCTTCCCGGCATCCCCTGGCTGGCTGGAGCCGAAGGTCACGCCGGGCTCGGGCGAATTCCGCCTGATCGGCGGCAAGCAGGCCATCCACACCCATACCCAGACGGCGAACATTCCTGCCCTCATGGAGATCACGAAAAAGTACGGACTCGAGCGCATCTGGATGAACGCCCAGGTCGCTGAGGAAATGGGCATCAAGGACGGCGATGAGGTGGAGCTTTCCTCCGAAACGCACACCGGTGTGACGCGCGTCCATGTGACCAACCGTATCGAGCCGACCTCCATCTACCTGCCGAGCCACTACGGCTGCTCGGTCGAAGACCAGCACACCGCCTACGGCGTCGGCCTGCGCCAGATGGACTTCGTGCCCTTCCACATCGAGCCGGGCTACGGCGGCACCATGTCGCAGGAGACCCTCGTCACGGTGAAGAAAGTAGGTGCGTAATCCATGACCCGCTACGGAATGCTCATCAACACGAAGAAGTGCATCGGCTGCTATGCCTGTCGCACCGCCTGCCAGCGCCAGAATGGCCTCGAGGCAGACATCGACTTTATCCGCTACGAGGAAATCGAACGCGGTACGTTCCCGGTCGTCGGCCTGGAGATGGTCCCGCTGCAGTGCATGCACTGCGAAGACGCCCCCTGCGCCAAGGTATGCCCCACCGGCGCCACCTACGTGACGGACGAGGGAATCGTCCGCGTCCACGAAGAGCGCTGCATCGGCTGCAAATACTGCATGGCAGCCTGTCCTTACCAGGTCCGCGTGCACAACCCGCGCACTGGCGTTGTCGACAAGTGCCGCTTTTGCACGGTCAACGCGTCGGAAGACAACCCGATGTGCTCCTGCGTCGAAGCGTGCGTCACAGGCGCTCGTATGTTCGGCGACCTGGACGACCCTGAAAGCGAAGTATCCCGCGCCATCGTCGAGCTTGACGCCCATCCCATCATGGGCGATCTGACGAAGGCCAAGCTGTTCTACGTGAGGTGATGAGAGATGACGTTCGAACCTATCTGGAATTCCCTCATCGCGTGGTACCTGTTCCTGGCGGGCCTCGGCGCGGGCGCGTACATCACGAGCTCGTTTCTGGCCTGGCGCCATCCGGACGCCACGTCGATGCGAAAGACCGGCCACCTGATCGCCCCGATCGCCGTGGCGATCGGCCTCGTGCTGCTGATGTTCGACGCGGAAGCCGGCCTGCATAACCCGCTGCGCTTCTTCTACCTGCTATCCAACGTCAGCTCGGTCATGATGTGGGGCGTCGTGTTCTTGAGCCTGTTCATGGTCGTGTCCATCGTGACGGTCGTCCTTGACTTCATGAAACGGCCGGTCCCGAACTGGCTTGCCATCATCGGCGTTGCGCTCGGCGCCTGCGTCGGCGCTTACACGGGCGCGCTGTTGGGCGTGTGCCAGACCTTCCCGCTGTGGAACAATGCGCTGCTGCCCATCCTGTTCCTGGTCTCGGCCATCTCCTCCGGCGCGGCGAGCGTCCTGCTCGTGTCCATCTTCGGCCATGCCGAGGAGTTCAACCGCGTAGGCGTACTCAAGAAGTTCCATTTCTGCCTGCCGCTCATCGAACTTGTCCTGGTCGCTTCGCTGTGCTTTATCACGGCGCAGACGAACCCGGCCGGCGCTGAGTCCGTCGCGAACATGATTTCGGGCGACTGGGCTGTCGCCTTCTGGCTTGGCCTGGTCTTCGTCGGACTCATCCTGCCGACTATCCTCGAGATTCGCCTGCTCTTCTTCAGCTCGAAGGAGTTCGAAGAATCCCGCCCGGCGCACTATATCAGCGCGTTCTCCGACGCGGGCGTCCTTGTTGGCGGCTTCCTGCTGCGCCTGATTATCACGATGGCAGCAGTCCCGCTGACCGTGGCCATCCCGCTGCTGTAAACGTTCGTTCGCCTATCCCGCGCGGCGTGCCCATCCCTCCCATACGCCCGCCGCGCATCCTTCGTCCCGCAGGCCCGCTCCTCCCCCGGAGCGGGCCTGCTTGATTTCTCGGGGGTTCACGCACGGCAGACCTGGCACGATGACGTGCACCAGAGATGTCTGCACGCCTGGCGAGCAGCGCGCAAACGGCTTGCGAGAATGCGCGCGTCCGCAGCCTTGACAGAAAGGGCCGAGAACCGATAATCGAACTGCAGACGAGCCCGCGCGAAAGGAACCGCATGACCGCTTCCCACGAAACGACCGTATCGTCTGCTGAAAGCATGCATGCCGACGACACGCGCACTGATGCGCCCAAGGAAACCGCGAGCACAGAAGCGCCGCGCAAATCCTGCAGTGGAGCCCGGCCAGTCCTCATCGCGCTTGCATGCGGACTTATCTATTTCGTGATCTTGGAAGTATTCCTAGCGATTCCCCAGTTCAACGTCACGACGCAGGTTCGCCCTGCCGCAGGCGTAGGACCAGTGTTCGGCTTGTTCTTCGGGTGGCCGGGCATTATCGGATGCGCACTGGGCAACGCCGTCTCCGACCTGTTGAGCGGCGAGACGGCGGATATCCCGCTGCTTGCCGTCTACACCGCGATTCAAGCAGCCTACAACGCGCTTCCCTACCTAGGCTGGTATGTGCTGTTCCGCAAGCGGAAGTTCCCTTACCCGCGTCTTGATTCAGCCGCAAAGGTCGTTGCCTACATCCTGCTCATGGCGCTTGCTTCCTGCTTTGTGACAGCATTGCTCATGCCGTTCGAAACGGACACGATGTCCATGATGGACATCCATCTCGTCCGTGTGCTGAACAACATCGTCTTCCTCATCTACCTGGGCATGCCGCTTCTGATCGCTCTCGAGCGGTCGCCGCTTGAGCCCGCCGCACCGCGCTCTGTCCGCCAGCACGTGCCCTATACGCAGCGGCCGCGCATGAATCTTACGCAGCGCTTGCTCGTCGGAGCGACCGGCCTGTTCGCAGCAGCGCTCGTGCTCTTTCTCACGTTCGGTTACGCTTCGTACTTCTTCGACGGAAGCGTCCGCACCAGCGAAGACCTTGCCGCGCTCATCGGCAGCATATACATGATGACCGCTCTGTTTACTGCCGTCCTCTACCTGCCGCTGATCATCGTCATGCAACATCTCGAGACGCACTATACTCGCCCGCTCGAAGTGCTGACCGACGCCTCGCGCAGCTTCGTCACGACGGTCGAGGAAGCGCGCTTGTCCGACGGCACCCTGCACGCAGGCGAAATGGACAAGACAGGCTTGGTCCTCAAGAACGAAATAGGCGATCTGTTCGCCGCCACCGAGACCATGCGGTCTGAGATTGAAAACTACGTTGTGCAACTGGGCGAGGCAACAGCGGAGCGAGAGCGCACGGCAGCAGAGCTCGATATTGCCTCCCGAATTCAGCTCGGCGCCGTCCCGCACGACTTCGAACTGTTCAAAGAGCGCTATCACCTTGACATCGCCGCCGTGCTCAAACCAGCGCGCGAAGTAGGCGGCGACTTCTACGACGTCTTCGATGCGGGAAACCACCGTGTCGGCTTCCTGGTAGCAGACGTCTCGGGCAAAGGCGTCCCTGCGGCGCTCTTCATGATGCGCGCGCTCGCGGAACTGCGCGAGCAGATGCAGGCATGCAGCGACGTGGGAGAGGCTTTCACGCGAGCGAACAACCGCCTGTGCGAACACAACGACGAAATGCTGTTCGTGACCGTCTTCGGCTGCGTCCTCGACGTAGCGAACGGCAGGATATCGTTCGCGAACGCCGGGCACAATCCCCCTTGGGTGCGCCGTGGCGACGTGCGCGAATGGCTTCAGGCGAAGCCCGGACTGGTGATGGGCGTCATGGACGGCGTGGGATACCGAAGCCACGAGCTCGACCTGCAACCGGGAGACGGCCTGTTCATGTACACGGACGGCGTGACGGAGGCCATGGACAAGCACGAATCCCTTTACGGCTCCGAACGGCTTGAGGACGCGCTGTACGAAGTTGCCGGGTGCGGCGTGGACGAAGCGGTCGAAAGCGTCATGGCATCGCTCGGGTCGTTCGCCGAAGGCGCTCCCCAGGCAGACGACATCACCATGCTTGCGTTCTCATGGAACCTTGCGGTCTCTTCCCTGGTACTTCCGCCCGACGACCGCGCGCTCAACGACCTGTTCGCGTTCATCGACGAGGTCTGCACAGACAGCGATTGCGGCAAAAAGACCGCCTTCGACATGAAGCTCGTGCTCGAAGAGCTGTTCGTCAACGTGGCACATTATGGATTCCCCGAAGGGCATCCGCGGCAGTCCGTCCACATCGAGGCTGCCGTGGACGCAGAAGCCGGCTGCATCCATGCCGTCATCTCGGATGCGGGCATACCTTACGACCCGTTCACGTACCAGCCGGAAAAGCCCGCCCCCGGCAAGGAACTGAAGATTGGCGGTCTCGGCATCCTTCTGGCAAAGGAATGCACCGAGCGTATGTCCTACGAGCGCGTTGAAGGACGCAATGTCGTGCACCTTGTGTTCAAGATGCGCTAAAGAGCATCTGCACGCCGCTCAGTTTGATCGCCCGTAAGCAGCACGAGCAGCACACTCGAAAAGCGACATCGGCACACACGACGCTCCTATCAGAAAACTCCCGCAAGAACAGCCTGAACCGCTCTGTGCAAAGGCTGTGCGCGACGTGCAGCGTTCTTTCCGCAGAAGCGGTACAATAGCGCGCACTGTGCCAAAAACTTTGATTGACCAGGCGTACGACCATCGATTGTTCGCGATTCCAACGGTCGACCAAGACGGAGCCTGCGCAAGCGCGCAGCAAGCTCTAACGGCTGCGCTCGATCACAGAGGCACTCGGCGAGAAAGCGATAAGGCAAAGGAGGATACCGGACGTGGAGATCATCGTTGCCATGGTCTTGGGCGGCTTGGTGGGCGCCTTCGTCCTCCCTGAACGCATCCTCCGGTTGAATTCGCTCCTCCAGCTCATCTCAACGACGCTTCTTATCTTTTCCATGGGCGTTATGCTCGGCTCGCGCGACCAGTTCCTCGCCGAGCTCGCATCCGTCGGCTTTGCGAGCATCATGTTCTGCCTCCTGCCGACCGCATTCTCGACAGCGGCAGTCTACGCGCTCACGCGCTTGCTCATGCGCGAACACCTTGAGTCCGCCAAGCGTGAGAAGAACGAACGCGACGCCGACAGCGCCGGCAGCCAGGCAAGCGAACGGACGCTCATCGCATGCGCGGTCGGCGCCCTGCTTTTCGGCGCATGCTACGGGCTCTCCCCTATCCTGCTTGCCCCGATCGAATGGCTTGCGGCAAGCTCCGACTGGATTCTCATCGCACTCGTGTTCTTCGTCGGCATCAGCGTGGGGGCATCGAAGGGCATCGTCGAGAAAGTCAAGCGCTATCACGTCAAAGCGCTCGTTATCCCCCTCGGCATCGTGGTAGGTTCGCTTGCAGGCGGTCTGGCAGCCAGCGCCCTTTGCGGCATGAACCCCGCCGTCGGCTGTGCTGTCGCAAGCGGTCTGGGCTGGTACAGCCTTTCGGGCGTCGTGCTGACCGACCTGGTCAATGCGCAGGTCGGCTCCATCACGTTCCTGTCGAACCTTCTGCGCGAGCTGGTTTCATTCTTCAGCATACCCTGGATTGCCCGCCATCTGAACTTTCTGACGTGCATTGCCCCTGCCGGCGCTACGAGCGAAGACACCACACTGCCCATGCTCATCAAGTGCACGAACGAAGAGACCGTCGTGCTCGCAGTCGTCAACGGAGTCGTCTGCTCAGCGCTTGTGCCGGTCCTTATCAGTCTGCTGCAGCCGTTGTTCTAACGTGAAACTGCCTTGCGCGCCTTCGGCAGCGAATGGACTGCGCAGCCGAACACCGCTTCAAGCGCTTCGCCCACGCCCTCTTCGAAGGTCGGGTGCGCGCGGATGACGGATGCTGCCTCATCCGCCGTCATGCCGCGCGCAATCGCAAGCGCAAGCTCGCCTACAAGATCGGTCGCACGCCCGCACAGCAATTGCGCGCCGACGACAACACCGTCGTCCGCGCGTGCGACCACTTTTATGAACCCGCGGTCCATGCCCGCGATCACCGTCTTGCCGTTGCCGGTCATCAGGTATTTCCCAACCTGCACCTCAATGCCGGACTCCTTCGCCTCCGCCTCCGACATGCCGACGCTTGAAATTTCGGGATTGCTGTAGACGCACGAAGGAACGCACGCAAGGTCGATTTCGCACGGTACGTTCGCGATAGCGGACACCGCAGCGATGCCCTGCGCTGACGCAACATGGGCAAGCTGCAGCCCGCCCGCGGCGATATCGCCGATAGCGTACACATGCGGCACGCTCGTCCGCAGCTGGCCGTCGACGACAATGCGGCCCTGTTCGCACGCAAGCTCAAGACCGTCCGCGCACAACGAGGCGACATCGCAACGTCTTCCCGTCGCGACCAAAATCGCGTCGGCGCGAACTTCGCGCACCTCCCCTTTCGACTCGTAGACGACAACCGCCCCGTCCGTCTCGTTGCGAACCTCGCGCACAAGCGCGTTCGTGCAAACGGTGCATCCTCGCTTCTTGAGCGCAAGCGCCAAGGACTGGCCGAGCTCTCGATCAAGCGTCGGCAACAGCCGCGGCAAAGCTTCCAGCACGGTGACCGCAGCGCCAAAGTCCGCATACGCCGAAGCGAACTCCACGCCGATGACCCCGCCGCCAATAACGACCAGACTGCCCACGCACGGAACGTCGGACAACATCCCATCAGACGTCATGACGCGCGGACCGTCAAGGCCCTGTATCGGCGGCAATGCGGGTTCAGAACCGGTCGCAATGACGACATCGTGCGCACTGAAGACGCGCTCGTCGCCATCCTGGCATGTCACTTTGACAAGAGGTCCCGGCGCTATACGCGCCTCGCCGCGAACAAGCTCGATGCCGTTCGCGGCAAGCAGCGATTCCACACCATCGCGAATGCGGCCGACCACTTCCTGCGCACGGTCGCGTACCGCACTGAAGTCAACAGACGCCTCCGGAATGCGCACGCCGAACAATGCGGCTTCCTTTGCCTGCGCAAAGATTTCCGCGCTGTGAAGCACCGACTTCGTAGGAACGCAGCCTCGATTCAGGCACGTCCCGCCCACCTCCGCACGCTCGACAAGCGTGCAGGAAATGCCTAGCTGAGCTGCCTTGAGAGCCGCTACGTACCCTCCGGGGCCTGCCCCGACGACAACAAGCTCACGCTGCTCCATGCTTTCGTCCTTTCTCTGCCGACACGCAAGCAGCATGCCGATCCTCGCTACCCCAACACGACAGCAGACGCTCACGCCCCCGAAAGCAAGCGTTCGCAGTCGGCGCGCATAAGCGCTTGGTCGCCGTCTGCAGCCTCGACCGCCGCAAGAGCCTCACGCCATGCTGCAGGGAGGTAAGGAATACCGCAGACGGAGCGAGCCAACTGCTCGACGTACGCGGCATCCAGTGCGTCGGAGACGACGTCCGCCGACTCGATCGAACCGCGGACGACGTTGAGCCTGAATTCGACGCCACCCCACGAAAATCTGCCCTCCACCACGTCCGTGAAGGGCCTCGCTGACCCAAAACGCCATTCCCATGAGGCAAAATGCGCGCAGGCATCCTGCAGCGCATCCTCCTCCAACCGCGCGGAGGGAAACGGCCGCGCCGCCGCACCCCGCGACTTCGCGAACGCGTCGCACAATGCTTCCGACAGCGCATCGATGGTAATGCGGGCGTTCAGGCTTGCAAGGTTCACCACACGCGACCGGACGGAAGCAACCCCGTGCGCCTGCAGTTTCCGCACGTCAGGATTAAGATAGCGTCCCAACAGCGACGTATCGACGTCCACCATGAGCGTGCCATGATGGACTTGCACCCCGCGCGAGCGAAAAAACGCGTTGCCGCTGAACTTCATGCCGTCGACCGTGACGTCGTTGCGTCCTGACAGACGAGCGTCGATGCCAAACCCCGCCACCGCCGAACGCACGACCTCCAAGTTTCGTTCAAGCGAATAGTCGTCGACCGAAGATGCGAACGTGAAGTTCAAGTTGCCGACATCGTGGAAGACCGCCCCGCCGCCGGAGGGCCGCCGTGCAAGGTGCCCGCCGTCCGCCTCAAGCGCCTCGACTGCACATTCGGCCCACGCATTCTGATTGCGGCCCAGCACGACCGTACGGGCGTTGCGCCAAAGGTACAGCAGCGCCTCGTCCGGCCGTAAAGCATCGGCCAGAACCCGTTCGAGCGCCAAGTTCTCGAACGGGTCAAGCGAGGTACTGCGGTAGACCAATGGGACGCCCATGGATGTCTGCCTACTCATCTCCAGGCATCCAGCGGACAAGAGGGTTGCGCGCAGCAGCCGTCTCGTCCGGACGCCCAATCCGTTTCGTGAACGGAGCGCCATGGAGACGCTCGCCGTCTTCGCGCGCCTCTTCGTACACGCGCAGGAAGATATCCGCTGCCGCATCCAAGGTTTCGCGGCTTTCGGTCTCCGTCGGCTCCACCATGAGCGCTTCGTGCACAATGAGCGGGAAGTACATCGTCGGCGGGTGAATGCCGAAGTCAAGCAGGCGCTTCGCGACGTCCAGCGCACTCACGCCCGTTTCCTCCTTGAGCGGGCCGACGTCGATGACGAACTCGTGCATGCACGGCCGCGGATACGCCATATGATAGGCGCCCTCAAGCCGCTTCATCAGGTAGTTCGCGTTGACAACGGCCATGCGCGCCGCCTCCGGAATGCCTTCGCGACCAAGCGCAAGCACGTAAGCGAGCGCGCGCACGATAACGCCGAAATTCCCGTAGAACGCCTTTACGCGGCCGATGCTCTGCGCAGGCTGGACGAAGCGGTAGCTGTCCCCTTCCTGTTCGACCAGAGGACCCGGAAGAAACGGCGCAAGAAAGTCTTTGCAGCCGACCGCCGCAGCACCTGGCCCGCCGCCTCCATGCGGCGTGGAGAACGTCTTGTGCAAATTCAGATGGACGCAGTCAAAGCCCATGTCCCCCGGGCGCACGATGCCCATGATGGGATTCAGGTTTGCGCCGTCGTAATAGCACAGGCCGCCCGCTTCGTGGACGATGCGGGTGATTTCCTCGATGTTCGGATCGAAGATGCCGAGCGTGTTCGGATTCGTGAGCATAAGGCCCGCGGTATCCGGACCGACCGCAGCACGCAGCGCATCGAGGTCCACGCCGCCTTCCTCGTTCGAAGGGACATTGACCGTCGTGAACCCGACCATCGTCGCGGTGGCAGGATTCGTGCCATGCGCAGAATCAGGCACGATGATCTTCGTGCGCGCCGTATCGCCCGCGGCCTCATGGTAGGCCTTAATGAGCAAGACGCCGGTGAACTCGCCGTGCGCCCCCGCTGCCGGCTGAAGCGTCACGGCATCCATGCCGGTAATTTCTCCGAGCAGCTTTCCGGCGGTATGGAGCACTTCGAGCGCTCCTTGGACCGTGGACTCCGGCTGGAGCGGGTGCAACTGCACGAATCCAGGCAAGGACGCTGCCTCTTCGTTGACGCGCGGGTTGTACTTCATCGTGCACGATCCGAGCGGGTAGAACCCGTCGCACACCCCGAACGCCTCCTTCGAAAGCGCACGGTAATGCCGGTCCAGGTCGACCTCCGCCACTTCCGGCAGCGCAGGAGGCTCAGCGTGCAGCCAGCATGCGTCAAGCTCGTACTCTGGCACGTCGCAACCAGGCAGTACGCTCATTCCCCGTCCCGAGCGGGTCAGCTCGAACACCAGCTTCATCTACAGCACCTCCTTGAGCGTCCGCACCATCACGTCGATCTCTTCCTTGGTGTTCACCTCGGTTGCACACCACAGCATCTTGTCCCCGACCGGCATGCCGCACAGGATACCGTGCGCTGCCATCCGCTCTTCGAGCTCCTCGGGGTCTATCGGGCACGTGGTCAAAAACTCGTTGAAGAACTCTCCCGCAAAGACCCGTGCGAACCCTTCGACCTGGCAAACTTGCTCTGCGAGGTAATGCGCCTTCGAAAGGCTCAAAGACGCAGCCTGGCGAATACCGTGCGGGCCCATGCAAGACAGGTATACGCCCGCCGCCAGCGCGCACAGTGCTTGGTTGGAGCATATATTGGAGGACGCCTTCTCGCGTCGGATGTGCTGTTCGCGCGCCTGGAGTGTGAGCACGAATGCACGATTGCCCGCGCTATCGTGCGTCTGCCCGACAATACGGCCAGGCAGCTTGCGCATGAGCGCTTTCTTGCAGGCGATAATCCCGAGATAGGGACCGCCGAAAGAAAGCGGCAGTCCAAGCGACTGGCCTTCGGCAACGCACACGTCTGCGCCCAGCTCGCCTGGCGTGGCGAGAAGCCCGAGCGAAATGGGATCGACCGCCATAACGGACTTCGCTCCCGCCTCATGCGTCGCCTCGATGAGCGCCGAAGCATCTTCAAGCAAGCCGAAGAAATTCGGCTGCTGGAAAAGCGCGCAGGCAGTCGTCTCGTCGATGGCGGCGGCAAAGTCCTCAGGGCGCGTCACGCCGTCAACGACAGGAACGAGCGTCACTTCCACATCGTGCGCGGCGCAGTACGTCAGCACCGTCTCGAGCGTTTCCGGATGCAAGGCCCCCGACACCACGACCGACGTCCGCTTGCGCTCGCCGCACATGAGCACGGCTTCGGCCGCTGCGCTCGCCCCGTCGTACAGAGACGCGTTCGAAACGTCCATGCCGGTGAGCTCGCAGACCATCGTCTGGTACTCGAAGATCGACTGCAGCACGCCCTGGCTGATCTCCGCCTGATAAGGGGTGTACGCGGTCAAGAACGCCTCGTTCGCCGTGACGGTCTTTACAAGCGAAGGAATATAGCGCTTGTAGGCGCCCGCACCGCGAAACACGGATTTGAGCACTGTATTGTTGTCTGCCATGCGGGTCAGTTCGCTCAAGACCTCCATTTCGGACTTTCCGTCAGGTATGTCCAAGGCGCCGCACCGCACGCCCTGAGGAACGTTGCGGTACAGTTCGTCGACGCTTTCGCATCCGATGGCCGCAAGCATGTCCTCACGTTCAGCGGGGGTCGACGGCAGATAGCTGCCCATGCTGCCTCCTATCTACGGGACTATTCGCAGAAGGCGGCATAGCCTGCCGCGTCCATAACGTCCATGCCGATTTCCGCGTTTTCGACGCGAATAAGCCACGCGTCATAGGCACCTTCGTTGACGAGCGCTGGGTTGTCCAGCAGCTCTTCGTTCACTTCGGCCACTGTGCCGTTGACCGGGCTTACCACCTCGGAGACAGCTTTGACAGATTCGACATCGGCGAACGATTCGCCCGCGACGACCTCGTCGCCTACTTCGGGGAGGTTCACGAACACGATATCGCCCAGCTCGTTTTGGGCATAGTCGGTAATGCCTATGCGCGCCATGCCGCCTTCAAGCAGGCACCATTCGTGCGTTTCGGTGTAGTGCAGGTTTTCAGGGATGTTCATGGGACTCTCCTTCCTTTTGTCTGATGACCGCATGCGCACGGCAGCCCGGCAGCAGGAATGATCGCAGCACGCAGAGCGCCCCGTGCGCTTCGTTGAATGAACGGGACAGGGAATAAAGCGGCTACTTCTGGCGACAGTAGAACGGCAGCCCGACAACGCGAACTGCAACACGGCGACCGCGCACTTCTACCTCGGCCTCGTCTCCGACGGACAGCGCGCCGGTTTCGACAAGCGCCATCGCGCATGCCTTTTTCAGATGCGGGCAGAACGTGCCGGACGTGGTATGGCCAATCTGGCGCCCTTCAAAGAACACGGGCTCGTGCTCGCGCACGATACCGCGGCCGACCACTTCAAGACCGATGCGCTCGCGCGCAGGCGCGCCCTTTTCTGCGAGCGCATCTCGGCCGATGAATGCTTCCTTGTCCATCTTTACCGCAAAGCCAAGGCCTGCTTCGAGCGGATCGACGGTCTCGTCCATTTCGTGACCGTAAAGCGGCATGGCGGCTTCCAAGCGCAACGTATCGCGCGCGCCAAGGCCGCATGGCATAATGCCTTCCTCTGTACCCGCTTCCATAAGAGCGTTCCAGACCGCCGTCGCGTCCGCCGGTGCGCAGTAGATTTCAAAGCCGTCCTCGCCGGTATAGCCGGTTCGCGAGACGAGGCAATCGATGCCCGCAAGGTCAACGTGCTCAGTGAACGTGTAATAGCCCGTCGGCAAGGAATTTTCAGCGGCAATTCGCGCAAGCACCGCGCGCGAAGCGGGACCTTGCAGCGCAATCTGCGCCACATCGTCCGAAATGTCGGTCATCACCACGCCTGGCAGCAGATGGTCGCGCATCCATGCCACGTCCTTGTCCTTGTTCGCCGCATTCACGACGACAAGAAAGCGGTCTTCGGCGCGCCGATAGACGATCAGGTCGTCGACCATGCCGCCGTCTTCGTAGCACAGCGCGCTGTAGCGGCATTTTCCGACAGGCAGTTCGGTGAAATCGTTCGTCATGAGGTGATTGAGCGTTGCAAGTGCACCTTCGCCTTCGAACGCGACCTCCCCCATGTGGGACACGTCGAACAGGCCGCAGGCCGTGCGCACCGCTTCGTGCTCTTTCATCAGTCCGGTGGGATATTCGACCGGAAGCGCAAAGCCTGCGAACGGCACGATCTTCCCGCCGGCAGCCACGTGAACGTCGTAAAGGGGTGTCCTTTTCTCCATTGGCAGTCCCTTCGTCTCGGTCCTGCGCTCACGTCAGGCGCAGGGATCTTCTCCCGTGCGCCTCTGTCGGTTTACCTGAAAGATTTGCCGCGGCCATCCCTCGTTCGGCGGGACCGCGACTTCGCTTCGTCGGTGCCGTTCGGCGGACAATGCCGCCTGCGGCTTTCCAGAGGATTGTCAGACCCCAGTCCTTTTGCCTGAGAGTTTCTGCCCCTTCGGCGTCCAGCCTGCAAGCGGGAATAAGCCCCTTCCGCACCGGCCGGTTCTCTCCTGGAGTCGTCGTCCATGCTCGGATGGGAGCAGCTTACCATCATTTTTCAGAATTCAAGTGCTCACTGGAGCACTACTCGGCCAGCGACAGGCAAATGCGCGAAGCCTTGCATTCTGCCCGCACCCGTGAGTTTGTGCGCAACCTGTCGTTTTTTCGCGCATGCGCAAAAGGATGTGGGAGCATAGCGTGCTATGACCGTAAGGAGGTGTCATGCTGCCATTCCGCCAGACTCCCGACCTTGCAGACGTGCAGTCCGTCGGCATCCCGCGCGCGCTTTTGTACTATCGGTACGGCGTGCTGTGGGAAGCGTTCTTCAAAGCGCTCGGACGAAACGTCGTTGTCAGCAGCCCGACCGACCGTGCTGTGCTTGCCGCAGGCGAGGCCCTTTCTGTCGACGAATGCTGTCTGGCATCCAAGCTGTACTTCGGGCATGCGGCCCAACTGATCGGACAGTGCGATGCGCTGTTCGTCCCAGGCTATGCCAACGAAGGACGCCTTGCCAGCTACTGCACGAAATTCCAGGCGTTGCCCGACCTTGTTGCCAGCACGTTCGCTGACCGCGGAGTGCGAACCGCAAGCTTGTTCGTCGACCGCATTGGCGAAAAAACGTCCGCACGCCGCGCATTCCAAGACTTTGCACAGCGCTTCGGCGCCCGACCGAAAGAGGCAGCAGAAGCATGGCAGCACGCAGCACGCGCGCAGACGGAGCATGAGACCGCCCTTGCCCGAAAGTTCGCGGTGGACCGAGCGCGCGCACAGTCTGCCAAAGGCCTTGCCGTCCTGTTCGTCGCGCACGCTTACGTCGGGCGCGACCCGTACCTTGGCGGCGATATCGTGCGTATGCTCGAGTCGCTTGGCGCACAGGTCGTCATGGCGGACGAGGCAGACCGCCATCGTGCCTGGAAAAGAAGCTTCGACTTTTCTGACACCTTGCCGTGGGCTCCGACCCGCGAGTTGGTGGGCGCGCTGCTCGAAGCGCTGGATGCGGTCGACGGCGTCGTGCTGGCAAGCGCCTTCCCGTGCGGACCGGACTCGATGACCAACGACGCTATCGCGCGCTGCGTCCAGGGCAAGCCTATGCTCTCGCTTACCCTGGACGCCCAATCTGGCACCGCAGGCCTTGAGACCCGCATCGAAAGCTTCGTTGACATCCTGGCCTACCGCAAGAAAGGAGGCTACCTGCATGGTTGATTATGCGCAGGTCTCTATGAAGCTTGAAAAGCTTCGTCCTCCGAAGCTCGTTGGAAAGCGTCCAGCACGCGGAAGCAGGGACGACCGACATGCGCAGACGAAAGTCGCGTTCTTCCGTTACGGCTACTACGACATCGCCTTCAAATACTTTGTGGAGCAAGTCCTTGACGCAGAGTTCGTCACGCTGCCGCCCGCTACGCGCCGCACGCTCGAACTGGGCAGTCGGCACAGCAACGATTTCGTCTGCGCTCCGTTCAAGCATATCCTGGGAGACTACCTTGAGGCGCTTGAGCTGGGCGCTGACGTGCTCGTGCAGTTTACCGGCCCGTGCCGTCTGGGGTATTACGGCGAAGTGCAGGAGTCGATCCTGCGCGACCTTGGCTACGATTTCCGCATGCTGAACTTCGCCGTCGTGGGCGGAAAACCCGCCACGGAGTACATAAAGCTGTGCAAGCGGACCGTGAACCCGCGCGTGTCGCTCAAGCGCGGTGTCGGCGAACTGGTCACGACCTTTCGGCTCATCGAATGCCTGGACTCTTATCATGACGCGTACCTTGCGCACGCAGGGTTCGCCGTCGACCCGGAAGAGCCCCGTCGCCTCCAGCGTGCGTTCTACCGCACCATGAGGGCTGCGACCTGCCGTGCGGACGTGGAAGCAGCCTTTGCCGCGGGGCTGGATGCGCTCGAGTCCATGCCCGCGCGCAAGCCCGTCGACCCCGTGCGCGTAGGCATCGTGGGCGAATACTTCACCGCTGTCGATCCGCACAGCAACCTTGGCGTGGAGGAAAAGCTGCTTGGCATGGGCGTGGAAGTGGCCCGCATGCTGAACATCACGAACCGGAACCTTCGCTATCACGAGAAGAATTTACGGGCGTCGGCATCCCGCTATCTTCGCTACGATATGGGCCCGACTTCGACGCTTACCATCGCCGCCGCGAAGAAGTACGCGGAGGAAGGGTTCGACGGCATCATCCACCTTAAAAGCAGCGGCTGCACGCCGGAGATCGACTGCATGCCCGTGCTCCAGCGCATCAGCCGCGACTACGGCATTCCCGTGCTGTACCTGAGCTTCGACTCGCAGACGAGCGACACCGGGCTCGACACGCGCCTTGAGGCGTTCTACGACATGATCTCCCTGCGAAAAGCAGCACCGACCGCATCGCAGCTAGCAACGAAAGGCACAAGCCGATGAAAGACGCATACCTGGGACTCGACACCGGATCTATCTCCACCAAGGGCGTGGTCATCGACGCCGACGGCACCATCGTCGCACGTTCTTACCTCTGGACCGAAGGCAACCCGACCGAGGCGGCCCAGCGCGTCGTTCGCGAGCTGGAGCAAGCCCTTGACCACACGGTGTATCAGGTACGCGCCGTGGGCACTACCGGAAGCGCCCGCCGCCTGGTAGGCGCCATGCTGGGCGCCGTGGTCGTGAAAAACGAGATCACCGCGCATGCGGTCGGCACCACGCGGCTGCATCCCGACGTCCGCACTATTCTGGAGATCGGCGGCCAAGACTCGAAGATTATCTGCGTGGACGGCGGCATTGCCGTGGACTACGCCATGAACACGCTCTGTGCTGCAGGCACCGGGTCGTTCCTGTCCAGCCAGGCCCACCGCCTGGGACTGGAGGTCGAACAGTTCGGCGAGATTGCGCTCTCTTCGGAACACCCCGCGAACATCGCTGCCCGCTGCACCGTGTTCGCCGAATCAGACCTCGTGCATAAAATCCAGATGGGCTATGCGCGCGAGGACATCGTGGCAGGATTGTGCAAAGCAGTTGCAGCGAACTATTTGAACAAC
This sequence comes from Candidatus Aveggerthella stercoripullorum, assembly GCA_018712955.1. GTDB lineage: Bacteria > Actinomycetota > Coriobacteriia > Coriobacteriales > Eggerthellaceae > Aveggerthella > Aveggerthella stercoripullorum. The sequence goes on from DVGB01000057.1 coordinate 48,771, forward strand.
GTCGGCAAGGGCAAGCGCATCGTGGCACCTGTGGTGTTCCAGGGCGGCGTGAGCAAAAACGCGGGCGTTGTGCGCGCTTTCGAGGACGCGCTGGGAATCCCCGTCCTCGTGGACGCGGACGGGCACCTCATGGGCGCCTACGGAGCTGCGCTGCTGGCCGCCGACAGCCCCGTCATTCCCAAACGCCCTTTCTCATTCGACGTAGGCTCCTTCGAGTTCAAGACCCGCGAGGTCGAATGCGCGAAGTGCGCGAACCACTGCGAGGTCATCTGCGTCTACCAGGACGGCACGATCATCGACTCGTGGGGCAACCGCTGCGAAAAAGGCGCCGTGAAGGTGAGCAGCCGATAAAGGCTTGAACGAGCGAGTACAATGCTAGGGGCAAGCGAGAAAGGACGAGCATGTACACTTACACCCCCCGCGGCGTGTGTTCGCGCCGTATCGATATCCAGCTTGACGGTGACACGGTCAAAGACGTCGTCTTCACCGGCGGCTGCAACGGCAACCTGAGGGCCATCTCCAAAATCATCAAAGGGATGCCGGTCGACCACGTGATTGAAGTCTTCGACGGCAACACGTGCGGTCCGCGCCCGACCAGCTGCGCTGACCAGCTTGCCCGCGCCCTGCGCGAAGCGAAAAACGCGCCAGAAGCGCAGGCGTAAAGAAGACCGGGCGAAATCCTAGAAAGCGTCCGCCGGACGGTTTCCTTGACGAATTTCCACCTCATCGGTTCGAACCCCGCCACGAGCAGGGAAACAAAAAAGCTCGCACGTTCATGCGAGCTTTAAGTTTAATGGAGCGGACGACGGGGTTCCCGCGCCCTGCTTCGCAGAGCG
>DVGB01000058.1 GCA_018712955.1 Candidatus Aveggerthella stercoripullorum
TTCGGCGTTCTCTACACGTTCATGGGAGGGCTTTACTGCGCGCCTGTCGCCGTTGTGGGCGCCATCGTCGGCGAGCTGGTCATGTGGGGCAAGGGCTCCTATCACGATATCAAGCGCATCGTTGGCGGCTACATTGTCTACTGGGTGACGTTCGGCTTCTATGGTGTTATGCCCTACATGCTCTTCCGCGAGGCCTATATGGAGCAGCTCGGAACGTACTACAACGCCGCGGACGTCGCCGCGATGGTGGCCCAGTATACGGAGCTTCCCTGGATCCTCCTCATGATGGCGATGTTCGTTGCGGGGACGGTCGTCGGCGGCCTCATCGGCTCCAAGTTCCTGAAGAAGCACGTCCGCAAGGCGAAGATCGCATGAGTCGGGCGGAAGATACAGGCATAAGGACCGGTGTCCTCGGGCTCGATCCCAGGACGCACCTCGCGACCTTCCTGGCCGTGGGAGTCGCCGCCATGCTGGTCACCGGGCTGCTCGAGACGGCACTTCTGCAGGCGATCGCGGCGGCCTACCTCGCGGCGAACGGCAGGCCGAAGCTCGCCGTCAAGGCGTGCGTGAGCTTCGCTGCGGTCTGCGGCTTGAGCTTTTTGCCCCTGTCGGGCCTCTACGGCGTCCTCTTCGTGAGCATCCTCCATATGGTGCCGCCTTTCACGGTCGGCTGCGCGCTCTTCACGCTCTCGCCGTCCGCGATCATGTGCGCGCTCGACCGCTGGCACGTTCCCCAGGGAGTGCTCGTCGGGATCTGCATGATGTTCAGGTTCGTCTCGATCCTCTCCTTCGAGGGCCGATCGATTGTCCGCGGCATCAGGATGAGGGGCATCTTCCCCCGCGCGATCGACGCAGCGAGGCGCCCCGTCCTGGCATACGAGTGCGTCTACACCCCGCTGGTCATGCGCTCGCTGAGGCTGTCGAGCGAACTCGCTGCCTCGGCAGAGCTGAGGGGCATCGAGATTGGCGAAGGCCGCACGTCGGTTTACCACGTTGGGTTCTCCGCACGCGATGCGGCATGCACTTTACTCGTCATCGCCTCCGCCGCTGTGGTGTACGCGCTGGGGGTGGTCCTATGAACGGGTCGGAAGCGGTTTCTTTGGTCAACGTTTCCTTCCGCTATCTCGACGAGTCGGAGATGGCGGGGCAGGAGCGGGAGCCACCCGAGACGGGCAGCCGCATCTGCGGGGTGTCGCTCGATGTGGCGTACGGCTCGTGCATGGTTATCTGCGGCAGGTCGGGCGACGGCAAGTCGACCGTCTTGCGCCTTATCGACGGGCTGGCGGGAACCTTCTTTCCGGGCGAGAGGAAGGGCGCCGTCCTCGTCGGCGGAACGGAAGTGCTCGACCTATCTCCTCGGCAGCGGACCGAAGGCATGGGCGTGGTGATGCAGGATCCGAGGAGCCAGTTCTTCATGGGGACCGTCGCCGACGAGATAGCCTTTTCCCTCGAGAACCTGGGTACCGAGCCGGGTGCCACGGTCGCGCGGGTCCGGGAGGCGGCGGTACTTTGCGGCGTGAAAGAGCTGCTGTCGGAAAAGCTTACCGAGCTGTCGAGTGGCCAGAAGCAGCGGGTGGCGCTCGCCGCCGCCATCGCGTGCCGTCCGAGGGTCCTCGTGCTCGACGAGCCCACGTCGAACCTCGACGCGGCGGGTTCGGAAGCGCTTGTCGGGATTCTGGCCCGCTTGAAGAGTGAAGGGACGGCGATCGTCGTCTCGGAGCACCGGTTGCACCGGCTCCTTCCCGTCGCCGACGAGTTCGTGTGCATGAGGTCGGGGCGCGTCGCCGCTCGTTGGGGCGCTGACGAGTTCGCGCGTCTCTCCCTGGACGAAGCCGCCCGGTTCGGTCTGCGCCATCCAGACATGGCGGTCGCGCGCGAAAGTGAGGCCAGGCCCAGCCTCCCGGTTTGGCGGCTCGAAGGGGTCACCTTCGTCTATCCGTCGACGAAGCGGGGGATCCGCAAGGTCGACGCCGAGTTCCCCTTGGGGTCCGTCACGGTCGTGTGCGGCGGGAACGGCATCGGGAAGACGACGCTCGCGAAAGTGCTGGTCGGAGCGGCACGCGAGCAGCAGGGGCGCGTGACGAGGGGCGGTGTCGCCCTCTCTCCAAAAAAGAGGCGTCGTCTGAGCTACTTCGTGATGCAGGACGCCGACTACCAGCTCTACGCGGGCTGCGTCGCAGACGAGGTGGTGCTCGGACGGCGCGTCGACGACGCGCTGAAAGCGCGAGCATGGGAGGCTCTTGCCGCGTTCGACCTCGTCGACCTGGCAGACCGGCATCCGGCGAGCCTGTCGGGCGGGCAAAAGCAGCGCGTGACCCTGGCTGCGGCGTACTGCTCGGACGCGGAGCTCGTCGTGCTCGACGAGCCCACGAGCGGGCTCGACGGCCGCGGCATGCAAGAAGTGGCTCAATGGTGCCGAAAGCTCGCTGCGAGCGGCAAGGCGGTGGTCGTCATCACCCACGACGATATGCTCGCGCGCCTGGCGGGGGATCGCGTGGTGGATCTGTCCCCGGAGCTCGAAGAGAGGTGAGATGTGTGGGAAACGCAAACCCCGAAGATCGAAGCGCGCGTCCGAGCGCGTTCGCGAAGCTGTTCTACTTCATGCGTCCCGATAGGGGAAGGATGACCCTCTCCCTTGCGATGGCCTGCATCGGGGAGATATTCGGCATGGTCCCCTACGTCGTGATCGCCGTGCTGGCGGCAGGCCTTCTGGAGAACGCCCTGACTCTCGAGGCGGCAGCATGGCTTTGCGCCGGGGCGGCGATCTGCCAGGTGGCGAAGTTCCTCTTCACGTGGCGCTCCTCGATGATGAGCCACGGCATTGCCTTCAAGGCCCTGCGTACCATGCGGGAGAAGATGGCGGAGAAGATGGCCCGCGTTCCCATGGGGACGATCGTCGACACCCCGACAGGGACCTTCAAGAACCGCTTCGTCGACAACGTGAACCAGCTGGAGGACGCCATCGCTCATTTCATGCCGGAGCTTCCCAGCAACGTGTTCGCGCCCGTGCTCGCGACGGCGATCGTGTTCGCCGTCGACTGGCGAATGGGGCTGGCGGGGATCGCCACGATCCCTCTCGGCGTGCTGTTCTACCTCGGCATGATGCGCGGCTACAAGGAGAAGATGGCGTGCTACATCGAAAGCGAGCAGAGGATGAACTCGACGCTCGTCGAGTACGTCAACGGCATCCAGGTCATCAAGGCGTTCGGCCGAAGCGCCTCTTCGTACGGGTCGTTCTCCGAGGCCGTCGCGGCCTACCACGACTCCACGCTCGCCTGGTTCCGCCAGAGCTGGGTGTGGCTGGCGCTCGTGAGGGCCGTCGTGCCCTGCACACTCCTGTTTTCGCTGCCCCTGGGAGTCTGGCTGATGTCGGCGGGCGCGCTCAGCCTTCCGGAGTTCATGGTGTGCATCACGATACCCCTCGGCTTCATCGGCGGCGTGCTCAAGTTCGCCCAGGCCGCCGGCCAGATATCCCGAATGGACGCGTGCCTGAACGTGGTCTGGGACTTCCTGGGGCTTCCCGAGCTCTCCCGCCCGGCAGAACGGGCGGAGCTGACCGGCGAGCCGTTCTCCTTCGAGGACGTGTCGTTCTCCTACCATGAGGGCGCCGAGGTGCTCCACGGCGTGACCTTGCGCACGAAGCCCGGCGCCATGACCGCCATCGTCGGCCCGTCCGGCTCGGGGAAGTCCACCGTCGCGAAGCTCATGGCCGGGTTCTGGGACGCGAGCGGCGGCACGGTGCGCTACGGAGGGCGCGACGTGCGCGAGATCCCCTTCGAGCAGCTCATGGAGCACGTCTCCTACGTGGCGCAGGACACGTTCCTGTTCGACGCCACGATCGCGGACAACATCCGGCTGGGAAGGCCCGACGCGACGGACGCCGAGGTTGAGCGGGCCGCGCGCGCGGCAGGCGCCCACGACTTCACCGAGCGTCTGCCGCAAGGCTACGACACGCCGGCAGGGGAGGCAGGCGCGCGGCTCTCCGGCGGGGAGCGCCAGCGCATCACCATCGCGCGGGCGATTCTGAAGGATGCGGACGTTGTGATCCTCGACGAGGCGACGGCGTACGCCGACCCCGAGAGCGAGGCGGCGGTGCAGCGCGCCATCGAAAAGCTCGTGGCGGGAAAGACGTTCGTGACGATCGCCCACCGCTTGTCGACGGTCGTAGGGGCGGACCAGATAGTCGTGATGGACGAAGGGCGCGTGGCGGCATGCGGCAAGCACGATGATCTTCTCGCATCCTGCCCCCTGTACGCGCGCATGTGGGCGGAGCACACGAGCTCTTTGCCCGACGACAGAGGGGAGGACTAGATGCTGGCGATAATGAAAAGGATACTCGACCTGGCGGGGAGCTTCTCCGCCTCCTCCCGGCGCAGCCTCGTCGCAGGGATGGCGTGCAACGTCCTCAAGGCCTTCTTCATGGCAGGCATGCTCGCGGCGGTGTGGTGGGCGCTCGAGAACCGTGACCGGCTGGGCGTCGAGGTCGCCCTGCAGTGCTTCGGCATGCTCGCCTTGAGCGTGGCAGGCCAGCTCGCGTTCCAGTACCTCGTCGACATCAAGATGGACGCGGAGGGCTTCCATGTGTTCCGCGACCTGCGCCTGCGGGTGGGCGACCGCCTGAAGGGCGCTCCCATGGGCTACTTCTCGGAGCAGCGCCTCTCCGCCATCACGACGACGCTCACCACGACCGTCCACCAGCTCGAGGAGTTCATGACCATCTGCCTCACGGGGCTTTCGGGCGGCGTTGCCATGGCCGTCATCATGAGCCTGTTCTTCGTCGCGTTCGCGCCGCCCGTGGCCGCCATCACGTTCGCGGGGATCGCGGTTGGGCTCGCCGTCCTCGAATGGCTCCGGCGGCGGTCGACCTCGGTCACGCGCGAGGTCACCGCCGCCCAGGAGGACATGACCGACGCGGTGATCGAGTACGCCCGCGGGATGGCGGTGCTGCGCACGTTCGCCTCGTCCGATGAGGCGCTGGCGAAGGCGAAGGCGTCCTTCGAGCGCAAGCGAAGGGCCGACTTCGAGCAGGAGCAGGCCGCCCAGGGCGTGCTGAAGCTCTACGCGCTCGTATTCAACCTCGCCAGCTGCGGAGTCCTGCTCGCCTCGTGCGCCCTGTACCTGGCAGGCGCGCTTCCCCTCTCATGGGCGCTCACATTGCTGGTCGCCGCGTTCATGATATATGGCGAGCTCATCAGCGCGAACAACGGCGCCTTCCTCACCAAGAAGATTGAGGGAGAGCTCGACCGCATCGACGAGGTGTGCTCGGTGCCGAGGCAGGATTTGACGGACAAGCCGCTTTCGCCCGCCGGTTTCGGCCTCACGATGGATGGCGTGTCGTTCTCCTACGACGGAGGGCGACGCGTGATCGACGACGTGACCCTCTCCATCCCCGAGGGCGCGACCTGCGCGCTCGTCGGCCCAAGCGGCTCGGGCAAAACCACGCTCGTGAACCTTCTTGCGCGCTTCTGGGACGTCGACGAAGGGCGCGTCACGCTCGGAGGAGTCGATGTGCGCGAAGGGACGGCAGAGAGCCTGCTCTCCCGCATCTCGATGGTATTTCAGAACGTGTACCTGTTCAACGACACCGTAGAGAACAACATCCGGTTCGGAAGGCCGGAGGCCTCGCGCGAGGAGGTTGTGGCCGCGGCGAAGCGGGCGCGCTGCCACGACTTCATCATGGGGCTGCCGCAGGGCTACGACACCGTTCTCGAGGAGGGAGGGGCGAGCCTTTCCGGCGGGGAGCGCCAGCGCGTGTCCATCGCACGCGCCATCATGAAGGACGCGCCCATCGTCATCCTCGACGAGGCGACGAGCTCGGTCGACCCTGAGAACGAGCACCTCCTCATGGCGGCGATCGCGGAGCTCACGCGCGGCAAGACCCTCGTCACCATCGCCCATCGGCTGAACACGGTGCGCGACGCCGACCAGATCATCGTCGTGGACGGCGGCCGAATCGTCCAGCGCGGCACCCACGAGGAGCTCGTGCGCGAGCAAGGTGTCTACCGCCGCTTCATCGAGGTGCGCCGCGAGGCGGCCGGCTGGCGGTTGGGAGGAGACTCCCATGACAAGGCATGACTCGTCAGAGGACTATCTTGAAGCCATTCTGTCGATAAGGTCGAAGTGCGGCTTTTGCCGCAACGTGGATATTGCGGAGCACCTCGGCTTGTCGAGGCCCAGCGTGACGAAAGCCGTCGCGCGCCTTTCCAATCTATCGCTTGTTGAGGTGGTCGATCGTGACGTTCGTCTGACTGCAGCCGGAGAGCGCCTTGCTGAGGTGACCCTCGCCAAGCACCGCTTTTTCGAGCGGATGCTCCTCGACGCCGGGGTGGACACGGAGGTGGCATCCGAGGAGGCATGCCGTATGGAGCACTGCATCTCCGCCGATTCTTTCGAGAAGCTTTCTTCTCATCTAGGGCGGACCTAGGCGCCAATTCAGCAGAAGGTTAATGCCGTCAAGCGGCTGGCCCACGCGCTGGGGCCATTCGGAATCGGTATTCGATTATGAGCGACCCCGTTTCGCCAAACATTGTTCGCTGCTGCAAAGCGGCCCTCCGAATCGGTCGGAGGGCCGCTTTGCTATGCCGGCCGTTCTTTGCCCGGCCTCCGCCTCAGTTCCTCGATCAGCTGCGGCCAAGGCCTTCAAGTTGCAGGGCGCATCCCGAAAATCAAGGCACATAAAGCAAAACTACTACCTGTGTGGCGCTTGCGGCGGATTGCGCAGATTTCGTCAACGAATGACATGCAGGGACTTAGCGGGACAAGCCCGCTTTTCCCGTTTTGACCCCATTCGACTCCGGCTCGAACATGACCGAAAGGACTTTATTGGAGCTATCGGTGCTCGAAACGCTTTAAGAGCGCCTTGTGGAGACGAAAGGAAACCCATGGACGTATCGGAAGACGGCA
>DVGB01000059.1 GCA_018712955.1 Candidatus Aveggerthella stercoripullorum
GCACAAGCGAGCCTGCTGAATCGGCGCCATCATCACCAAAACTGACAAGCGTCACGCGGTTTCGGCAATCCTCCCCTATTCGCCAAAATACGCGGCAATCTCCTGCATACGAGCGCTCTGCTCTACGCCGAAAGGACAGCGGTCATCGCAGTGCCCGCATTGCACGCAGGCGGAGGCATGCACCTCCAGGTCGCGATAGTGCTGTGCGGCCATGTCGTCGCCCAACCGCGCCAGGTCGTAGAACTTGTTGACCATGCCGATGCTGATGCCCTCCGGACACGGCTGGCAATGATTGCAGTAAACGCATGCGCCGACCGTGGACTGAGGCGCCATAGACCCGAGCACAGAATAGTCGCGCTCTTCTTCCGTTGCGTCCAGGAAAGCGAGCACCTCCCGTAAATCTTCCTCACCGCGGATACCCGGCAGCACGGTGAGCACGCCAGGACGGTCGAGCGCGTACTGCATGCACTGGAATCGCGTGAGCGCCTGGCCGAACGGAGACTGGCGCGCATCCAGCAGCTGTCCGCCCGCAAACGCCTTCATAACGGATATGCTCACGCCCGCACGCTCGAATTCGCGATACAGTTCGGCGCGATCGTCCGCTTCGCCTTTGCCGTACTCGGACTCGGACGTGTAGTCGTACATCGGATTGATGCTGAACATGCCCAAATCCATGGCTCCTGTCGCCAGGAAACGACGGGCGATATCCACGCTGTGCGTGCTGAACCCGAGATGGCGAATGACGCCTTCCTGCTTCATGCGGCACGCATAATCCCAAATCCCACCGTTCATGACTTGATCGAAGTCGGCGTCCTCGTCGATGCAATGAATGAACCCGAAGTCCGCATAATCAGTGTCGAGCACGGCCAAACGTGCTTCGAACTGGCTTTTGGCTGTCGCGAAATCCGTGGTGAAACCGTACGATCCGCTCGAATAGTCCGCCCCGAGGTGAATCTGCAGCATGACCTTGTCGCGCTGGCCGCGCAAAGCGCGCGCATAGCCTTCGAACGCGACAGCCTCGCTCGGAATGAAGTCCATGAAGTTCACGCCCGCGTCAATAGCGGCGCGCACGGTTCGCTCTGTCTCTTCCACGCTCGCCTGGTGGATAGAGCCCATACCGAGGCCGATAATGCTGATCTTTTCGCCTCCGCGAGGCAACGTACGATATTGCATGCGCCCATCCTCTCTCGTCTCGGCAAGCGCTCAGTGCTATGCCCGCTGTCGCGCATTGTGCGCTCCGTTGCGGATTGCGCCCTTTCGCGCACCGGTACGGCCCGTGCACTGAGCGGCCTTCGCATGCCACACTGTAATGCTTGGAGTTCGCTCAAAGTCAAATCGAACAGAAGGAAACATGCCTCAGTCAAAGATGCTGCTTTGAGCAGGCGGTGAATGCCGCGGTTTCAGCCAAGACGGTCCGCTACACCAACCGCTCTCGGTCCTATTCGCGCGGGACTTACGCCCCCTCGTACTCGAAAGAAAGCGGCGCGCCGCCAAGCACGCAATAGAGCGTGTAATGCTCTTGCGGTTCGTACGAGACCGTGATTGCGCCTTCGCTTGTCACGCGCAAATCCTGACGGTTGTTCACTAGGACATAGAGCGGCGCGGACGCAGCGTCGGACTCCCCTTTCTGCGAAAACAGTTCGTCATTGCGCACGTCTCCCCCGAACATGCTTTCAGGCAGCGTGCCGTCCGCCCGAAGGCTCTCCCGCAGCTTTTTGTCCGAAATATAGCGGTAGGAGTGGCGTCGGTCGGGAATATAGGTGGTCACCAGGTTGTTCTCTGCCGTGTTCCCGTCGTCGTAGACAATGAGCACCCGCGCGCTTTCGGGCAGCCCTTCCAGGATGCCGTCAACGGCGACCGCCTCTTGAATCTCCGCCTCTTCGGCACCGTAAGAATCGCGATTGTGAACCGTGCACGCCACCGTGCTTGCTACGAAGAATGCCGCCACGACGACGATAACCGCCTTACGGCCGATGCGTCCGACCCTCCCGCGCGCATGGAACAGCACCGTGCCCACGACCGCTATGGCGACGATGACACCACGCGCTATCCAGACAGCCGCGTTTATGGCGAGCACTGCCTCCTTCTCGTCGGAAATGGCAGTCAGGCCACCCGTCGAGGACGCGAACTTTTCTGCCGGGATAGTCAGGTCGATATCGCAGATGAAGCGGAACAGATGCATCGTGGCGCTATCAAGCCCCTGAGAGAGGTTCGCCGTCCCGAACAAGAGCAGCACGCCCACGCAAAACGCCGTGAGCACCACCGTGAGCACATGTCCCCGGCCGAGCGTCGCACCCCAGCGCGGGTGCGGCCCCTCTGTCGCCTGACGAACCAGGAAGAACGCAAAGGGCACGAGCAGTGGACCCACGTAGCGCAAATGCTGGCGCAACGCGACATGCCCCGCATCCTCGCGCATGGAAATGGTAAAGACCACGGTCAGGAAACTGATGACGAACACGAGGAGGAGGAGCACAAGAAACGTACGCTCGTCCTTTTTGAACCGTCGGAACGAAACCAGGGGAAGCACGAGCGGAAAGAACGCGAAGCCCAGCAGGAAATGCACCGCGTTCAGCCCGATCGCATAGAACGCAAACAGGTCGACGTAGAGGCTCTGCAGGATGTCGAGAGAAGACTGGTTGTACGAATTCAGCATGCCGGAAAAGAGCGTAAGCTTCAGCAGCAAGAACGGCGCTAGGAACCCGATGAGGAAAAGCGCGAGCCGTGCCAGCGGATCTCCAAACAGCGGAATGCGCGCCAGAAATCCGCCGTTTTCGGACGCTTTGCCCAGACGCAGGTCCCTTCGCCTTTTCCACGAAGTCCACGCTCCGCGCGCAACTGAAACCGCGAGCATGAGCGCAATCGCAATTGCGTAAGCAAGCGCAACCTCTTTGCACAGGTAGACGATGTAGCAGACAAAACCGCCCGCCGCCGCGCTCGCAAGCCCGCGCGTCCCTGGTTTCGACAGTGCATCCCAAAGCAACACCATGAGCCATAAGGACAAGGGCGCGTACAGGCATTCGCTCATGAACGTCATGGAATAGCAGAGATCCGGCAGCAACGCCGCCAGAGCCAAGCAGACCACGCGAGCGCCCTTGCCTGAAACAAGGCGCTTAGCCAGTACGTAGGCAGGAAACACCACAGACGAAGCGTACAGGGAGTTCAAGAAGGCGATTACGTGCACTTGGGTTTGCGGATCCGGGAACAGCATCGCCGGAATGAGCGCAATCGGGTAGAGAATCTTCTGGAACGAGCTGGCCACTCCGCGAATCGTGAGCGTGCCGTCCGTCACCAAGCTGCGGGAAAGATCGAGATAGCGCAGTTCGTCCGGCATGACGTCGGCGGACTTCGGGAAATCCGACATGAGCGTGCGCACCACGACGGAGACAATGAAAAGCGCGAAGGTGAACACGAGCAGCGGATCGACCTGCTGCCAGAGACCGTGCGCGGTACGCCTTTTTTCCACGCTGCCGCGGAATACAGCGGTGCTTGAGGTGGAGGCGGAATCGGGCGACGTGATATCGCCTCGCTCTTCTGCGCCATAGGCACTGCCGCTTTCGCCGCTTTCGGGGGATTGCGCCGCGCGAGCACGCCTGCTCGAGCGCACCGTTGCGCGCCCGCGTGCAGCGGCAGCCTGCCGCCAGCCAGCATGTTCTCCCTGCGGCGTGATAACGCCCCCCTTTCGTCGTCCTTGCATTGTACCGTCAAGACGGCCGCGAACCGCGCAATACCGCATCTTCAACCAGGCTTTACCGAGCCGTAACCATGCCGCTCCCTACGTTCGCCCTGCGCATTGTGCTGTTCACTAACCATGCGGACGTCTTGTTGTGCGCGTTCTATCGGAAGCGCCGAAACGCATGCCATTCGCCTTCCCAGAGGCTACAATGGCGCCAGATTCCCTGCTGGCGCACTGCAAACGAGAAAGAAGGCACCCATGCTGCGAGCAACTGAAATCAAGCCGGACGTGTACTGGGTCGGCGGCATCGACTGGACCGAGCGCAACTTCCACGGCTACACCACCGACCGCGGCTCCACGTACAACGCCTACCTCATCCTCGACGAAAAGATCACCCTCATCGACACGTGCAAACCACCGTTCGCGGATGAGCTCCTGGAGCGCATTGCCGACGTAATCGACCCGGCGAAGATCGACTATGTAATCTCCAACCATGTTGAACAGGACCATTCGGGCGCCATTCCCGCCATCATGGCCGCCGCGCCGAATGCGAAGATCGTCACGAGCGACCCTCACGGCCTTAAGGGCCTCAAGGCGCATTACGGCGAAGCGTACGAGTACATCCCGGTCAAAACGGGCGACACGCTCAATATCGGCAAACGCACGCTGACGTTCGCCGCCACCATGATGGTTCACTGGCCGGACAACATGGTGACCTACAGCGCTTTCGACAAAATCCTCTTCAGCAACGACGCTTTCGGCCAGCACTATGCGTCCTCCAAGCGCTTTGACGACGAGGTCGGCCTGCCCGAGGTCCTTGACCAGGCGAAGAAGTACTACGCGAATATCGTCATGCCGTATTCCCGCCATGTCGTGAAGGCGCTGGGCGCGCTCGGCGGGCTGGACTTCGATATGATCGCGCCGAGCCACGGTATCATCTGGCGCTCTCACGTGGCAGATATCCTGGACATCTACCAGAAGTGGAGCTCGCTTGTCCCGGACGAGTATGCCATCGTGGTCTACGACTCCATGTGGCACACGACCGAGGCCATGGCGCAGCAGATTCTCGAAGCGTTCATCGAGGCGGGCATCCCGGCACGCTTGTTCGACCTGAAAGTGGACCATATCTCCGACATCATGACCGAAGTGCTGTCCGCCCGCTATATCGCCGTCGGGTCGCCCACGCTCAACAACGGCATGATGCCCACCGTGGCCAGCTTCCTGTGGTACCTGAAGGGGCTTTCGCCAAAGGACCGCATCGGCATTCCGTTCGGTTCGTACGGCTGGGGTCAGAATGGCCCGCAGGAAGTGGCGGAACTGCTGGAAAAGTGCGGGTTTACGCAGGACTTCGGCATCCTCACGCATCAGTGGACTGAAGACGAGGACAGCCTGAGCGAGCTGCACCGCGCAGTGCTGGAAGGCATTGCAAAGGTGAACGCGAAGTAGGGATTCGCCCGCATTCCGTATGCGCCTGCGAGACAGATGGCGCATAAGCGCAATGATGCGCAAGGTATATGACGCGGTCGTCCGTTACGCCCCTGAAGGCTTGGCGGACGGCCGCGTTGTGTTTTGGAGATAAGACGCGAGAACCTTGAAGGGCAGCCGCATTGAAGGGGCTGAAAGGGTGGCGAAAATCCCGAGGAAGGCCGCGTTGGATTATTGAGAGGCGGTGCAGCAGCCCGGAGCTTTGCGGAAGGCACGCAAGATGAGCGCGTAAACCAGGACGCGCAGCAATGTGTGCAAAAACCTTCGCCTTGTGGTCATTTTCGACGATAAAGACGCTCGAACTGTCAGCACTCCAAATTGCTTGGAGCAAAACGCCTGGTCACAAACTCTGCATTCCGAAGGCGACCAGACGATGGCGGACAATTTGCGCGACATGGGAGGTATCCAGCGTCTTTATCGTCGAAAAGTGTCAAAACCAAAGGGAGTGGGAGCGCAAACGGTGTTTGCACCAGCACTACCAACGACGCAAAGCGCTTTGCTCACCGCAATGCACCCTCGAACGCCAAGCCCGTACGCCCCGCGCGAGCGTCAGGCGCGCTTTTGTCCCATAACCCCATTGCCGCCGATGGCACAGGACACCCCCACAGCGAAACACTTGCGAAAGATGCCGAACAAAAGCGAAGCCCTACAACGCAAGCTGTAGGGCTTCCTTCATGTTCGTCGTGCGCAAGAATGCACGTGGCTCGCTTCCGCTATGCACCTGCCAGATCGATCGTCGCCCTCCGCATGGCGGAGCAGCCCATGTTGATAGCAAGCGGCAATGCGGCGATATGGCAGGGCGCAGTGTTCACCTTGACGGCAAGCGCCGTGTGCGCGCCACCGAGCGCACCCGCGCCCACGCCGGTCGCGTTCACGCGCGCAAGAAGTTCGGCTTCGAAGGCTGCCGTGCGCTCGTCAGGCGCAGGCGCGTCGATCGGGCGCATGAGCGCGCGCTTCGCCAGCCCGCCCACTTTGTCGAACGTCGCGCCGACGCCGACGCCGACCACGAGCGGCGGACAGGCATTCGCCGCCTTCTCTTGCACGCAGCGAACGACCTCCTCGACAATGCCCTCACGACCCGCGCCGGGTGCCAGCATGACCACGCGACTTGCGTTGTCAGACCCGCCTCCTTTAAGCATGAGGTGCAGACGCGCGACGCCCGGTTCCTCGACAGGGTGTATTTCACAGAATGCCGGGGTGTTCGTGCGCGTGTTCGCGCGGTCGAAGAGCGCGTTTTTCACGACAGACATGCGCAAGCGCGCTTCCTCGTAGGCACGCGCCACCGCTTCGTCCACGCCAGCGAAGACATTGCCTGGCACCAGGACGTCAGGGCCGACCTCCAAGCACACCCATACCGTGCCCGTATCCTGGCAAAGCGGCACGTGGTCTTCGCGTGCAATACGAGCGTTCTCCGTGAGCTGACGCAACACTTCGCGGGCGCGCGGACTGCGCTCTTCGGCGAAGGCGCGCTCAAGCGCTGCCAGCACGTCCGCTGGCAGCACGCAAGCAATGCGCGGAATAGTCTCGTAGACTGCTTGTGCTACTTTCTCGGACGTCAATTCGATGGACATGGTCAATCCTCACATTAGGACGGGAAGGTCGGGAAAGCGGCGCGCATCCGTGAAGTGATGCACGCCGCCTTGCGGGCGGACGGGCACAACAAACCTCGGCGTGGAGTTGGGATGGCCTCTGCCAGACCATCAGACCCCAACGAAAGAACCAAAGCTCGCAACGCCGTATGGAGCAGGCGTCCCCTTGCCTAGCGCACGCACTCCTTCACGGCAGCAGCCACTGCTTCGGCAGCGCGCGGGTCGAAAGGCTCCGGCATGATGAAGTCTTCGCAGAGCTCGTCGTCGGAAACGAGGGCGGCCAGCGCCTCGGCGGCTGCAAGTTTCATCTCTTCGGTAATACGCGTGGCGCGCGCTTCAAGGGCTCCTTTGAAAATGCCCGGGAAAGCAACCACGTTGTTAATCTGGTTCGGGAAGTCAGAACGGCCGGTGCCCACCACGCGCGCGCCCGCCTCGCGAGCAACGTCGGGCATGATTTCCGGCACGGGGTTGGCCATGGCGAAGACCGCAGCATCCGGTGCCATGGCAGCCACCATTTCGCCCGTCACGATGTTCGGGGCGGACACGCCCACGAAGACGTCCGCGCCCTTGAGCGCGTCGGCCAGCGTGCCGTCCACGTCGTCCAGGTTCGTCCACTGCAGCATTTCACGCTGGGCGTCCGTAGCGCCTTCGGTGCGCGAGCTGATGATGCCCTTAATATCGCAGAGCACCAGGTGTTTGATACCCCAGCGCAGCAGCAGCTTTGAGATGGCAATGCCTGCCGAGCCTGCGCCGTTCACGACCACGCGCACGTCCTCGCGGCGTTTGCCCGTGAGGCGCAGCGCGTTAATGACGCCGCAGAGCACCACGATAGCGGTGCCGTGCTGGTCGTCGTGGAAGACGGGAATGTCCAGCTCTTCGATGAGGCGACGCTCGATTTCAAAGCAGCGGGGCGCGGAAATATCCTCCAGGTTGATGCCGCCGAAAGACGGGGCGACGCGCTTGACCGTGTCCACGATTTCGTCCACATCCTGCGTGTCCAAGCACAGCGGCACGGCGTTCACGCCGCCGAACTCTTTGAACAGCGCGCATTTGCCCTCCATGACCGGCATGGCAGACAACGGCCCGATATTGCCCAGGCCGAGCACCGCGCTGCCATCGCTCACGACGGCGATCGTGTTCGCCTTCTGCGTGTAGGTGTAGGCAGCGTCCGGATCCTGCGCGATGACCTTGCACGGCTCGGCGACGCCCGGCGTATAGGCCAGCGCCAGGTCCTCGCGCGTAGCAATCTTCATCTTCGGAACGGTGTCCAGCTTGCCCTGCCATTCGGCGTGCAGCTGCAATGCTTTTTCTTGGGTGTTCATGGAGATGCCCTCTCGGGTCGTGGCCTGTGTTGCGTGGGTATTATACCCCCGAACAGCAGGATGGTTGGAGCGGCAGGACGCACGGCGTGCGATAATGAGTTCAACCCCCGTTTGTACGCGGAAGAAGGCGACTATGGCAGAACAGCAGAACCCTCAGCAGCAAAGCGTGCAGCAATCGAGCGGCCAGCAGTGGCAGCCCTACGAGCCGAATCCTTCGCAGGCTCCTGGCGATGCGCAGACGCAGTGGCAGCAGGCGACGGACGTTTCAGGGCAGCAGCAATGGCAACAGCCGTATGTAGGACAACCTGACAATGCGCAGCAGCCTGCAGGAGGTCAGCCGGAGTACGGGCAGCAGCCCTCTACTTCGCAACCTGGAAACGCACCGCAGTCCGCCAGCCAGCCTGGCTATGGACAGCCGCCGCAGCCGCCCTACGCCAACCAGCCGGGCTATGCCCAGCAGCCCTACCCTGGCCAGGGCGCATACGCGCCACAGCCGTTCGTGGAGCAATACGGACCGCACGTCACGCACACGCCCGACGGCCGCAAGCTGGTGAGCAAAGTAGCGTACGTCCTCCTCGCGTTCTTCTTGGGCGGGCTCGGCATCCACAACTTCTATGCTGGCAAAGTGGGGCTGGGCATTCTCTTCCTTGTGTTCTGCTGGACCTTCATCCCTTCCATCGCCGCGTTCGTGCAAGCAATCATCGCTCTTTGCAAAACGAGCGACGCGTACGGCAGGATTGCGATCTAGGGAGCGGGGGCCAAAGCGCATCCTGGCCTCGAGCAAGCCTCCGAGCAACCTGTCCTTGGCGCAGGCTAGAACAGGCTTAGCTGTTCAGGCTCTGACGCGGGAGGGTAAACCGGCAGAGCAGAGAGACCGACGAAAGCCCGGCAGACTTCGGGCGCTCCCCCGTTTAGCCAGGTAAGCGCCGTTGCAGGCGAAAGCAAAAGCGGCATACGATTGTGGATGCGCGCCACTTGTGCATCGGGTTCGCACGTCAAGACCGAAAAGCGATCGTCCTGCCAAATGCCCGCCATGAGGAATGGGCAGCGCTTGAGCGGGCCGGGCGAAATGGACGAGATAGGCGTGGCGGACGCGCCCGCATCGTCGGATACGCGCGCACCGTCAGGACAACTGCCATCGCCGAAAGCTTCAGCCTGGCCTTTGCCTGAACCGCCCTGGAGGGAAGCCCCAGGTTCTGCCCCTGACACAGTGCCCGAAAGCGCCCCTGGCGCTGTGGGCGAAATCGGCATTGCTGCGTTGCTCAAAAGCGCGTCATTGCTGGCGTTCGACGGGGCAAACCGATACAGCTGACGTCCCTTTCGCCCCGACGGCAAGACGGCTGATTCATGCTGGTGCGCCTCGTAGAACGACCAGGCAGGAACGATGCAGCGCCTGCCTGCGAAGGACTCACGCCAGAGCGGGGATGTCGCCGCAGATTCCGAACGCGTGTTGAACACAAGCTTTTGGGAGCCGGGAAGTAGGTAGCCCCAGGTGAGCATGCGAGGTTCGAGCGCCAACGACGGAAGAACGGGCGTGCATCGCTCCAAAGCGCCCGCTCCGTCCGTATGCGCTGAACCGTGCGTCAAGCCGTCCGCCGCGTCCATCCCGCCTGCCGTGCGGGCAGAAATCACCCAAGCTTGCGCGCCGGGCGATGTATCGTCATGCGCAGGGCGCACGGCGGGCCAGTCGGGCTGCACGTTAAAAGGCGAGTACATCTCGAGCGCCTGCACGACCTCGAGCACTTCATCCCAGGTCAAAACCGTGATTTTCCTGCACATAAGCTATTGCTATCCCCCTCCATCCAGCGTGCGCACTTCGGGGTCACGCCAGGGTTTGAACCGTCTGCGAGAAGGCACCGAGCGGTTCTCGGCGAGTTCGTACAGGCCGAGCTCGTCAGCCTCCGCAAGCGTCAGGCAGCGTCCGCGGACGATGATCCGCCCTTCGCTCACGAGGCGTTTCACCTCGCGGTCTGCCAACTGGATACGCCCCAGCTTCCGAACGAACCGAAACGCGCACGCCCCTGTTGCCGTATACTCCGTTCCTTCGCGCTTCCAGCGCAAACGGGAACACTGCACGGTTTTGCCGCTCTGCGAAAGCTTCAGCGCGGAACCGCACAACGGGCAGCGGCCGAGCACCTCGGCGTCCTTCCGCTCGATGCGGCTTTGCGCGTTCTCGATGACGGTTGCCGCATCCCGCTTGCTGAGGCCGAGCGCGAGCACCTCTTCGCTCCCTTCGCCCACCAGGCGTTTGATGTAGTCCAGCTGCGATGTCGTCGCACGCTCCTGCCCCCAGCGTTTGACCAAGGCGGAATCCCACAGGTGCCGTTCGTCACGTGTGAGCGGGTTGCGCGAAAGCCAGTCCAGCACGCGCCGGTCCGCTTCCTCCTCGTTCGCGAAATGGAACATGCTGGATTGCATGCCGCTGAAGCGGACGTCCACCCCGCCCAGGTCGTCGGGCGCGCTTTTCACCACGCTGAAGCGCTCGCCGCGCACAACGCGCGAGCCGTCGACCATGGGCGTCCACGCAACGCCGCCTTCCAGGATGTTGACGCGCCGCGCGCGGAGGACCCAGCCCGTCGGCGTGTCCTCGAGCTCCATCAGGCGGCTTTGCAGGCCGGAAAGCGGCCCGTCCAGCACGCGCGCGGCGCCTTCGGGGAAGTCATCCTCGTTGAGGCCGAACAGCGTGGGCGCCGTGCAAAGCCGGTGGTCTTTCGTGATGCCGACGCAGTCGATGAGGCGGACGGACGTTTTGCCGTGCTCTTCGTCCAGCCGCAGGCCGCGCCCCACCATCTGGGCGTAGAGCGTGGGGTTCTGGGTCGGGCGCGCCAGCAGGACCGTGCGGATCATGGGCAGGTCGGTGCCTTCGGTGAAGACACCGAAGTTGACGAGGCAGGCGATTGTTCCCGCCGAGAACTCCTCGATGACGCGGCGGCGTTCTGACAGGGGCATCTTGCCGTCCACGACGGCGGCGTTTTTGATGCGACGGGCCAGCTGGTGCGCGTGCTCAACCGATGAAGCAAACACGAGCGTGGGGCCTTCGGCGAACTGACGGTACGCTTCCGCTATCTGGTCGTTCGTGCGCGGCTGGTTCACTTCCCCATCGAGATCGGAAACGGCGTAGTCGCCATTTTTGCGCCGCAGGCGAGACGTGTCCCACGAGACGTAGACGCGACGGCAGTCGAGGTCCGCCAGGTAACCGTTGCCGATGCCCCATTTGAGATCGCGGCTGAACACGATGTCGTCGAAGACTTTCTCGAGGCCGCGGTCATCGCCGCGGCGGGGCGTCGCCGTGAAGCCCACGTGCAGGCGCGGCCTCAGCGTTTCGACGATCTTGCGGTAGGACGGCGCGAGCGCGTGGTGCGCCTCGTCAGTGATGATGGTGTCGAATTCGCCGGGAGCGAACGCGGCGAGGCGCTTGTCGCGCGAAAGCGTCTGGACGGTCGCCGAGACGACCGGTTCGCCCTGGCTGTGCTCGGCGCCTTTTTCGATGCCGACCGGGACGTCGTAGTATTTGACGGGCTGGCGGACGAGCTCGTCGCGATGCGAGATGATGAGCACGCGCCCGCGGCGTTCGATGGAGGTGAAAACGACCGTTTTGCCCAGGCCGGTTGCCATGTGGACCAGGTGCGACCCGCCTTCGAGGGCGTTGATGATGTCGACGCACTCTTGCTGATACGGGCGCAGGCGAAGGGCCATCGGGGTCACCTCCTTGGTTCGGCGGCTTTGTGGTAGGGTAGCACGAGGAGACGGTGCGGAGGCGAGGTGTCTTCAGGCTGTTGTTTTGCCGCGCCGATGCGGCGTGGATGCCCGAGCGCGAGAATGCGCGGAAGGGGCGTTCGAACGGAGGATTCATGTGCCTCGGCTACTACGGCATATGCAGGCTGGAAGCGGAGGACGACCATGCCGCCGTCTATTCATACCGGGGAGAGAACTGGAACCTTCCTCGGGACGTTCGCAATGAGCTTGGAAGTGTCGCTGGCAGCTTCACGATCATGAAGGATTCTCTAGAGGAAGCTGAGGTTGTTACCAAGCAGCGCAAGGTGAACGGGCGTAAGAAAACGGTGGCGAAGCGCGTGCTTCATTCGCCTGATGTGGTTTCGCATGTCAAGCAAGGCGACGTGGTCTTGGACGAACCATGCGACGTAGACCGGTTGGAGATGGAAGAAAGCAGGCACGCCCTCCCCCGGACAGCGCGCCATTTGATCGCGCACGTGTATGAGCGGTATATGCGTGATGGTGTGTTGCCGGAAGTGGAGGAGTTTTTGTTGTGAGGCGGGCTTCTTTAGAGCGCACAAATCCGTGGGCATACTGAACTGTTCGAACCCTAGCGAGACGAACCCTGCGACCTAGAGAAACTAGAGCGCTCCCAAGCATTGCCCTTTTGACTGCATTTGCAACAAGATTACACCGTTGATTGCAATCACCTCGCATGGACAGAGGACGCAAAGCCCCCTGTCACCCGAAACATTGCCGCAGAAGCACTATATTGGCAGCAGCGTTGTTCACTATGTCTGGATCATCCCCGCATGCGCGGGGAGCACGTGAACTCGGCGCTGTAGGTGGTGTGTCGTCGGGATCATCCCCGCATGCGCGGGGAACACTACGGTCTGGCATGGCGGGTACTCGACGCGCAGGGATCATCCCCGCATGCGCGGGGAACACTGCACGGTGAAGTTCATCGTCACGTTGGACGTGGGATCATCCCCGCATGCGCGGGGAACACGCCAGGGAAACGCTCCGCAGGGTCATACCCGCAGGATCATCCCCGCATGCGCGGGGAACACGACAGGCTCGGCATCTTCGTCGACCTGTCCGAGGGATCATCCCCGCATGCGCGGGGAACACTCGGCGATGTCGTATGGGCCTATCGTCGCCATGGGATCATCCCCGCATGCGCGGGGAACACGGAGTCTACCAGTGCGCGCACTGCACGAACTGGGGATCATCCCCGCATACGCGGGGAACACTACTCGTAGAGCACGTAGCAGACGTTGCGGTAGGGATCATCCCCGCATGCGCGGGGAACACATGAAGTCGGCGTCCTCCGCCTGCGGCCTTCCGGGATCACCCCCGCATGCGCGGGGAACACTAATTCAGGCCGTTCGGACTTAATCGGGCGTTGGGATCATCCCCGCATGCGCGGGGAACACTTTGCGCGAGCGCGGCGCAGCGGGTTTCGAGGGGGATCATCCCCGCATGCGCGGGGAACACGTGGCCTCCACCGGCAATTCGACGGTCCAGACGGGATCATCCCCGCATGCGCGGGGAACACCCCTTGTCTTACATCGGCAAGACGGAAGCCCAGGGATCATCCCCGCATGCGCGGGGAACACGAGCGCGTCCTTGGCCGCGCGCTCGATGCTCCGGGATCATCCCCGCATGCGCGGGGAACACACGAAACCATGGTCATTACGGCGGTTTCCACCGGGATCATCCCCGCATGCGCGGGGAACACGGAAGAAGGCGAGTAATGCAGCCCACGGAAGGGGGATCATCCCCGCATGCGCGGGGAACACTGGTTTGAGCACGGCGAGCCCATCGAGGGCGAGGGATCATCCCCGCATGCGCGGGGAACACTGGAGGCCAGCAGTCGAGAACGCCGTTGCCGCGGGATCATCCCCGCATGCGCGGGGAACACTTCGTACCCTGCTCCATAACTGATTAAATTAAAGGATCATCCCCGCATGCGCGGGGAACACTCCGGCGGCATCGCATTCGCCACCGCCCCGGAGGGATCATCCCCGCATGCGCGGGGAACACCACCAGAGTCTGCGCTGTTGTCGTTCGTCCACGGGATCATCCCCGCATGCGCGGGGAACACTCGAAGACGATATGCGCCTCTTCAACGACAACGGGATCATCCCCGCATGCGCGGGGAACACTGTCCTACCATATATGCGAAATCCTCAGCAGTGGGATCATCCCCGCATGCGCGGGGAACACTAGTGCTGCAGACCAGCCTGGTCTAGGTACTTGGGATCATCCCCGCATGCGCGGGGAACACACCGCCCGGTCGTATACCGGGTATCCATAATCGGGATCATCCCCGCATGCGCGGGGAACACCGCGACGAGGTCATCCCGTTCTTCAACCCGAAGGGATCATCCCCGCATGCGCGGGGAACACGGGATCATCGACAACGGCTACCGGGGGGAGCTGGGATCATCCCCGCATGCGCGGGGAACACTAGCCAAGCTTCAGATTGTCGAGCATCGCGTAGGGATCATCCCCGCATGCGCGGGGAACACGAGTCGTAGGCTGGCTGGAGTTCGACGCGAAGGGGATCATCCCCGCATGCGCGGGGAACACTCAATTCGCAGGACTTCGATTTGGTGACCTTCGGGATCATCCCCGCATGCGCGGGGAACACGGAAACAAGCAAGTTGTCGCAGCAGCCTCTCTGGGATCATCCCCGCATGCGCGGGGAACACTAGTCGTTGCACATTGCCTTGAAGTTTGTTTTGGGATCATCCCCGCATGCGCGGGGAACACCAGAGTACACCCCGTACGACGTTCCGCTGGGGGGGGATCATCCCCGCATGCGCGGGGAACACTTCATCGAGGCAGGATCAGGGTTCTTCAGAGGGGGATCATCCCCGCATGCGCGGGGAACACAGGCCGTGACCTTGGCCATTCCTGCCGCGTCAGGGATCATCCCCGCATGCGCGGGGAACACTTCCCAGCGCCCTTTATAGCGCTGTCCGCTTTGGGATCATCCCCGCATGCGCGGGGAACACTGTCCATCGCGTCAGGGTCGTCCTGTCCGTCGAGGATCATCCCCGCATGCGCGGGGAACACAACGCCATGAAGAGAGAAAACAGCCGCAAGTCGGGATCATCCCCGCATGCGCGGGGAACACGAAGAGCTTATGCCGCAAGCAAGCACGTCAACAGGATCATCCCCGCATGCGCGGGGAACACGTCGAGTACGGCCACCGCCAGAACGTCGGCCAGGGATCATCCCCGCATGCGCGGGGAACACGTCCCTACAGGAACGGGACGGACAAAGTAGTCGGGATCATCCCCGCATGCGCGGGGAACACTCCTTCGTCGGGTAATGCACGCGGTCTCCCGCGGGATCATCCCCGCATGCGCGGGGAACACGACTATCGAGTACACGCAAGAATACGGGGACAGGGATCATCCCCGCATGCGCGGGGAACACTCCCACACCGGCTCGAGCTCGAGCGCGAGCGGGGGATCATCCCCGCATGCGCGGGGAACACACCCTGCCATCGTCGTACACGAGATAGCAGTCGGGATCATCCCCGCATGCGCGGGGAACACGCGAAACGCCACAACCCGTACTGCTGGGAGGTGGGATCATCCCCGCATGCGCGGGGAACACTCCTCGGTAACATCATCTCAGATATGCGGGTGTGGGATCATCCCCGCATGCGCGGGGAACACTCTCCCGACGCCTCGGAAATGACGGTTGAGGAGGGATCATCCCCGCATGCGCGGGGAACACCAGGCTGATCTTGCAAATGCGATCGGAAAGACGGGATCATCCCCGCATGCGCGGGGAACACTAGTGCCCTTCACCAAGGACAGACCGTCCTCGAGGATCATCCCCGCATGCGCGGGGAACACTACATCCGCGCCCATTGCCACACTCGCAGGACGGGATCATCCCCGCATGCGCGGGGAACACCAGAACACGAGCGGCGCCATCGACGAGATGGCGGGATCATCCCCGCATGCGCGGGGAACACAAGGACAGGACGCAGTCGCAGACGAACAACCCGGGATCATCCCCGCATGCGCGGGGAACACACTTAATGAACTGGCATTATATTCCAAAACATTCATCGTTTCGATAGGTTTTCGCTTCGCGATCGCATGAGCACACCACGTCGCAGCCCCGGCTTTGCTTTACCGTCGGAATTTTCGTGCCTTATGGTGCTTGCTTGCATTGCTCCAACCCTTCGGCGGCGCGCCCAGCAACGTTGCGTCGTCCGTCCCCTTCGGGCGCTTAATAAGGCTGACGCCTTCGCAATCCACGACGTTCCAATCAGGCTGGAATACCTCGAACGCCAAATGCTGCTCATTGCGCGCCGAGTGAACCATGATTGCTCGACCGCCCTTCGTAAGCTCACAAACCCTGCCCCATAAACGCTCGCGAACACGAGCAGTCACATGCCCGACGAACACACCTGGCGCAATCTCCAAAAGCCACCGCGTCAAATCACCCCGAACGCCTGGCGGGCAAGCAGTTAGCACGAACACGACCATGAGACACTCCTTTTCTCAAGAGGACAGCGCTTGAACAGCCGAGAGCGACATGACCTTGCATAATCGTGTCCAACCGGCAATAGCCTGGTCGCCGTGAAAAAGCGAGGGACGGGAATTGAGACGCCTACCTGTTGCGAACGATAGAACAGGCCTGCCTGCACCAACGCTCATGCCCCATAGGACTTTCCCGACGGCACTTCTCCCTGTTTCTCATCCCACAACCCAACATGATCTTCCTCCCCATTGTCATCGAGGAGCGAAAACCCACCTTCTCTTCCCGCCTCGTCTATCGACTCGTCCGTGAGCACCGCCTTGATGTCCTTGACCATCCGTTCCAGTATCGAAAGGTCGTACACGGCATCCCTCATATTCCTTCGCGTAGTCGCCCCAACGTCCTCGGGGCAATCAGCTACCGTTCGGAAAGCGACCGGTATTGACAACTCCGCTTTATACAAGTCCGCCACATCGTACACAAAGGAACGATCGTGCCCAACGTGAACGAACCCCAAACCCGGCGAGCAGCCAAGCGCAACAATCGCCGCATGCGCCAGGCCGTACAAACAAGCATGTGCAGCAGACAAAGCCTGGTTGATGTCGGACCCGTCTTCATAGTCAGCTGGGTCGTACTCTCTCCTACCCCATTCGACACCCGTCTCCACGGACAAATCGCGGTACACTCGCCTAATTCTTGCGCCTTCCCTTCCTCGTAGCTGCTGCATGGTCAATTTCGAGACGTCTTCCCCTGGAAATCTCATTTGATACATGCGTCGCGCCACCGCCAAACGAGTCCTATTATTCGACACCAATCGCGCTTGGCGCTGCAATAGCAAGCTGGAATGCGTGAGCGGTTTCCCGAACGCATACATGCGAACGCCTCGCTCTCCAACCCATATGACCGTCGCACCGTTTTCCCCAATCGCCGCCATCGCCCGATGCGAAATGCGCGTCCCCGGCCCCAGCATCAGAACGCTCAGCGCCGCCGCTGGCACGCGTATCGTCCCTTCGTCATCGGTAATGGTGATGGCATTCTCATCTTGGTTTATGACGCAACGCTCGAAATACAAGAACGAAATGCGGTCTTCAAAGCGCACCAGATCACTCAACTCGGGCGGAAACGCCGCAGGGCCACGCGACCGTCTCGTCGCGATCATCGAATCGTCCATGTCCCCCCTTTCGACTTTCGCATGAAAAGCAGGGATGCTCGTCCAACTACGAGAGCGAAGACAGGGCGGCCGCTGCGGCTTTCGCCCCACTCGTTCTCAATATCCATCGTGCGCCTGCCTTTGGAACCTTCTCGGCGTCTTGCTGTCATTCGCTGCACGCCGGAGCAATCGTTAGCAAACCGCAACCGAACCCTTTCGCACGGCCAATGCCGAAACCCAATGCATGCTTGAATGCAACCGCGTCCGTCACTTCCAGGATGCCGTCGAATTGCGCCGTGACCAGCGTAACCGTCTTGCCATCCCGCAAGAACCGCTCTCTCGAACGATGCGAGACGCTCACATCCGGCGCATCTCCCTTCGAGCCGAGAACGCGAAAACCGTGGCTTCCCGACCGGTCAAGTAGCCATTGCCGCTGATGGGCCTCGGTCACGTGGCCTTGCACGGTACCGATTACCTTTTGGTTCTCCCTGCGGCCCTTGTCTACCAGAACCGTCCTGACAGGATTCGCCTTCAGACGGAACTGCCACACTTGCCCTTTCGCAATCTTGTCCAGCAAAGGCCGGTAATCTTTCGTCTCCCAATGCGGATAGAGCGGCCATCCAGCCTGCTCGACTGCATGAATCAAGTCGGGACGTTCGGGGCTCAGGATGCACAGAACAGCGGCATCCTTGGTCGGCGACGCGTCGACCCTCCAGAGAATTCGCCCCTGTTCGCATGTCCGTGCAATGTGCGGCGGAAAGGCATGCTCCACCAAAGCATGCATCCGATACGGCGAGCCAACCAGCCTGAGCGTCTCGAGCCGCGCCATGTTCAAGTCCATTTTCGACAAGTACATGTTCGCCTCCTTATAGCCAGCTCATCGGATCGTGGCCCGCTTCAGCGCGCGCAGAAACAGCAGTACCGACCTCTTCCTGCGTTGCGTCAGGATTCGGGACCAAGCCGCGCGTCACTTGCCTGCCCGCATAACGCCTGCCAAGCCCGCTGAAACTGAGCGGGTAGTCGTTCTGCGTTTCGCTAACCTCGCCCTCCCGCGCATCGTAGACTACTTCCAGTGGCTCGTGAACACCATGCCGCCGCCGGTACCAAGACGCAGCCTGCCATGGCTCTCGTTCAAGCGCCTCGCGAACGTTCGCGTATTCACTCTTCACCCCGAGCGAAAGTGGCATATCGGGATGATTGTCAGGAGGACACGAGCGCCTGCCTAGATACAAGGGCCAAACCGGACGTTTCACCGCAGCATCAAGCTCTCGCAGTTTATTTTCGGGTCCACCAACGGCAACCAGGAAACATGCATCGGACAAATAGTATCGATGCGAAAGCGGCATGGTCTTTTTCCCATCAAGCGAGCGCTCGGTCTGGAAATCTCGCGTCAGCCGACCTTTCTGGTCGATACGAACGCCCATTTCAAGCTGCGCCAAATCGTCGATGCTCTCTTCGCGCGAACGCCCCAACGCCGCCGCCAAAAGGCCTACAATGCCGCTTTTCGTGGGTTCTCTTCGGGTGGTCCGCCGGACAAAACGGGACGAATCGCCCCACGATTGCAGCGGTCCGGCAAGCCGCAACAGCAAAACCGCCATCATTCCTCCTTGCCGGACAGAATACCGTTTGCCGTTTCCTTCACATTACTTACCAGCGTCTTTAGGTCGACTCGTTCTCCAAGACAATCGACCGCCTCGTCATCGCATTCGTCAACCAGAACGCACCAGGCTTTCGCGGCGGGCATATCGTACGCTGACTCGATGTTCGTAAGCCTTCGGGCTAGACGGCAAATCGCTTGCTCGGAAATCGACTTTCCGTCCACCGGAACGACGGGCGTTTCGAACGCGCTCACTGGATTGATGGGCTGGACTTCGCGAAACGCCACTGAAAACGCATTCGGGAGCGTTCGATTGGCGAACGTGTTCTGCTTGCCTGTGGGCATGGACCGCGCGAATGCTTCCACGAACGCGGCAAGACCTTCCGCGGCGGCCTGCACATCGCCCAACTGCTGCACCAAGGAGTCCAGATTGACCGTGGCGTACCGGAACAAGGTGGACGAGTTGTACCCGACGGTGCCGAGCATTCCCGCGCCAGCGTTGTCATCCGCCGCGCAGTCGTCGACAGCGGTAAAGTAATCATACTCCTGCACAACCTTGTCGACCGAGATGGCATGCGCCACCTGTGCGGAAGCGTCCACGTTCAAATCCGGCGAATCCGCCAACATGCGCCCGAACAGCGCTACGTCGACCGCTTGCGGGCCGTGGAAAACGTCTGCCACGTCCTTTTTCATCTGGCGATCAGCCTTCGTGGCGGTCAAACCCTCCCCATGCCATCGAATCGCAAGGTCCGCCAGCTTTTCTAGTTCGGTCCGCCCAATGAAGACCAGATAGTCGGTTGCCAAAGACCCTTCATCGGATCCTTTGCGCGTCGTCTTCTTCGCTTTGACACCCGAAGCGCTCAGAACACCCGCAGCCAGTTCCTCAGCTTGCTCGGCTAGGTCGGGCTGCTTCTCCCCGATGCGCTGAGCAATGAGCGAAACGGCAAGTTTGGTCCGCACGCCCAGGCTCTTGACGTCCAGCAACTCCGGGAACAGTTCCCTCATGGCGCGCTTCCATGCTTGGCTGGAAACACGAGCTCGCTGGACGCCACCATACACCGCCGTCTTCGGACTGCCAGTGTCGTCGCGGTTGATATTGCTGGACGGCACGTTTTGAATGGCATACAGATCAACGAACATGACATGTCCTTTCGTTTGCAATTTAAACTGACGAATCGCGCTTGGCTATTGCGCGAGATCGCCTTCGGTTTCGACAACACCCCTCACGCCGTCGATCAACGCCGAGTCTTCACCGGCTTGCTTCGGTGCGTAATAATCGCGTGCCCATCGCATGAACACAGCATCATGGGTACCGTCGAATTGGACAAGGTACAGATCACGAGTGAGCGACCAGTAATCAACTTTCACGTCTTTGCTGCGCATCAACGTGACGAGCGCCCTGAGATTATGCTCAATGCCAGCAAAGTCGCTGGCTGCTTCGATGCTGGCCATGCGACGCCTAACGCCTTGCGATTTCTCGCGATCGGGCTCGAGCGCCCAACACGACCACCCGAACGAACGATGGCGCGGAGCAACGCTATCTTCGCCCATCGCGGAATCGTCGGCGGTCCAGGCCATGGAAACTTGCTTCGACTGCTGGTGGTATGCATACAGGCGCAAAGCACCCACGATAGCATTCGCCATCCGTTTTTCGTCTCGAGCCGAGAGCGAAAGTTCGGGCCAGCCCTCGAACAGGTCGCTTCCAACCGCCATCCAAGCGCTGCCTGGCGTACCCAACCTCCTCAAGCGAGCAAGCGACGCACGAGATGACGACGAAGTCGGCGCTTTGAAAGAGCTGCCATCCTGCAACCGCCTGATTTTTCGCACGACGAAGCCGGCAATGGCATCGGCTTCTTGAAAGATTGAACGCGACATGCTTTCTCCTTACTCGCTTGTGTCTTCGGAGCCGTTGGAGTGAGCGTCCACGCCCGCGCTTCCGAGAGCTCGCGAAAGGCCCGCTCTGAAATAGTGAAGGGCACGGCCGGACGTCATGCCGTCATGCTCGGCGAATAGGGAACGGCCCGCCTCGTCCACGTACGAGCAGGCAAGCGCCCAAAGACACGCACGGACGTCCGAACGCCAAACGTTGCAGTAATCGAACGGATCGACCTCCGTCGTGAAGTGGAAAATCCTCTCGCGGAACAACTGGTCGAGCGCATCGTAGGCACGTTCTCGCACATCGTCGTCAAAGCTGCCAGACCTCCGCTTGTCTCCGGCCGCCAACTCCATGCTCCTGACGAACTTCACCAGCTCGCTCACGGCAGCGTCCGCCTGGCTGACCACCTCGAGCACACTGAAGACCGCCTGTGAGTCATCACGGAACAGTAGAGCACACAGGTCGATCCTATCGTCTATGGCATCTTCGAACACGCTGCTCTGCGTTCCGTACGCCATGCCTTGCGCATGAAGAGACAGCGGTCGATCAGGAGAGATTGCCCGCGAGTCCAACAGCCCTTGCGCCCACACAATCACGCCGGGACGCAGGTCCTTCCCTGCTCCCAGTACACTCCCCGAGGACAACATAGGCGCCAACCCACGCCAGAGCGCCTTGCTGGCATCATGCTGCTGGGGCATCCAGGGAACGTGCACGGTTCCCAATCGCTTCCGCTGCGCTTCGCTCTCGCGCCATGCGGTCATGATCTCACAGTACTGCTTGTCGACCGCCGTCGTTACATCTCCATAACTCGAGATAACGCCCACGGCCTTTTGCCGTGATTCGTCGAACACAAGCCGAATGCGCCGACTCTGCCATGTAAGCGCCTTGACCGGACCGGCGGGATCGACCTCGCTCAAATCCGAACCAGGAGAAGGTAACTCCCAGGGCGGAACGTCCCCTTCCCTTTCCGCCAAAGGACCGCCCGATCGTGCCGTGTCCCACAGGGCCCAGTTCAACAGCAGCGTCTGGAATAGATTCTCCCCTTCCAGGAACACGCCGCCAATAGCGCCGCACCAGCCGGTGCCGACCGCCCCTTTTGGCGCGTACACTTTGCCACCGCTCACATGCGTGCTTCCCTGCACGGGCGATTTGATGCCAGCGATGTCGTATGCTTGTGCAAGCACGATATAGCGTGCAGCTTCATCAAGCGACAGCTCCTGGACACTTTTAGGGGACCGCATGGCGAACAAAAACTTGTCCGGTTTGGGGATATCCGGCATGAGTTCACTGATCGGGTCGCATTCCTTGCCCACGTACTCTAAACCCGCCGCTTGATAGAACGGCCGATCGAAGCTGAGCAGGTCAAAACCATCACGACAATCTTCCAAGTAGCCTTCCACGATATCGAGATCGAACGTGCCTTGATTCCAAATGGCCACCCATTCCTCGATGAGCCGCTCTTTCGTTAGAACGGGGAATTCATAGGCGCGGTAGAGAATCGCAAGCGCAAGCCGCAAAGTCGTGAAATACATCTGGGGCATTTCTCCCGTTATCTCACGAATGGCGGGAGCGTCCCGAAACAGCGTCATGAGCGAAACATTCCGCACGGTCCCGTCGGTGTACACGACTGTTATCCAAGGCTCGTCAACCAGGCTGTAGCGCTTGTCGACAATAGCATCGTCCATGGCAAACCTCCTTTCTTCGAAATTTGACGGACGCAAGAAACCCCGCATATGCGGGGAACAGAAGAAAACTATCCTCTTGTCAAGGATCACTCCGACGATCGTCGGAACCAGAGCGAAAAACGAACGCTGCTCTTCCGCTCTTTGCACACTATATCACTAATGAAGAAAAAATTTAACTGACAAGAAGGTAGTTTAGAAATAGAACTACAACCGTTCAACACACAACCCTTCATCCCGGGAGTACACGACTTTCTGCCCGCGAACGTAGGCTGCGAGCTCGCCGTCCTCATCCCGCTCGAGAATCAATGCGAGCCTGCCGGAAAGCCACCTGGAATCCATCCAAGCAATCGCATACTGACCGCACGATTCCTCGAGCTCGTTGATAAGATCGTCAAGCTCTTCCGGACGACAAAGCGAAAGCGGCAAGCGCACGGAGCATTGCGCGAACACCTTCGCGATGGCATCCGGAGGTTCGCAACTCGTCGGAATGCGCGCTCCGCGGGAAACGCCAGAACAAGAGTCCTCCACCCAAGGCAACAGCCGCAGCGACTCTTCCGAAGCGAGCCCGAACTCGTCCTCGCCTTCCTCTTCACGCCATGCCAATAAAACTTCAATAGTTTCCTGCGTGTCGCGTACTGCAAGCTGGCCGCGCTCTTCGCCGTGTCCGCCTTTCGACATGTCGTCGGACACGCTCACACTGAACATGCCTTCCATGGTCTCGCCACCCGCTACGAACGCATTGACCGGTTTGACCAGGCAGGGTTTCGCCCGCTGTATTTTTCCCGCGATTTCTTTGCTTCGCAGGTGAAGCGCCTCTTGGTAGACTCCGCACCATGCAGGCGGCACAAGACCGTCTTCGCCTCCGTACGCTTTCTGCACAATCGGCGAGATGTCATGCGGCAAACTCACCGTGCGCTCGCTCGCCTTGTCATCCAAGCTCAGAACCGCAAGCATCTCCAAAAGCGATGCGCGACTGTAGACTTTCTCGATGTCTCCACTGAAACGTGGAATGCCTTCTTCGAACGACGCAATCCCACGCACAAAACAACCAGCATTCCGCAACTTTTCGGGACGGTCTGCCTGACCATCCCCGCGTGCATGGCGATGCAGACGTCCCATCCGCTGCATGAGCAAGTCGGCTGGAGCCACGTCCGTCACCATGACGTCGAAGTCGATATCGAGCGACTGCTCCAGTACCTGCGTACCTACGACAATGAATATATGCGGGCGCTTCCCGTTGGCAACGGTGGCTTTCGGTCCTAGTTTTTCTCGCAGTGCTATTTCGTTCTGCATGCGATCGATATCCATGAAGCGCGCATGAGTAAGCGCAACGACGTCATTACCGAATCGACGCGCCAAAGACGCTGCCGTGCGTTGGGCACGCGTCACCGTGCTGCAAATCACGCCGGCGCAGCCCCCTCCGGACAGACGCTCAGCAAGCAACGCCTCGAGCGAGGCTTCGTCATCGTCCAAGAGCCTCAGGGCAACTGTAGCGCCCCTGCCCGACGCCGCAACGCCCGTCGACTTCACGGCGAATCTATCGCTGTACGTAATGAGCGGATACTCCGTAGCGCATGCGATATTTACCATGCCCTCAGGGTTCTGCGACGCCGCTTCGCTAACCTCACGACGCAGACGCCCCCTACGCTGGCGCACGGGCCTCTCCCTCATGCGCTCCACCCCTTCGCTTGCACGCCTGCCGTCCACATACGCAGCAACCAGCTCTTCCCTGATGCGCGAAGGCAAGGTCGCTGACAGCAGAATGACTGGAGTGCGCCACGCGCCCAGCCAGCTCAGAACGCTGGCGAGATACTGCTGCATGTATGCGTCGTACGCATGGCATTCGTCGATGACCACCACCTTGTTCGCCAGCGCTAACTGGCGAAGCGGGAGATGTTTCATAGCAAGCGCCCCCATGAGCACCTGATCGACCGTGCAAACCACGAAGTTCGCCAACATGCCCTTTTTGCGGCCGAGCATCCAGTTTGACACGACAACGGATTCGTCCTCGGCAGCCGACGACAAGCCGACATCCTGTTCCATGCCGCCACTCAACCATGATTCGCGCGCCGCATCGACAATGCCTTGAAACTCCTCGTTCAGTTGCGCTTTACCATGGGCCAAATACATGGTCTTCCGGTCCAGACCTTCCTTGCACGGCAAAAAGTTCAACCAGGCATGCACCCTCCCGAACATGGCGTCGGTCGTGGCCATGGTGGGCAACGCCACGCACACGCCTCCCCGCCCTGTGCGCACGCACAGTATCTCAGCCGCAGCAAGCGCCGCTTCGGTTTTTCCTTCGCCCATGGGCGCTTCGATGACCATGATGCCCGGATGGCCAATCGAGCTGGCGAGGTCCACAGCGGCTTTCTGCAGAGGCCGTGGGCGAGCGCCCTCCGGCAAGCCAAAACGCCGAGCGAAACCCTCTTCACCAAAGCGTACCGAATCGCAAGGCTCGGCATTCCGCCCAGGCGATGAACCGACGCCGACCTGCGACGCTGCGAGTGACATGCCGTCAGATTCTTCCCATGCAGGAAGGATGTCGAGCGCCTCCCATGCGTCGGCAGCGCGCTGCTCCATCACTGCCGTGTCGAGGCAACCGTCCTTCAAGAACATCGCCTCTCCTGCATCCAGCACGTTCACCAGCGGGAACAAGCTCTGGTTGCTGGCAATCCAGTCCGCCATGATGACCAGGCCACACAGGATGCTTTCAACGAATATCGGTAAACGGCGTTCGGAGAAAAAGCGTACATCCGATTCGTCGAAGCCGCTGAGAGTGCATGCCAAATCAAGCAGCTCAAACTGGACTGAACGCCACGAGCCTTCGCTACGTTTATCCCATCCTAGCTCCGCCATTTTGGCGTTCTCCGTCTCGGACCGAGCGTCGCGCCCTGGCGGCTTCCCATGATGAGCACCGACGATGGACGAAAGACTGCGAACAGAATCTGGCGTTAATCCGTACTTATTTCCAAAATACCGTTCGACCACCACTTGGCCCGCCACCGAATGCGAGGGTTTTCTGCTCCCTGTCAGCTCTGTCCGAATGGGTAGGCCCGCCTTTTCCGGTTTCCATGAAAGGCTTCGGACGGCACCGCCCAAAAACGAACGAACCGCTTTCGCCTGGAACACAGGTGTCGCCTTTCCGATATCGTGGACGGCGGCAAGAAACCGTACAAGACGAAATGCACGCGATTCGTCGTTTCCTGCAAAGCGGGCTATGAGACGACGGATGCCAGACGGTAGCCATTCGCAATAGAGTCTGCCCATCACTAAGCAGGTATCGCACAAGTGAGCAAACAGCGGCAGCCACAGCTCTCCCTCTTCTTGACCCGTTTTTGCCCAAAGAGAGCGAGCTTGCTTGCTCAGAATCAGGAGTTTGGAGCATTCGCCCATAACGTCTCCGTCCATCGCCGTCTTTCTTTGAACCACATCATACGGTCACAAGGCCCGCTCATCGCGAAGCATTGCATGAAAGCATGTCAATGCCGCACAAGCGTCTTCCAAGGCGTCGTGAGCGGAGTAAGAAACCCCGTAATGCCGAGCGCACTCCGTAAGAGGCATCCAACGATAATTACCCGCTGAATTACGCTTGCCCGCAATGGGGGCGAATGCGCGCATGACGTCAAAATAGAGGCAATTCGGCATCCTGATCCCAGCCGCTTCAAGAAACCGCGCATCGAATGGAAGATTGTAGCCAACCACGAGCTCAGAACGATCTAACATCTCCTGGATACGACCGGCCATTTGCCTTATCGACGGCGCATTCGCCACCATGACGGGAGTGATGCCCGTGATGCGCTGGGCGGTTTGCCACGACGCATGTCTGGTCGGCTTTATGAGCTGGTTGAGCAAAACTTCCCCAAGACCCGAAACCATTGCCACTTGAAGTATTTCATCTTGCTTTGAGCTGAGGCCCGTCGTCTCAAGGTCAAAGCACACCGTTTTCTCTGGCGGTACCCGCAGCAGGGAGGAAATATCGCTTGCAAAATGTCTATTCGTCACATTAAGGAACCTCCTAAGAGCCGCCTCGAAAGCTCTTAATCGCCATTAACAACTTTCATCGATTGCCATTCGACAATTAGTAAGCGGAGAAGCACTCGATGCCCTTCGCCACGCCCTCGAAGGACGCTCTGTCCGTTAATTACGCCGTCGGCAGCAATTCAATCCTTGCAACCCCCGCAAGCTGCGACTTTCACCTTCTGCCATTCGGGCCTCCGCAAGATTTCAATCCTCGCTGCCGTTACGAGTTGCAGTTGCCACTTCAGCGATTGCTTTCATTTCAGCCCCGGCTCTTGTAGGCTGCAATCTTTGCGCCCTCGGTTCTACCGAGACATATAATTACCCAATCTGATGTAGCAAAACTAACGATTATTTCCTCGAGTAACATTATGATGATATTATGGAAATGCCTGAACAGATTGGCAGGAACGATTCCGCAACGAACGCTACCTGGGTCTTTCTTGGAAGGCGTTTAATGTTCATGCAGGGCGCAATCAAGGAGGGGCAGATGACAGAAAACGATAGCAATAACCCCAACGGCCAGCAAGCGCCGCAGCAGCCGGGAGCCCAACAACCGGGATTCCAACACACGCCGAACGCTCAGCAGCCGCAGCAGCC
Source organism: Candidatus Aveggerthella stercoripullorum (assembly GCA_018712955.1). GTDB lineage: Bacteria > Actinomycetota > Coriobacteriia > Coriobacteriales > Eggerthellaceae > Aveggerthella > Aveggerthella stercoripullorum. The sequence goes on from DVGB01000059.1 coordinate 27,221, forward strand.
AGGCATGCCGCAACAACCGGGGTTCCAGCAGCCAATTCCGAGCGATGCCGCAACCGCGCCTCACGCAACAAACTCAACCATCCCAAACGCTGCAGGTCCTGCCCAGGGCAACGCGCCTTCTCCGGAGAAAAAGAAGAAGAGCAAGTGGAAAATTGTTGTCATAGTGATCGTTGCCCTTGCGGTACTCGGGCTGATTGGGCAGTGCGGAAGCCCGCAGAATCAAAGTGGGGGAACCAGCCAAAGCTCTAATGCAGCATCAACGCAGCAGTCAGCGCAAGAAGACGAAGCAGCGAAACAGCAGGCCGAACAAGCTGCGCAAGAAGAACGAGAGCGTCAAGAAGCGCAGGCTATTCAGACCGCGCGCAACAACTTGCAGGTTGCAGTCGATAGATGCGCTGCTTATCTTGCCGAAGACTGGACGCCCGAATCGTTCCAGGCCCTTACGACCTCTTTGGCATTGGCAAACGAGACGCTTGCCAATACCAACTCCACTGCCGCTGAACTCACGAGCGCTCAATCGGCCGTAGAGGCCGCCGAAGCTGGACTCGCGCAAGCGTTCAAGCCTGAAAATTACGCTGCCGTTGCCTACACAGACGTTGCCCGCAATCCCGATTCCTACATGGGCCAAAAGCTCGTCTTCACGGGCAAGGTTCTTCAAGTGGTTGAAGGGACAACCGAAATCGACATCCGAATCGCTACGGATGGAGCGTACGACGATGTCGTTTTCGTCGGGTATTCCCCGGACCTCTTGGGCGGCACCCGCGTGCTTGAGGACGACAGCGTCACTGTATACGGAACCTGCGTGGGCCTCTACACCTATACTTCGACGCTGGGTGCCAGCATTTCGCTACCTGGAATGTATGCAGACCAGGTGGTTATCAACTAACCGCCCACAGCCCTGCATACGACGAAATAGAGCAGTGGTTTTAACCCCGATAGGAATGCCCGGCAAGCCGGGCATTCCTATCGGCATCATAATGCCACGTAAGCCCTTTGCGAAAGAAAACGGAGCCGACTGAGGACGACGATTCTTTCGCGTCCGAACCCATAATCAAGAACATCATGGACATTATTGTCAAATCGCTTGCCAACATGGACGACGGTGCGTTCGTTTAGGCGACCATAGCCCTCTGCAAGACTAGCGATACGTACGAAAAGATTACGACTGAAAACGAGAAGGCAGGAAGAGACCTCTTGGCGAACGACGTCGAGCGCCTTGACAATTACTTCCTGGTGAACTTCTTGAACCTTTCACGCAGAGCTTCGTCGCACACATACACGTGCGTGCCAAAAATCCCTCGAGTAAGCAGCACGTAATAGATATTCCGGATGTATTGGTCGAGTTCTTCTTGTGTTGCGGTCGCGTAGCCATTTCGATCGAAATAGCTTTTCTTGTTTGCCACGCACATGCAAGAGTCTTGATCGAGGCGAAGATCATTGCCGATGATTACGTATGCATAGCTTAGGTCATACCCTTGGATTGAGTGGATGCACCCGACCTCGTGCGCAATGTCAGGGTTGTCCGCGCCCTTCCCCACCCAGTTCTCATACGTGCAATTCCATCGCAGACGGACGCCATCAATCTCGATATCGTACGCACCGGCTCCCTTGTCTTTTTTCGTGCGCCATTTCCATGCATAGCCCGCAACCATTCTCGTCAGGTCGTGTCGAGCGATGCTTTCTTCGAAGCTTCTCACGAAATCGTCGAAGTCATCATGCAGGACATAATCATACCCGTCGAACGTTCGGAAATCCGGAGCACCGCCCGATAAGATGTCTCGAACATAATCCAAGTATTCCTTTCCGCCCTTTACGCGCATTTGGCTATCAAGCCTGATGGGTTCTTCGACGGCTTCGCCGAGCGAATCGCGCACTCGCTCGGCACCGACACACGAAGGACCAACCGACTGGAACGGGTCGTAGAAAAAGATCGGCAATTTCGCCTGCGCGATAATCCAATCCATCTGCGTCGCCTCCGTGTCGAGACCGAGCGCCCGGTTTACGTCGTCGTAGTTTTTGAACTGCGTGCCCAAATTCACGCGACGCTTCAATCGATGTGCCTCGTCGACAAGCAGGATGTCGAACGCTTTCTCATCGTTTCCTTTGTACCCAAAGCTCGATTTTATTACGTCGGCGGGACCAATGATATCGCTTGGTTGCAAGCCGCTTACGTTGGCCAATGTCCTCTGAAGCGTCTTTCTCAATGATGTCACTGGCTCCACAATGCGAATGTTCATGTGGTTGAACTCTGGCTTATCGCGTAATAGCTTCAAAAGGTATATCGCAAGTATAGTCTTGCCCGTGCCCGGCATGCCCTCTACGACAAGCGGCAACGCCACATCAAAGCCCTTCTCCACTTCCAGCATAATCTTGTCAAGGGCAATGCGCTGGTCGGGTGTGAGGCCTTTGTACGGTGAGTACTTGAAAACTTCTGACTCTTCGATTTCCGCTATGGAGTGATCGGCGAGCTCCAGCTTGCGAAGTTCTGCCCAAAGCTCCTCGAACATCTTGGCGTACCGCGCCTTGGAGAAGTAATTCGTGTCGGTCATACCATCGTTCTTGTTGGTCAAACGATAACGTCCGTCAGCATGCATGAGACCGATAAGCCGATGCTCGTAGTCGGTGACGACCGAAGCGTTGAACTCTTCGTTGTAGATAATATTGACCGTTCTGAAATCGCGTTTTTCCTCGTTGGCGCCATGTTGCGCCATGCGCGTCGCCACGCTCGTCGTTTGCCCTATGTACGCCGCATCGTCGTTTGCGAGAATGTATACCATCGGCCAATCGAACACGCGGCTTTCGTCCAAATCGAGCGTAGCGTAATCAATGCGACCATTAGGATTGAACTCGCATCTATCGATGAAGAATGGCGCGCCGCCAGGAGCTTCCGCGTGAACGCTCGTAGGAATCTCAATCATAGCTCCGTGTACTTTCGCGCGGATCCTTTTGCTTTTGCAACAGGGTATTTCGATGCGTTCTTGTCAATCTTTCGTGCTACGGCATCCGGAATGCTGACACCGAGCTTGTCAGCGAGGTATATGCAATAAATGACAACATCAGCGAGCTCTTCCTCTGCCTTTTTCTTCGTAGCCGCATCGTCGATCTCCAGGCTCGATCCTGACCATTGAAAGAGTTCGAGCAATTCTGAAGCTTCTAAATTGATGGAGATAGCCAAGTCTTTTGCACTGTGGAATTGCTCCCAATCTCGATCTTTGCGGAAAGCCAACGCCTTTAGCATGGCGTCTGCATACTCCATGCCAACACCTCGTTTCACACCAATATCCGCCAGATGCACCATCATTCACTAATCGTTTCGTGTACGCGGCAGCGCAATAGCAACTTCAAATGCTAGTTTGACACGTTTGCCGCATCACGCCCTCATGGATTATCTCAAATAGAAACGAAAGAGTGCTTGGAATCCGCTAGTCGGCAAGGAAATGGACACGTCACCGCATCAGTTTTCGACAAGACATACGCTCTCAAGCATCAAGAGCAAAGCGAAAGTGTTTTGCCCGCGAAATCAAAAAGGGAAATATCACACTCCTCGATATTCAAGGCCTCCGCACGACAGAAAAAATCGCAAGATATCATCGCAATAGCACACGTCTTGATCGCCATTCACAGCTACCGCGGCATAAAGCTGCTCGCGGACATCATGGACGTGGAGGAGGCGGGCGTGCTCGACTGCTTCGTGGCGGCGAAAACCGGCTCTACCGCCAATGCGCTGGGATTGTGAGCAGCAAAATATCTGCGTTCGACAAGCGCAGCGTAATACAACCCCCTGCAACAGCCTCTTCCACCAGAAATCTAAGAGCGGCGGCCCTCGGCGCCTTCTCAGCATCCTCAAGAAAACAGCAATCGACCAGAGAAGCATGTGAGCGCTTTGCAGCACTCAACCCTTTGCTCGTATTCCCCAGTCTGCTTATTTGCGCTTTCATTTTGCAAGCCAGCAATCCTTTCGGCACTTATAATCATTTCAATAAAACGAGTCTGTTGTGGAGAAGAGCACTGGCCATAAGGGCTCACGAACCGGATGAGCTCGTTCGCAAGCCCGACCAGAAGCGCTCCGAGACACGTCTTTGCAAAGTAACGAAAGACCCGATCGCTCACTCCGGAGTCGACCGTCGGAATGTCGTCCCCTCCATGCACGTTAACGCCCAAGCACTTGACCGTCAGCAGAACCGAGGAGCAAAGCACCGGCGCCGCACTGAGCGCCATGTCAAACACCATGCTGGGTGGAAGAACCTCATCGACCACGACCAAAACGCAGATGAGCGCTGCTGCCAAAAGGAAACCCAGCGAGAGATTCGCTACATTCCCCTCCTTTGCGCACACGGCAAACCAGGAAAGTATGAGCAGGCTCGACCCTACTCCCGTAACAACACCGCCGCCGAGCGCCCAGGCTTCGGTCCCAGCGCCCGAAAGACCATGCGTTGGAACGTACAACGCAGCAGCAAGGCAAATCACCCCGACGAAAACCGCCCAACGCGGCGTGAGCGCCAAGGAGTCCAATCGGACGGCAAACAACGCACAAATCAGCAGAACGATGGTTGCGACCAAGCATGATGACGACATCAGCGAAACTGCAATATCGTCAGAAACAAACGAAATGCCCGACAGGCAGAACCAGCGTACGGTAATCCATGCTTGCGCAAATGCAAGCCCCACGACCACTTTCCAATCGGCGGAAAGAAGGACCTCTCCAATTGTGAGAGATTTCTCTCTATCGGAATTATCGCGCTCTTCGACCATACTCCCCTCTCAAACACGACCTTTCCGCGCGTTCATTATACTCGGCACTTCTGGTCGTGCCGCCTTTCTTGCAGGCGTTGATATGCGCTCGTCCTAACATCTAAGCAGTCGGCACAATCCGTTTGCATCAGTCGCCAGAACTTCCTCCTCGCACCTGCGTTTATTCGTGCGAAGCGACTTTGAGGCGCTTTAAACCCGCAAATCGCAGGCTCCTTATTCCTCTGCTAAATCCCCCACGACGCAGTCCAAGTCCGCATTCAGGCACACGCTACGGTCCGCAATCTCTTCAGGACAGAACGCTTCGCCGTAGTTCACGCACGCATAGACAGCTTCCGGGTTATCGGCCGTCATGCGCCAGAACGGATACTTGATAATGACCGGCGTGTTGTAGCCCACGCCCAGCTCCAGATAGAGCACGCGACCTTGCCTATGCTCGCGCAAGAACCGATGGTAGCGGTCGGCCGCTGTATGCCATCCCGCGTCCTCCACGAACGTATCGTCGCTGCGCAAGTTGGGAACAAGCGGCCTGCCGCAGTGCGGGCATATGGGCAGGAGCCCTTCCGGCACGCGCATCCCTTCCTGCTGCTCCAACATCGCACGAACCGCCTTTTCATTGTCGAACGTTTCCTGGCAGCACGGTTTGGAGCACTGGAAGAGACCGTAATCCCCTTGAGTGTAGAACAGGCGCTCCTTTTCAACCCCCGCCGCCTGAAAACGATGGTCGACGTTCGTGGTAATGACGAAGTAGTCGCGTCCCTCCAACAGTTGACGCAGCTTTTGATACGTGGGCTTCGGGTCGTCCGTATACCGGTTAAGCCAAATCATACGGCTCCAGAATGCCCAAAACTCCTGCCGCGTGGGAAAGGGGAAGAATCCTCCCGAATACATATCGCGGATACCGAACCGCTCTTCGAAATCCGCGAAGTGCGCATGGAAACGCTCGCCACCATATGCATAGCCTGCCGCCGTAGACAGGCCAGCGCCAGCCCCTACGATCACCGCATCGGCCGCGTTCAGGGCCTCGCGCAGTTTCTCGATCGACTCTCGATAGGTCGCATCCGTTGTGCGCATAGCGTCAGCAAGCATCGTGTGCATAGAACTCCTCCATCGGGTGGGAAAGCGTCAGTACAGCGATCGAAACGCAGCTGAACGCCAGATTGCGCCGTTTCGACTTCTCGCAACCGCCTGCCAGCCTTTCGGTCATGCCCGATTGTGCGCGCTTCAACTCCCCCGTGGAAGTACGCACTTGCAAATCCCCTGGTTACGCAGAAGAAACCAACCTCTGCATGTTCGGGACACGCCCTTCGCTCGGCCGTTTCCGAACGCTTCGGAAGCACAGCCGCCGAAGCGCGCTGCACCCCCGAAAGCACGTCCTATCGCTCCGCAGCCGCCTGGTACTGCTCACCCCACGCCCACATGGCCTCGATGATCGGGCGCAAGCTTTGTCCCGTCTCCGTAAGGGAGTATTCAACCCGCGGCGGTACCTCCGGGTACACACGACGCGCCACCAGACCAGCATCTTCCATGTCGCGCAAGTTCGACGTGAGCACCTTCTGAGAAATGTTCCCCACCGAACGCTGCAGCTGCTTGAAGCGCAGCGACTCGTTCATGAGCAGATCGCGCATGATGAGCAGCCGCCATTTGCTGCCGATAAGCTGCGCGCAAGTTTCCACCGGACACGCCGGCAAATCCTCCCGCACCGGACGCACATCATTACGATGTTCCACGTACGGCATGCTCTCTTTCGTCGTTTCGGCCATGAGCGCCCCTTTCTACCGGAACCGATTCGGGAATCCTCGCTGCTCAGCCTGCTCTGAAGCCCCGCTTTCCCTGCTTCGCACGCGGACACTGCAGCGCGAACGCATGCTTCCTCTTCGTAGTCGGTTACTTTTAGGTACCTACAGCACAATAATGTGCCTACTTTCTCTTGTCGCGTATCGATTCTAGACTTCGAACCACACCGAGGCAAGCAGGGCGCCAAACGCAAAACCGGCAGCCCTCTCCACTTCGACCGAAAGGAACCCACCATGCAGAAGACCGACTACACTGAAATCAACCTTGCTAAAGGCAACGTCCGAATCTACGACTTCGGAACCGCAAAACTGCACGCCTACCAGACCAACGACCTCATCGACGACGAGGTCTTCATCGTCGAAAAGGACGGCCGCGGCTTCGTGCTGGAATACCCCTGCTTCTTCGACAACATCAGCGAGCTCGAGTCCTACATCGCCGACCAGGGCATCGCCATCGAAGGCATCGTGGCCGACTACCACATGGCAGGCGCGTCTTTCCTGGCAGGAGCGCCGGTCTACGCCACCCGCGAAGCCGACGAGTACGGCCACACCGGCGGCGGCAAGGCGCTCATCGACGACTTCACGGCCGCGTTCGGCAACGCGTTCGATTCCTCCATCGCCACGGTAACCAACGTCATTGAGAGCGATGAACTGGAGCTTGCCGGCGTGCGCATGAACATCGTGCGCACCGCTGATGCCTTCGACGTAGAAATTCCGGAGCTCAACGCCGTCTACACCCATATGCTAGGCCATGACTGCCACTCCATCGTAGCGGGCGCGGGCCACGCTGATGCCATTGTCGCGCAGCTGCGCGGCTACCAGGATGCAGGCATCGACCTAGTGCTCACGAGCCACTACACGCCCGAAGACCTGAAGGACGTTCAAACGAAGATCGACTACCTTGAGGACCTGAAGGCCATCGCTGCCCAGTCTGCCGACGCCGCCTCCTTCAAGGCCGCCGTCCAGCAGCGCTTCCCCGAGTACGCAGGTGAAAACTACCTCGATATGACCTGCGGGTTCTTCTTCGCGGAATAACCGGCGACACGCATAACATGCCTGCAGCGTGCGAGAGTTGCCGCGTCGTTTCTCGCATAGGCTCCGCTTCATAAACCTCGCTCTACGGACCTCGCTCCGCGCTTCAATCCACAAACCCTCACCTTTTCTCATAATTTTCCGGCCAAAACGAGGATAAGGTGAGGGTTTCCGCCGGGCGGGAGTTCTGACGGGAGTTCCACCAGGATTCTGCTGGGGTTCTACAAGTCCCTGCCGGAAGCTGCCTCTAGGGGGTTTTCGCCAACAGGCTCCGCCCAAAAGAAGCGTCTTCCGCGGACGAGCGTCGCGCGAAGCCGTGAGCTGGGCGCAAAGAGCCTACTCCCAGCGCCAGTCGGCACCGGTCTCGTTGGCGGCCTCCTCGAAGTTGCGACGCACGATGCCTAAGTCGATAGCGCTCCACGCGCCCTCTTTCGTCGTGCGCGCCGCCACGGTCTTGCCGTCGGCGCGCAGCGTGATATGGAAGTTCTGGGCGTTCATGGCGGTCGGCGCCAGCTGCGCCGCCTCCATAGCGGTCGCGAACCATGAAGGCAGGGCGCGCGCTCCGGCGTCGCTCGCGCCGTTCGCCATGCTGCCGCCTTCCACCGTACACAGCTCGCTGAGCGGCTTCGTCTTGCGGTTGCTGCCCTGCGTCTTGCCCAGACCGACGGCGATGGCGATGCGCACCTTCTTGTCACCACGCAGCACCACCTTCGACTTCTTGCGCGAGCACAGTGCACACCAGCAGGTGTTAAGCCCCAACTCCTGTGCCGTCAGCACAATGCGCTGGCCCCAGTAGCCGATAGCCTCGTCCGTGTCCTTCCCGTCGGCGCAGAACACGATGGACGCCGTGGCGCCGCGGACGAGCCCGAAGCGCGCCACCACCTGGAAGACCTCCGGGTTGTCCCTAACCAGCTGGATGTCCAGCCCGCTTTTCTGCTCGGCTTCGATGATGGCGTGCCGCAACCCTGCCAGCTGCACGCCGCCGATCGGTTTGTTCAGGTACTCGCGCACCGAATGGCGTGCGCGAATCGTGTCGATTGCGCTCATGCTTGTCCTTTCGTCGTTTTCCTTGGCAGGATAACCGTCGTGCGCGCCCGCGAACACCGTGACAGGGCGAATCGGCGCATCTGGAACGAAGCCGTAAAAAACCGCCCTGCCGACACGGTTCGTTTCCATGCCGACAGGGCGGTCGTACGTACGCGAAAACGCGCGAAAGAGAGGCTGCCGCTACTCGGCGCTCTTCGTCGTCTTCTTCGCGGTGGCCTTTTTCGTCGTAGATTTCTTGGCCGTGGTCTTGCGCGTGGTCTTCTTCGCGCCGCCCTTGGCCTTCTTCTCGTCGGCCTTTTCCTTGCCCGGGCAGTCGAAGTTCGGGCAAAGCTTCCACGGGCCGCGGCTCGTGGTCACGATGACCATCGGCGCGCCGCAATGCTCGCAGACCTCTTCGGTGGCCGTGAGCTTGCCGTACTGTGGAAGCGGGTACCCGGTGCCGCATTCGTCGTAGTTCTCGCAGCGAATGAAACGCTTGAGCGTGCGCGGATTCTTCTGCGCGATAAGCTTCGCGGTCTTGCCCTGCGCCTTGCACGTCGGGCATTCGCCTACCACCAAATCGGGCTCTTGGTTCGTCGGGCAGAGCGGGTCGATGCAGATCACGCGCGGCTTCGAGCGGAACGCCGTCACCTTGACCTGCGGCATGCCGCAGGTGGGACATGGCTCTTCCTGAGCCTCGATCTTGCCCTTCGGCAGCGGATAGGTCACGTCGCACTCAGGCCAACCGGAGCACCCGATGAACATAGAGCGCGTCTTCTGCGACACGCGCAGCTGCAGATCCTTGCCGCATTTCGGGCATTTGCCCACGTACGCGTCGGCCGCCACCGCGTCCGCCAAGGCGTCCTTCACCTCTTCGGAGTGAGGCAGCAAGCCTGCCAACTGCTCCGACAGCAGGCTGCGGGAATTCGCCACCACCGCGTCCTTCGTGGTCTCGCCCGCCGCGATATTGTCCATCTCCGCTTCCAGCTCGGCCGTCATCTCCGGGTGCGTGATATGGGGCGCGTACTGGTCCAGCGCGTCGCACACCGCCATGCCCAGCTGGCTGGGCTCGATCGGGTCGTTCTGGATGTACTTCACCGTGTAAAGGCGCTCGATGATGGAATGGCGCGTGGACTTCGTGCCCAGACCCAGCTTCTCCATCTCCTGAATGAGCTTGCCCTGGCTGTAGCGCGCAGGCGGCTCGGTCTGCTTTTTCGTGCACGTAGCGCCGTTGAAAGCAATCTCCTGGCCTTCGGTAAGCGAAGGCAGCTGCTCGTCTTTTTTGAGACCGTAGGGATAGATGGCGCGGAACCCTGCCTTCACCAGGACGTCGCCGCGCGCCACGAACACCTCCGGCCCCACGGAAAGCGAAACCTTCGTGCCCTCCACCACCGCAGCGTCGGACAGCGTCGCCAGGAAACGGCGGGCGATCAGGTTGTACAGCTTGTATTCGGCGGCGGGCAGATCGTCCGGCGTGGCCATGGCCGTCGGATAGATGGGCGGATGGTCCGTCGTCTCCTTCTTGCCGCGCGTTGCGCGCAAAGGACCGCCGGACAGGAGCTCTTTGCAGTAAGGCGCATAGGCCGGGTTGCCGGAAATGCGGCGCACCGTGTCCGCCAGGTCAAGCGAGCTAGGATAGACCGTGTTGTCGACGCGCGGGTAGGAAATATAGCCGTCCATGTAAAGGCTTTCCGCCAGGCGCATGGTGCGCGCCGGCGTGAGGCCTTCGGCGGAAGCGGCCGCCATGAGGCTCGTCGTGTTGAACGGCACGGGCGGTGCCACCTTGCGGCTCTTCTTTTCGATGGAAGTCACACGCGCAGAATGCACGCCTTCCACGTTCGCCATGACTGCATCGGCTTCTTCCTGCGTCTTCAGGCGCGCATGCTCGTACGGCGCTTCGAACGCAAGCTCCCCGTCACCGTCGGTCGGCCCGACCGTGGCGCCGGAGTCGAACGCGCCCTTGATAACCCAGTAGTCTTCCGGCACGAAAGCCAGGCGCTCCCGCTCGCGCGCCACAATGAGCGCGAGCGTCGGCGTCTGCACGCGACCGGAACTGCGCACGTTGCCGTACCCTGCGAACTTCACGAGCGTGAGATAGCGCGTGAGCACCGCACCCCAGATCAGGTCGATGTCCTGGCGCGATGCGCCCGCAGACGCCAAATCCGTGTCCAGCTCCACCAGGTTCGAGAACGCGTGCGTGATCTCTTCCTTCGTGAACGCCGAATACCGCGCGCGGGAGACAGGCGCCGTATCGTTCACTTCCTTGATGCAGGAAAGCGCGTCCGAACCGATGAGCTCGCCTTCGCGGTCGAAGTCCGTGGCGATGACGATGGAGTCCGCCTTCTTCGCCAGGTTCTTCAGGCTGCGGATGATGTCCTTCTCTTTCGGCAGCTTTTCAATGGGCGCATAGACCAGATACGGCAGCGCGTCCATTTTCCACGCCTTGAGCTCCACGGAGTCTTCCGTGAAAGGCTTCTTCTTTTTGAACGGGGGCTTCGCCAGCGTGTCGGGCAATTGCGCCGGAAGGGTCTTCCCGTCTTCGGTCACGCCCATCCAGCCTTTGGTCTTGCGGTACGTCAGCACAGGAGCGAAATCCGGTTCTAGGATATGGCCGCGCAGGCCGATGGTCACCCATTCTTCGCCGTCGACGGTAAACCGGTAGACCGGCGTGTTGTAGACCTTGTCCGCCTTCGGCTTGGTCGCCCCAAGCAAATCGGCGATCTTCTGCGCAGCGTCGTTCTTCTCCGTGACGACGAGTTTCATCTATACCCTCCCTGTTCGCTTCACACGATGCCCCATCGTTTGTTTAACGTGTGCGGGGATGCCGAAAAACGCGGCGCGGCGCGAACACGCGGCGGGCGTTCGCAGGCGGCCTTCTGCGCAGGCGCATGTCGACCCGGCGGCGATGCCCGACAAAGCATACGAAGCACCTTGCGGGAGCCCGCCTTCCCTATGCCCGGAAACCCTGGCTGCGAAGCCCTGCGACGGTCTTTCGGCTCAAACAACCGTAAGCATACACGAAAACGCCGCGCATTCGCGCGCGGCGTTCCCGTTTCGTCGCTTTCTAAGAGGCTTTCGCCGCCTCCGCTTCCTCCCGTTCGAGCACGAGCTGCATCGCGGCAATAGCGCACTCGATCTGGCCGTCGTCAGGTTCGCGCGTGGTCAGGTACTGCATCTGCATGCCCGGCCACAGCACCACCTTCACGAGCGGGTTTTCCGGGTGGCTTCCCGCCCAGCGAACCGTAATCTCGTAGGAAATTCCCGCAATCACCGGCATGAGGACGATGCGCGCCACGATAACGAGCGCCAGTTTCGGCAGGCCGTCGGGCACGCCCCACGCGCTGATGAGACCGTTGATGGGCGTGATGGTATATACCAGGATGGCAATGATCATGACCATGATCAGGAACGCCGTACCGCAGCGGACGTGCAGGCGCGGGAAACTGCGCGCGTTCTCCGGCGTGAGCGGCAGACCGTGCTCGTAGCAATGGATGGTCTTGTGTTCGGCTCCGTGATAGCCGAACATGCGCTTGATATCCTGCATGCGGCCGATAAGCCAGATGTAGAACACGAAGACCGCCACGCGCAAAAGGCCGTCCACAACATTCCAGAGCAACGTGTTGGAGTCGTATTCGCCCACGATAAGGTTCGTGACCGCGGCCGGCGCCACAATGAAAAGCACCACGCCCAGCACCAGACCAAACACCAAGGAAACGACCATCTCTTTGTGGCCGAACTCCACTTCCTTGTCGAGGAAACCCTGCTTTTCGGATTTGGCAGCAGTCGGGACGTCTTCCGCAGCGGGCGCGGTAGAAACCCGGAGAGCCTCGGATTCGGGGCCATTCGCGACAGGAAGCCCATCGGCAGCCGAAGCGACGTTTGCGCCTGGTTCGGCGCCAGAACCACCGCGTGCAAGCTTCGCGTTAACCTCGTCCGTCACGTCCGACCATGCGATCGTCTCCACCGTGCCGTCCGGCTCCTCTTCGACGACCTCGAGCGTTCGCTGGGCGCCCAGGCCGTCTATCATGACCTCCGGGCGACCAAAGTCGTCTTTCCATGAGAACTTGTGCGCCTCTTTGGGGGCGGCAACCGCTGTCGCCGAAGAGGCGCCTGCCTGCCTCGGGCTTCCCTCCGCATTCGCGCAATCGCCAGAACCCGCGGCATCGCCTTGGGCGTGTTCGAGCGGACGGGCATCGTCGGCGCCGTCTGCCACCCCGTCAACACGCCCGGCGACGTTCGCACGCTCGCCCGCGACCTCGGCTTTCGCGGCATCTTCGTCGCTCTCGTCCGCGAACGCGTGCATCGCCGCAATCTCAAGCGCCTGGTAGCCCAGCATGAGCGACTCCACCAGCGCACGGCAACCGCGCACGAGCGGCCAGTACATCCAGCCGTTTTTCTGCTTGCCGGATGCCAGGTCGCGCTCTTCGGTGTAAATGTTGCCTGAAGGCTCGCGCACGGCGACCGACCAGTTGTACCTGCCGCGCATCATGATGCCTTCGATGAGCGCTTGGCCGCCTACGTGCGTCTTGCGCGCGCCATCTTCGGAAAATGCGCGCGAAAGGTCGGACTTCTTGCGTTCCGCCATCTAGTCGCGCACCACCTTCGGGTACGGGTTTCCGCAGGTCATCTTGCCTTCGGGACACGCACCGCGCACACAGCCCGCCCCTGCGTCCATGAAGATGTACGGTGCCGTGGGACGCGCCAGCTCCAGCATACGGTGCGCCATTTCGCGGATTTCCCACTGGGCACGGTTGCAGCAGCGCAAGCTGAAGAAATGCAGCAGCTCGCGCACGTTCATGGTGATGACGATTTTGCTCTCGGCTGCGTTCGGGAGCAGATAGCGCGCGTCTTCTGCCGGAATGCCCAGCTCCAGCAGGCGCGCATACGCCGCTTCGATGGCGTCCACCGTCTCGTCGAAGATGCGGCCTGCCTCTTCGTTCGCCGCCACGGTGCCCGGTTTCACGACCGGCACGCCGTCCGTGAACTTCACATAGCGCTGGCTTTGCTGGTTGAAGCTGGCAATACGATGACGGACCAGCTGGTGCGTGAGCGCGCGGGACACGCCGTCCACGGCAAAGGTGTAGCTCGCATGCTCCAGCGTGGAAAGGTGACCGCTTTTAATCACGGTCGAAAGCACGCTCCGTACGCGGTCTTCCGGCATGGTCTCCATGAGCTCGGCCGCGCCCACGGGCGCATAGCACAAGCGTGCCGCCGTGGCGATGGCGCGTTCGGAATCAGGCGTATGATAGAGCAGCTCAACGTGCATGAAATCCTCCTTTTAGTATCCAGTCGATGATACACGAAGGCGTCAAAGACGCAGCGCCCTCGCCCGCACCCCCACGAAACAAGCGGGAGGAGAAAAGGAGTCAGTCGCTTTTTCTCATGCTTTCACGTTTTTGCCGCGGAGGGCGTTCAGGACGCCTTTCAGGTTGCCCCTGTTCACATCCCAGGGGCTTTTGTACTTGTTGTACGCCTGCGCACGATAGTTCAGGATGTCGTCGAACAGTTTGCCCAGGTAGGCGCAGTCCACGTGGATACCTTGCGCCCGCTCCACCACCGCGAAAATCTTGTTCTCGGCGGCCATCTCGTCAGTGTAGTCCGCCAGCGGGTACGTAACGAAATGCCTGTACGCAGCATCGGTGTGCGTTACCAGAGGCATGATGTCGTGGGACGCAATGCGCACGCCATCGCCTGTGCGCTCGAGCGTGACATCCGCAAGCGCACCAAGCATCGTCCCTGCTCCCACCTGGCAGGAAATGAAGTTGCCGAGCGAGTAGTAGCACAGCGTCCTTCCACCGTCGCCACGCTCGACCCATTCGACCGGCTGCACTACATGAGGATGCGTGCCAATAATCAAATCTGCGCCCGCTTCGGCAAAGAACGTCGCCCATTTTCGCTGTGCTTCGATGGGCTCGTAGAGGTATTCGCAGCCCCAGTGCGGAAACACGATAACGAAATCCGCCTCTTGCCGCGCACGACCGATACGCTCCGCAAGCGCACGACGGCTGAACCCCTTCATCACGTCGACGCAGTAGCGCGCCGAACGCGGCAGGCGGCGGAAATTCAGCTTTTCGGTGCAGTTGACCAGCGCAATCTTCACGCCGTCGACCGTGATAATCCGAACGCGCTCCTGGTCGGCGGCAGACGGATGCAGCCCGAGCATGCAAACGTCATCCTCGTGCAGCTCCCAGAACGCAAGGGTGTCGGCAATGCCGTCAAGCCCTTTGTCCAGCGCATGGTTGGAAGCGTGCGTCACCACGTTGAACCCGGCGTTCACCGCTGCCTGCCCGACGGCGACGGGCGAGCCGAACGCCGGAAACGAGCTGACCTGCGCTTCGCCCGCCACCAGGATGGTCTCCTGGTTGATGACGCGCACGTCCGCCCGCGCAATCAGACCGCGCACGCCGTCGAACATGCCGTCGAAGCAGTAACCGCCTTCCGGCAAGCGCGCCGCCTCGTAAAGCTGCTTGTGGATGAGATCGTCGCCGACCGCCATAATCCGAACGCCCATGTTCGTCCTTTCGAAGGCAAGCGAAAACCGCAAGCAGGCTGGAGCCGCAAGCAAAATGCCGTACCGCTGCCGCGCGACACAAGGGGCACGCACGCCAAAGGGCGCGCAGCTGCCCACTGGCGAATCGCGACTCCACGCCGCCCGGATACCGCTATTCGACCGTCAAGATATCGAGGAACCCCGTCAAATCGAAGATGTTTCTGATTTCCTCGCGCGGACTGCGAACGACCATCGTCCCCTGCGCGAGCATCGCCTTGTGGGCAGCCAGAATCACGCGCAGGCCCGCCGACGAAACGTACTCGAGCCCGGCCATGTCGAGCACCAGCTCCTCAACGCCGTCGAGCTCCCGCTTCACCACGACTTCCAGATCGGGCGAGGTGTTGGTATCCAGCCGTCCGCTCAGCACGACTTCCAGCACGCCACCGTCGCGGTTTTTCACGATGTCGAGGCTCATGAGCCCTCCTTCTTACTTCAGCACCGCCCGCTACAAGGCAAGCGATGCGCTGTTGTACATGGATGCATACAGCCCCTGCCGAGCAATCAGCTCGTCGTGGCTGCCCACTTCCTTGATGTCGCCGTCGACCATGAAGATGATGACGTCAGCATTGCGAATAGTAAACAGGCGGTGCGCGATCATAAAGCTCGTCTTACCGCGCATCATCTCTTCCATCGCACGCGTAATCAGATACTCCGTCTTCGTGTCGACCTGCGAGGTCGCCTCGTCCAGGATAAGGATCTTCGGGTCGGACAGAATGGTGCGGGCAATGCACAGAAGCTGCTTTTCGCCAGCGGAAAGGGCCGAACTTTCTTCGCTTACCATCGTGTCGAAGCCTTGCGGTAGCTTCTCAATGAACGCGGTGCACCCTGCGCGCGCCGCCGCCGACTCCACCTCTTCGCGCGCGGCGTTTGGCTTGCCGTAGGAAATGTTCTCGGCGATGGTACCGGTGAACACCCACGAATCCTGCAGCACGATGCCGAACTGGCTGCGCAGGCCCTGACGCGTAATGGCGTTGATGTCGCAGCCGTCCAGTCGGATAGCGCCGCCGTCGATATCGTAGAAGCGCATAAGCAGGTTGATGAGCGTCGTCTTGCCCGCGCCCGACGGTCCGACGATAGCCGCTACGGTGCCGGGCTCGATGCGCAGGCTCACGTCCTTCATGAGCATTTTCTCCGGCACGTAGCCGAACTTCACGTGGTCGAACTCCACCGCGCCCGAAAGCGCCGTAGTATCCAGCTGTTCGGTCGGCGTGTCGGGCGTCTCTTCTTCCACGTCCAAGAACTCGTAGATGCGCTCGAACGCCGCCAGGCCGTTCTGCATGTTCGTCATGGCGCTCGCCAGGGTGGACAGCGGCGTGCTTACCATGTTGCCGTAGAAGATGAACGCCTGGAATTCACCGATCGTGAGCTGCCCGCCCACCATCATGACGCCGCCCACGACGCAGAGCGCAATGTAGGAGAAGTTGCTCAAAAGCACGCTCAAAGGAATCACGAAGCCGGAAATGAAGCGCGATTTCACGTACGAACGGAAGAACTTGCCGTTGATTTCGTCGAACCGGGATTCCTTGACCGCCTCGCACGAGAACGCCTTCACGGCCTGATGGTTCGCGTACGTGTCGGAGACGAGCGATGCCAAATCGCCGTTCACGACCATCTGCTTTTTGAATTCCCGCTGCGCGACCTTCGAGATGCCCAAGGTGATCACCATCGTGAGCGGCAGTGTGACCACGTAGATGAGCGTCAGGCGCCAGTCCGTCACGAGCATCATGACGAGCACCGCCACAAGCAGCGTGAACTGCTCTACGAGCGTGACGGCCGTGGACTCCAGCATGCTCGCCGCCGTCGTGACATTGTCGGTCGCGCGCGCCTGGATGTCGCCGGCAGGATGGCGATCCAGGTAGCCGATAGGCAGTTTGTTCAGTTTGCGCTGCATGCGCATGCGGTACGAGCGCGCAAGCGTTTCGGCCACGCGCACGCAGCCTTTGTTCACGAAGCCCGTCGTGCCGTAGCCCACCAGATAGAGCACCGCGAGCACAAGGCACATCCGGCCGACAAAAGCGATATCGAAGCCGCCCGAGACCACGAACGCGGCAAGTTTGCTGCACCGACCACAGCACAGCCTCGTCGTTGGTCTTTTCGCCCGCAATGGAGAGCATCTGGTTCTTGCGGTAGACGAACGCCACAAGCGGCAGGTTGCCGTACCACCCCAGCACGCGGATGACGTCCTTGATGCGGTAACGGTAGAAACCGCTCAGGTTCGTGATGATGATCTCGTAATCGCGGCCTGTCTCCAGCTGGTCGATGGTGTAGGTCGTCTCCTCGTCATCGGAGTCCATCGGCACGAATTCGTAGAAGCACGAATCAGGGAGCAGCACGTATTCCGGCTTGTCGTCGACCGGAGCCACCGCCATGAGCGCCTCTGACGCCGCGTAGGCCATAAAGTCGATGCGCACATCAGGACCCAGGAACGCGCGCATGCGCTCGGTGTGGCCGATGAAGCCGCCCGCGCCGATAGAGCCCACGCTGCACAGGTCGGGCCAGATGCGCGGCGCGGTACGCCTCGTCGGCGTGGGCGAAGTAGCGGTTCGAGGAATTGAGATTGTAGTGGTCGAGCGTCTCGCGAGATACAGGAATGCGCTTCGGAACGCCCACGCTGCCCGAGCTCACCGCATAGTGCACGATAGGATACGCGGTAATGAGGTCTTTTTCGTCGTTGTCGATCATGCGCTCAATGTAGGGGGCATAATCGTCGTAAGTGGAAAACGGCACGCGCGCCTTGAACTCTTCGAGCGTCGTGATTTCGCCGAACCCGTACTTTTTACCGTATTCGGTGTTCGCGTTGTCTTTTAGCAGGCGAAAGAGAAGGTCGTGGTTAAGGGTTTTGGGCTTTTTGCTGTTCTCCTTGATGACGCAGAGAGAAATCTGCCCTCCCTTTGCCATCTTCGCCAAGATAAGCTTGTTCATGATTCGCTCGAAAAACCGCATGCGCATGGTCCTTTCTACCTCGCGAAGCGATGTCGTCGGGCATTAAAGTACCACATCAGGTCGCTATACCTTTCTGAGAGCGCACCAATGCGGCGAACAGGGAGCGAAAGCCGTTGCAGGGTTCCGCAAGCCCGCAAGCGTGCAGCCGACGGGCAAAGCCACGAAGTGCGCCAGCATGGTTTCACGGACCTGCGCATCCTAGTCGCAACGCAAAAGACATGCGCCTCCCTTGAATGAGAAGAGGATCAGCGCCGAAAAGACACAAAACGAGACTGCAGCCGGTTTCAATCCGGCTGCAGTCCCGCTGAATGGCGAAGTCGGCATCAGAACGCTTCACAGCGTCAGGCAGTTCCGCCGACCGGCAGGTCGGCGGAACTTCTATTCCTCCATGCCGTCGGCCATGCGGATTTGCTTGCGCTTAATCTTGCCGCCGACCGTTTTGGGCAGCTCGTCCACGAACTCCACAATGCGCGGGTACTTGTACGGCGCCGTGGTCTTTTTGACGTGGGTCTGCAGCTCTTTTACGAGCGTGTCGGACGGCGTCCAGCCGCGCGCAAGCACGACCGTTGCCTTGACGACCATACCGCGGATCGGGTCGGGTGCCGCTGTGACCGCGCACTCCACGACCGCAGGATGCTCGATAAGCGCGCTCTCTACCTCAAAGGGGCCAATGCGGTAACCGCTGCACTTGATGACATCGTCGTTGCGGCCGACGAAGAAGTAATAGCCGTCGGAGTCGCGCCAGGCCATGTCGTGCAGGTTGTAGTATTCGCCGCCCACGGCGTTGCGCGTGCGCTCTTCGTCCTTGTAGTAGCCGACGAACAGGCCCGGCGGGTACGCCTCCTTGAGGCCCGTCACGCAAATGGCCCCTTCCTCGCCGTCTTCCACCGGCCAGCCGTTCTCGTCGAGCAGGCGGATGTGCAGCAGCGGAGAAGGCTTGCCCATGGAGCCGGGACGCGGCTCGATCCACGGGTACGTGGCCAAAAGCACGGGGCCTTCGGTCTGGCCGAAGCCCTCGCGGATCTTCTTGCCCGTCAAGCGCTCCCACGCAAGGGTGACCTCGGCGTTGAGCGGCTCGCCTGCCGTCGCGAAGTTCTCGATAGAGCTCAGGTCGTAGGAAGCAACGTCCTCCTGCAGCATGAAGCGGTACATGGTAGGCGGCGCGCAGAACGTCGTGAGCTTGTAGTCCTGCATGTGCTGCAGCAGCTTCGTCGGGATGAACTTGTCCATGTCATAGCAGAAGATGATGGCGCCGCAAATCCACTGGCCGTAGATTTTGCCCCAGCCGAACTTTGCCCAGCCGGAATCCGTCACGCTCATGTGCAGCTTGTTCTCCTTGACCTGCTGCCAATAGCGCGCCGTCAGGATATGCCCCAGCGGATGCGCGAAATTGTGCTCGACCGCCTTCGCCATGCCGGTCGTACCGCTCGTGAAGTAGATGAGCATGATGTCCTTGCTCGTGGTAGCAGCCTCACCCGTGGGGCGCTCCCACTCTTCGGACCCCTGCTCCAGCAGGTCGTCGAAGGCAATCCACCCCTCGCGGCGGCCTGCAGCCAGGATGCGGTACTGCACGCTCGGGCAGTCCGGCAGCGCATTCGACACCTGCTCGCACACGTAGTCGTCGTCCACGCAGACGACCGCCTTCACCTCTGCCGACTGGCAGCGGTAGACGATATCCTTCTTCGTCAACTGCAGCGTGGCGGGAATGATGATAGCGCCGAGCTTGCACAGGGCCATGGCGTTCACCCAGTACTCCCAACGGCGGCGCAGGATGCACAGCACCACGTCGCCTTTGCCGATGCCCATCGCCTTATAGGAGTTCGCCACCCGGTTGGACAGGCGCGAAATGTCGGCAAAGGTGAAAGTGCGCTCATTGCCGTGGTCGTCGCACCAGACAAGGGCAATCTTCCCCTGGTCAACGCGCGCCCATTCGTCCACGACGTCGTAGGCGAAGTTGAAGTCGTTCGGCACGTTGATCTGGAAGTTCTCGTAAAAGTCCTCGTACGAGTCGAACTCAATACGCGGGCAGTATTTCTTCAGGATATAGTCCATGGCTGCCTTTCGATTTTATAAGCTCACAGGTCGTTCGTGACGTCAGCGAGAAGCGTCCCGGTGCCTCAGGTTGACAAGATTCCGAAAGCGAAGCGTATTTCGGTACGCGAGCCTTCGGAAGCATGGCAAGATGGGATACCCGAACGCTTCGCGGCGTCGTGCAGTTCCGCCGGTCGACAGACCGGCGGAACTGACTATTCGGCAATGATGGTCACGAACTTTGCAGGGACGTCACTGCCGCAGCGCTGGCCGTGCGGCATCTGCGGGTTGAAGTAGATGCTGTCGCCCGGTCCTAGGTGGAATTCGCGGTCGCCCCACACGACGACGACGGTTCCCTCGAGCACCAGGTTGAATTCCTGTCCGCCGTGGGTGACCAACTTCGCCGGCTCGTCGCTGGGGTCGAGGATGACCAGCAGCGGCTGCATGATCTTGTCGGCGAAACGCCAGGCCAGATCCTCGAAGTAATAGCCCGGATAGCGGTCGACCTCAACGCCTTCGCCCGCACGGACCACATGGTACGTATTGAGCTTGGCCGCCGTGCCCGTCAGGATTTCGGTGAACTCTACGCCGAATTTGCGCGCCAGATGGTAGATGGCGGAAATCGGCACGTCAGAGCCGGTTTCTTCCCACTCGATGTACGTTTCGACCGGAACCTCGAGCTCGGCCGCCATCTCTTCGCGCGTGACGTCGCACGCCTCGCGCAGGCCCTGGATGCGAAGCCCGATCTCTTTGAATGCGTTCGTCATTGCGTTCCTTTCGTCATACGCCCGCGTTCAATGCGGGCAGTGTAGCATGCTCGCTCTTGCTTGCCATGCGCGCCTTCGCCAGCTGCGGGGTCGGGCCGGGGGCGTGCCGTGCTCAAACAGTCCTGAGCTTGCACAAACGCGCCACTGGCGCGTTTGGCTCGTGCGGAACTGCGCGCGGTCACGCCCCGGCCCGATCCCGCAGCCCGCACGGTTGTGCCCTCCTAGGCCACAACGCTCGTCTTCTTGAGGTTTGAACGCACGCGCTTGCACCCAGAGCCCTCATCACGGAAGAACGAAGCCTGTCTCCGTCGATTCCAAAGAATCCTCCGAGCCCGGGGCGGGTAGGGCACTGCGACCGCGCGCAGTTCCGCAGGAGCCGAACATGCCGTTCCCGGCATGTTCGCGCGACCTCAGGACTGTTTGAGCACGGCGCAGTGCCCTGCCCGCCCCGGGCCGCGAGCGCTCGCATGTCGAAAGCCCGGGATGAGCGCGTGTGCGCTCCTCCCGGGCTCGCGAGCGTTTCCCTGTTGAACTCCTAGGCGTTCATGCCGATTTCGAGCGCCTGCTTGTTCTTCTCGATCATAGCGGCCTTGCGGGGCGGGACGCACTTGTCGATAGCAGCAAAGAGCGTCTCCTTGTCGCAGAAGCCCACTTCAGCGAAGAGCTTGCCGACGCAGATGATGTTCGCCAGGCCCTTCAGGCCCGCCTCTTCCGCCATCTGGGTGGCAGGAATGCAGCACAGCTTCACGCCTTCGATCTCGGCCGTGTTCGGCACGAGCGTGGCATCCGCCACGATCACGCCGCCCGGAACCACCGCGTTGCAGAATTTGTCGAACGAAGGCTGGTTCATGACGATGAGCTCGCTTGGCGCGGTCACTAGCGGGCTGCCGATCGGCTCGTCGGAAAGGACGACACTGCAGTTCGCCGTACCGCCGCGCATCTCAGGACCATAGGAGGGCAGCCACGACAGCTCGCGGTTTTCGATCAGGCCCGCAGTCGCGATGACCTTGCCGGCGAACAGGACGCCCTGGCCGCCGAAGCCGGCAAGCAGGATGTTGTGAGTCGCGCCCATTATTTGCCCCCTTCCGTCACGATCGGGCAGTCGCCCGCGCGCTCGATGGCCGCCTCGGCAACGCTCTCATGGCCTTCCGCCAGAACGTCGCGGAACACGCCGAGCGGGTAGTACGGCAGCATGTTGGTGCGCATCCACTCGAACGCCTCCTGCGGCGTGAGACCCCAGTTCGTGGGGCACGTGGAGACGACCTCGATGATGGAATAGCCCACGCCGTCCATCTGGTACTGGAACGCCTTCTTGATGGCGCGCTTCGCGGCGCGCACGTTCTTCGGCGTGTCCACCGTCACGCGCTGGGCCAGCGCCACGCCGTCCAGCGTGGAGAGCAGCTCGCACACGCGGATGGGGTAGCCCGCCGTGGAGACGTCGCGGCCGTACGGGGAGGTCTGCGTCACCTGGTTCGGCAGGCTGGTCGGCGCCATCTGGCCACCGGTCATGCCGTAGATGGCGTTGTTGATGAAAATGACGGTGATGTTCTCGCCGCGCGTGGCCGCATGCACCGTTTCTGCCATGCCGATGCTCGCCAGGTCGCCGTCGCCCTGGTAGGCGAAAACGAGGTTGTCCGGGTTGGCGCGCTTGCAGCCCGTCGCGACCGCCGGAGCGCGACCGTGCGCAGCCTCGATCATGTCGCAGCCGAAGAAGTCATAGGCCATGACGGCGCACCCGACCGGCGCGACGCCGACGGTCTTCCCTTCGATGCCCAGCTCGTCCAAAACCTCGGCGACCGTGCGCACGACGATGCCGTGCGGGCAGCCGGGGCAGTAGTTCGTGTTCACGGGCAGCAGCGCATGCGGGCGCTGATAGATGATCTTGCGGTCCTCTGCCATGGCTTACTCCCCTCCCTTCGCGCTCAGCTCAGCGTTCATCTCTTCGATCTTCGCCAGCACTTCGGCAGGCGTCGGGATGACGCCGCCCGTGCGGCCGTAGAATTCGACCGGCGTGCGGCCGTTGACGACCAGGCGCACGTCGTCGACCATCTGGCCCATGTTCATCTCCACGGACAAGTATGCCTTCGCCGTGCCCACCGTGGCCTCAATGGCGTCCTTCGGGAAAGGCCACAGCGTGATAGGCCTGATCAGACCCGCCTTGATGCCCTTCTCGCGCGCATGGACCACCGCACTGCGGGCAATGCGCGAAGAGGCGCCGAACGCCACAAGCACGATGTCGGCATCTTCGGTCATCACGCATTCGGCACGCTGCTCGTCGCGCTTGATGACCTCGTAGCGCTCGAAGCGCTCGATGTTCAGGCGCTCCAGTTCGTCCGCCGTCAGGTACAGCGAGTTCACGACGTTATGCGGACGCTGCCCCTTATGGCCGGTGACCGCCCACGGCTTCTCCGGCAGGCTGTCGCGGCGCTCGGGGAGAACGACCGGCTCCATCATCTGGCCGAGCATGCCGTCCGCCAAGATCATGACCGGCGTGCGGTATTGGTCTGCCAAATCGAACGCACCGTAGGCGAGGTCGGCCATCTCCTGAACGGTGGACGGCGCGAGCACGATGATCTGGCCGTCGCCGTGACCGAGCGCGCGGGTCGCCTGCCAGTAGTCGGACTGGGAAGGCTGGATGCCGCCCAGGCCTGGGCCGCCACGCTGGACGTTGATGATGACGCCCGGCAAGTCCGCGCCGATCATGTAGGAGATGCCCTCGGTCTTGAGCGAAATGCCCGGGCTGGAAGACGAGGTCATAACGCGCGCGCCTGCGGCAGAGGCGCCGTAGACCATGTTGATGGCCGCAATTTCGCTCTCAGCCTGCAGGTAGGTGCCGCCTTCTTTCGGCATGCGCTTGGACATGTAGGCGGCAAGCTCCGTCTGGGGCGTGATGGGATATCCGAAGAAGAAGCGGCAGCCGGCGCGGATGGCGGACTCCGCCAGGGCCTCGTTGCCCTTCATCAAGACTTTCTCGCTCATAGTTACCTCTCAACCGTTATCGCAGCATCCGGGCACATGGTCGCGCACGACGAACAGCCCGTGCATTTCTCCTCGTCCACCAGCTTCGCCGGGTGGTAGCCCTTGGCGGTGATGGTGTCGTGGTCAAGTTCGATGATGTCCTGGGGGCACGCGTCTACGCACAGCCCGCAGCCCTTGCAGTACGTGTCATCGACGATGATCCGTGGCATTGCCTCCCCTTTCTACCGTGCCGAATCCCACGGGGTGCACACGCGCACGTCCACGGGATAGATTCCGTACTCCGTTTTCTCCGCTGCCGCACGCCAGGCGTCGTCTCCGAAAGAACCCGCCAGCCATCTCGGCGCCGTCAAGGCCCACAGCGGCACGTCGGCGCTCCGTGCGACCTCGCAAGAAAATGGTACCGCTTCCAACACAATTTGGTCGCTCGTTTCGGTCTGCAGATGCGTATTTCCTATGACGCCCGAGACCGAAAGGCGCGACTTGGCTTGCACCTCCGCCATGATGGCAGCGGCTTCGCCCGGCGTCTGGGTCAGGTTGCGCCGTTCGTTCACCACGAACAGCACCGCATGATCGCCCGCCTGGACGGCGCCGGAAAAGCGGCCGAGCGCCGTGGCACCCACGTCGTCCCCGCCCGCGTCCACGAGCACGCGACGTCGCGTCGGGTCCTCGTACGCCTGCTGGACCACCGTGGAAACGCGGCCGCTCAAGCCTGGCGAATCCAACGTGGTGCCCGCGTACAAAGGCGCAACCAGTTCGATGCCCGCCTGCGCGAACGCTTCGGCATAGTCGCTGCTGCGGAAGTACGGGTTCACCACGTCCAGGTCCACCACCGTCACGGCAAAGCCTGCCGCTGCAAGGTCGAAGGCCATGTTGAGCGTCAGGTTGGTCTTTCCCACGCCGTAATGCCCCGTCACCACCGCAACCGGCGGCAATGCTGCCAAAAACGGACAAAGCGCCGGATCGGCGCTTGTAGGGCTCTTGCGTTCGGCCTGGTCGCCGACGCTGTCAGTTTCGCTCGATGGGGTCTCGTCCATCGTTTCGGCGCTGTTAAATCTTTCCTTTTCCATGGCTCCACCCCCTTTTCAGACAACCGCCCACCACGTTGGTGGGGAAGCAAGCCCTTGTCAGCGATTCTATCTAGGTTAGAGTAGTTCGCGAACGAAGCGAACCTTCAACCGGCCGTTTTCGGTCAAAGGAGAAAACCGTGGAACCGAACACCGAAGAAATCACCCGGCGCATCCGCGCGCTGCGCGAAGACATGGACTTCACGCTGCAAGAGATGGCGGATGCCACCGACCGGACCGTCGCTGAATACCAGGCGCAGGAAAGCGGAGAGCAGGACCTCTCCTTCACGTTCCTCTCCAAGTGCGCTGCAAAGCTCGGCGTCGACGTGGTCGACCTGCTGACCGGCGAGTCTCCGCACCTGGCCGGCTACTCCATCGTGCGCGCTGACGACGGGCTGTCCGTGAAGCGCCGCGCTGGCTTCGAGTACCTGCACAAGGCGCCCTACCTCAAGAACAAGCTGTGCGAGCCCTTCGTGGTCACGGCGCCGTACCTGGAAGAGGAGCAGGACAAGCCCATCCACCTCTCCCGCCATCAGGGCAACGAACTGGACTACATCATTTCCGGCCGCCTGCGCTTCGCCTACGAAAGCCATGTCGAAGAGCTGGGGCCTGGAGACGTAGCCCTCTACGATTCCAGCCGCGGCCACGGCATGATCGCCATCGGGGGCGAGCCGTGCGTCTTCCTCGCCGTGACCATTCCGGGTCCTGAGATTATCTAGGCAGCGCGGATCGGCGCGAACGGCACTGCCCGCCATGCGTGGGCGTAGTTTCTTGTGCCCGTTCTGCCTTTTCCAGACCGCTCCACGCTGCCCGAGCAGAACCCTGAACCGCCCGATTGCGAACACTGAGGAAGAACTATGCGCAACATCCATTTGAAATACGTAACGGAAGCCTACGACGAGAACGGCTTGCTGACCGACTTCCAGGTCAACTGCCCGGAAGACTTCAACTTCGGCTACGACGTCGTCGACGACATCGCGCTGGCAGAGCCCGAACGCCCCGCCATGGTCTGGTGCAACCCTGAAGGCGAAGAGCACTTCTTCACCTTCGGCGATATGAAGCGCTGGTCTGACAAGACCGCGAACTACTTCGCCGCGCACGGAATCGGCCACGGCGACATGGTCATGGTAATCTTGCGCCGTCACTACCAGTTCTGGTTTGTGGCGACCGCGCTTGCAAAGCTGGGCGCCGTCATGGTGCCTGCCACGTTCATGCTCAAAGAGCACGACCTGGACTACCGCCTGAACCGCGCTGAGGTCAAAGCCATCGTCTGCACCGACTGCGGCGAGATCGCTGACGTGGTGGAAGCCGTGGAGAATGCCTGCCCTTCGCTGCAGGTGAAGATGCTCGTGAACGGCGCCGGCGGCGGCCTGTCGGAATTCGGAGAGGACGGCAAGCCCCTCGCGCAGAACGGCGGCCCGCTCGGCGCAGAGCTCTCCGGTCCTGACGGCGTGTGCGCAGCTCCTGCCGAGCGCGCTGGCTGGCTTGACTTCAACACCGGCGTCCGCGAAGCGCCCGAAGACTTCGCCCGCCGCGAGACGAGGGCGGCCGAGCCCATGCTCATGTACTTCTCGAGCGGCACGAGCGGCAACCCGAAGATGGTGCTGCACGACTCCAAGTACGCCCTCGCGCACATCCCGACCGCGAAGCATTGGCACAACGTCGTAAGCGACGGCGGCCTTCACTTCACCATCGCCGACACCGGCTGGGGCAAGGCCGTCTGGGGCAAGTACTACGGCCAGTGGCTTATGGAAGCATGCGTGCTCACCTACGATTTCGACCGCTTCCACGCCGACGAAATCTTGGGGCTCATCACGCGCTACCGCGTGACCACGCTCTGCTGCCCGCCCACCATGTACCGCCTCATGATGCAGGCGGACGTGGACAAGCACGACCTGACGTCGCTTGTCTATTCCACCACGGCCGGCGAAGCGCTCAACCCCGACCTGTTCGAATTCTGGAAAGAGCATACCGGGCTTACCATCTTCGAAGGATTCGGCCAGACCGAGACGCCGCTTACCGTGGCAAACCTCACCGGCTCCACGCCGCGGCCCGGCTCCATGGGCAAGCCCATCCCGCAGTACACGGTGGAGATCCAGCGCGAAGACGGTTCCCGCTGCAACACGGGCGAGACCGGCGAAATCTGCATAAAGATGGATCCGCACCCCGCGGGCATCATGATGGAGTACTACCGCGACCCGGAAAAGACCGCCTCTGCCATCCATGACGGCTGGTACCACACCGGCGACACCGCCTGGTGCGACGAGGACGGCTTCTTCTGGTACGTTGGCCGCAACGACGACGTCATCAAGTCGTCCGGCTATCGCATCGGCCCCTTCGAAATCGAAAGCGTCATGCTCGAGCACGAAGCGGTCCGCGAAGTGGCCGTCACGGGCGTGCCGGACGAACTGCGCGGTTTCGCCGTAAAGGCGACCGTGGTCCTTGCGCCCGGGTTCGAGCCCAGCACGACGCTCACCAAAGAGCTGCAGACCTGGGTCAAGCACCGCACGGCGCCGTACAAGTTCCCGCGCATCGTGGACTATGTCGACGAGCTGCCGAAGACGGTCAATGGCAAAATCCGTCGCACGGTCATTCGCGAACACGACATGCGCAAAGACGCAGACGGGCTGATCTAGGGCCTTCAATGCGCTCCTGTTCGCCGCATTCTGCACGATGGCAGGATAGTTGAACGACGGGAACCGCCCCGTACCCGAAAGAACGGAAACGCCCCTTGGCTTGATTCGCACGAATCAGCCAAGGGGCGTTTTAATCGTGATGTCGGCATGCGCCAGGCTTGCCTGGCCGACCAAACTCTTCGGCCAAAAAGCGACCGTGCCCTACTCCTCGATGCGCTCGAACATGTCTTTGCCCGCGCCGCAGATGGGACAGACGAAATCGTCGGGCAGCTCGTCGGTCCACTCGATGTAGCCGCACAGCATGCAACGCCAGCCCACGCGCTTCGGAGCGGCGGCCGCCTCTTCGGCCGACGGCTGCGGCTCGGCAGCGGTTTCAGCCGGGCCTTCGTAGCTCGACGCCTTCGGCGGTGTTTTGCCGCCCTTGACCTGATGGTAGTATGCGTAGGTCATAGGCGGCACCGTGCCCGTAGGCTCCGCTTCCGTCACTTCGCCCACGAACAGCACGTGCGTTCCCAGGTCGAGCTCCGAGACCACGCGTGCAGAGAAACGCGCCGCGGTATGCTCGGTCGGATACGGCATGCCCGCTTCGTCCTCCGCGCAAGCCCACTGCGCGAACTTGTCGGTGTCGGCGCTCGAATGGAATCCGAACGTGCCGATCATCTCCATAGGCACGCTCTCGTCCAGCGCGACCGCCGTAAAGCAGCCCGCCTCACGGATGATGCCCGTGGTGTAATTCTCCTTGTTGATGGCGACGCTCACCTGCGCAGGCGCGGAAGTCACCTGGGCAAACGTGTTCACTACGCAACCTGCGCGCTTCCTGTCTGCGGCAGCGCCCACGATATAGAGCCCGTAGCTCAACGAGCGGAACGCCTTCTTGTCGACCATGGCAAAGTCTCCCTTCACATTGTGCTCCCCGTCAAAGATGGGGCTGCCGCAGGGCGAAACCCTGCGTGTACCGGGCATCCCCTACCAAAGCGCCAGCCCTGGCAGGCATGCCTACCGTTGGGTTCAGCATACCTTATTTCCCAACCGCGCGGACGGGCATTGCCGTCCCTTTGCCAGCACGGCCTCATTGCACCGACCGATGCGCGTAATCGGGCCAAAAGAGCATGTCGGCTGCTGTCACTGCTGTCTTCTCGGGCAGTACGCCCTCTGTTCGGCGGGAAACACCGCGCGCACCGTTTCGCCGCCTTCGTTTCGGATTATACTCATCTCAAACATATAAACGAACGCTGACGCGCGCAATGTGCACGGCAGCCTGCAAGGCCAGCAAGGAGCGACTCCATGTCCCACAAAGAATGCTGCGATGCCGGCACGAAGACCGGCCCCATCTCCTTCCCCGGCACCTACGAGCCGAACACGCCCTGGAAACTGTACAACCATCTGATCGGCGGGATTCCCGAAGACATCGAGGTAACCGACGTCTGCCTCGGGTCACACTGGTGTTATGTGGAGGCAGCATGCGGCATGGGAGTGTCCATGCTCGTGCGCGGCGGCGCCTCCCGCACCTATCGTCAGGACCTTCGCGGCATGAAGCTGCGCGAGGTAGCAGAGCTTTCGAAATCATGGAGCTTCCCTGAGGCGACGATAGGCGTCGCGGCACTGAACGCATGGTATGCACAGCCGGACAAGCTCGACGCGCTGGGAGCTGTCTACGAAGAGCCCGTCGAGCTGCCCGACGGATCGATCCGAAAGCTCGACGCCTTCGAGACCTATCGCGAGGAGTATGCGGGCAAAAAGGTGGTCGTGGTCGGGCATTTCCCCCACGTCGAGCGCGTTGCGGAAGTGGCGGGCCTGACCGTGCTCGAACGGTCGTGCACTTCACCGCTGGACGTGCCCGACCCAGCATGCGAATACGTCGTCCCCGCTGCCGACTTCCTCTTCGTGACCGGCACCACGTTCACCAACAAGACCGCGCCACGCCTGCTCGACCTCGCAAAGAACGCGCGCGTCATCATGGTCGGCCCCAGCGTCGTCATGTCCCCGTTCTTGTTCCGCTGGGGCGTGGAAGCGCTCGCTGGCAGCTGCGTCGCCGATCCGGAGAAAGTGCGCACCGCCGTCAAGATCGGTGCTGGAAGGCTGTTCGGCGAAGCGCTGCGCATGCTCATGGTGAAAGCGCCCCGGTAAGCCGAGGCGACCCGAACGCTATACTGAGGCTTCGTGGACATAGCAGAAAGGAGCCGTTCATGCGCGCAGTCATACAGTGCGTTTCCGAAGCAAGCGTGCAGATAGACGGGCAGACCGTCGGAGAGATCGGCCGCGGGTATGCCATCCTGCTCGGCGTCGGCAAGGACGACACCGAAGCCCAGGCAGAAAAGCTCTGGTCGAAAATTCTGAAACTGCGCGTCTTCCCGGACGAAAACGGCAAAACGAACCTTTCGCTCACGGACATCGGAGGCGAAGTGCTCGTGATATCCCAGTTCACGCTCTTCGCTTCCTGCAAGAAAGGCAACCGGCCGTCGTTTGTGGACGCGGGCGCCCCCGACGAAGCCAACCGGCTCTACGAATACTTCGCCGACCTTGCACGACGCGACGTTGCGCACGTGGGAACCGGACGCTTCGGCGCGATGATGGACGTCGCGCTCGTAAACCACGGACCGTTCACCATCGTGCTCGATACGGACGAACTCTAGCACCGGAGGGTGCCGCACCGACCGTGCAGCACCCTCCCGCATTCTTCAAGCGCGTCGATTCCCCATCCGCACGCGCGCTCGGCGCCTTCTTCAAGGGCAACAGCGAGACGTCCTTAGAGCAGCGTCGCCTCCCACTCCGCCTCTTTAAAGCCCACCAGCACAAAGTCTTCCCCCACCACGAGAGGGCGCTTCACCATCATGCCGTTCTCCGCAAGCAGCGCGAACGCGTCCTCGTCGCTCATGCCCGCATCCAAGCGCGCTTTCACCCCTTGCTCGCGATAGAGCATACCGCTCGTGTTGAAGAAGCGCCGTACCGGCAAGCCGCTTTTCGCCTGCCAGGCCGCCAGCTCGTCGGCACGCGGATTGTCTTCGACGATGTGGCGGTCAACATAGTCGATCCCGTGTTCGTCCAACCACTTCTTCGCCTTTTTGCACGTGCTGCATTTCGGGTATTCCACGAACAGGACTGTCATGTCCGCTCCTTTCCTCTTTCGTTGTAGGCCATCGTATCAAAGGAAATCGTGGGGTTGCCAACTGTATATACTGTGTATATACTGTGCTTATCGGATATACACAGTATCTGTGGAGGACGAAGGGGAACGTGCCCTCCGCCCTTCGGCAAAGGCCGGGACGCCGCTCTTTGCCGTGGACCGCATGGGACGCCAGGCGGTCCTGACCGGAAGGACCGAATGTGGACATCATCATCTCCAACTCAAGCAACGCGCCCATCTACGAGCAGATAACCCGCCAGCTGAAAGACCTCATTCTTTCCGGCGAGCTCGAAGAAGGCACGCAGCTCCCTTCCATCCGCGCACTCGCCAACGACCTGCGCATCAGCGCCATCACTACCAAGCGCGCATACGCAGACCTGGAAGCACAGGGCTTTATCGAGACAGTGCAGGGAAAAGGCAGCTTCGTCGCAGGCGGTAACAAAGAGCTCCTGCGCGAAGAACGCCTCCGCCACGTGGAAGACCTGCTCTCGCGCGCAGCGCGCGAAGCAGCAAGCGTCGGCGTCGGAAGGCAAGAGCTGCACGACATGCTCGACCTCGTTGCCGAAGACGGCGGGCAGTAGCTGCCATCAAATAGCTTCTGCCCTGTCTGCCGCAACCGCTGCGCAGCAAGCGGCAGCACGCAACTCCTGTCGACAGCGCAGGGCGTGCAACGAGCAAGGGTGTATCCAAAGAAAACTGCAGGGCCGCTTCGGCGCGCTCTTTCGAGAAGGAAACGACCATGACCGACCTTATTCGAGCCGAAGGCTTGACCAAGACGTACGGCAGCAAGACCGTGCTCGACCGCGTGGATTTGCGCGTGCCCGCAGGCAGCATCGTCGGCTTCGTCGGCGCGAACGGCGCTGGCAAGACCACCACCATTCGTGCCCTCCTCGGGCTCATGCCGCTTGATGCCGGACGCGTCGTGCTGTTCGGCGAGCCGTTCGACATCAGCGCGGACGCCGCAACCTGCCAGCGCATAAAAGGCAGGATAGGCGCCGTCCTGGACACCTGCCCGTTCGTCCCCGACCTTTCCGTCAAGACGGTAGGATCCCTGATGAAAGCCGCCTACCCCACGTGGCGCGCGGACCTGTTCGAAGAGCATCTTCGACGATTCGAGCTCGATCCGCGCAAGAAGATCAAAGAGTTCTCGCGCGGCATGGGCATGAAGCTTCAGCTCGCATGCGCGCTTGCCCATGAACCTGACGTGCTCTTGCTTGACGAAGCGACCGCCGGCCTTGACCCCTTGGCGCGCGACGAGGTGCTCGACATCCTGCGCGCGTTCGTTTCGGACGAAAACCACGCTGTCCTGCTGTCCAGCCACATCACGACCGACCTGGAAAAGATCGCTGACGTGATCGTGGGCATCGACCAAGGACGTATTGTCTTCTCCCTGGAAAAGGACGTCATCACCGACGAGATGGGCATCGCTCGTTGCCGGAGTGCAGAACTTGAGAACCTTGTCTCGAGCGGATTGTACGACCAGAACTCCCTGCGCGTCCTGCGACGTCCCTACGGTATCGACGTGCTCGTGCCCGACCGATTCACGCTCGCACGGCGCTTCCCTGAGATTCCGTGCGACAAGGCGACCATCGAAGACTACCTGCAGTTCGTCCTGACAGGCGAGCAGGCGTAAGGCGCCGTGCGCTTCGATGCAGACCAGGGGGCACCGACCCGATGCTCCGAAATCCCGGGCGGTGCGCACCTTGGCAAACGCCCGTCCAACGCGCGCAAACACTTTGAAGCGCGCCCTCTCGAAAGGCAACCACCATGAAAGCTGCTTTCATATCCGAATTCATGTCCGTCCGCGCAATCGTCATCCAGTCGCTTGTCGTCTTCCTGGTCTTCGGCGTGTTCATGTGCGCCGGCATGCAGACTGCTGTCGGCATGGTTGCGGCAATCGGCGCCATGACGCCCCTTATCATGGTTTTCTCGTTCTCTGCGTACGACAACCTGAACGGCTGGGAGCGATTCCGGGCCATGCTGCCCCTTTCGCGCAACGCCATCGTGGTAAGCCGCTATGCGAACATTCTGGCCACGGCCCTCTTCACCATGCTGGTCGCCTTCGCGCTTTCGTTCGCCCTAGCTTCTCTCGTATCCGCTGCAATGCCGGGATCCGCGCTTGCAAATGCGCTTGCCGAAGAAACGGCACGTCCGATCGTTATCGCAAGCAGCAGTGTGGCGGGCACGGGGATAGGGCTCCTTATGGCAGCCTTTTTGCTCCCCGCCGTCCTCCGCTTCGGCATGAACAAGGCCATGCGCTATGTGCCCACTGCCATCTTCGTGGTGTTCATGCTGCTTGCGCTCGCGCTTCCGAACTTCGCGGAAGTTCCGCCGATTGTGGTGAATATCGGCACATGGCTCGAGAACCCGAACAACCTGCCGATTGCCATAGCGGCAGTCGCCGCCCTTACCTTAGGCGTCTACGCCGTAAGCTGCGGCGTTGCCATTGCGCTCTACCGTTCGAAAGACCTGTAAGCGGGCTATCCTTCGGAGCCGAGACCGCTGAAATCCGCGCCTTTGCCGCAACGGTCGCCGCATACGTCGCCGGACGCCAAATCCGCAATCGTGATGCTGTCTACGTAGTCGTCCACCACCCGATGCAAGCCCTGCCAGAACCCAACGGTTCCGCAGTCTTCCCGACGCGGGCAGACACCGTAGTCTTCGCTCAGGCAGGCAACCGGCACGAAGTCCCCTTCGACCGTCCGTAAGATTTCGCCCGCCGTAATCTCTCCTGCAGGGCGTGCAAGCCGATAGCCGCCGTGCGGCCCCCGCGAACTTTCCAGGAACCCTGCCTGCACGAGCATGCTCGCAATCTGTTCCAGGTACTTCGTGGAAATGTCCTGCCGAGCAGAGACAACGCGCAACGGGACGCGCACGCCCGTTTCTTGCTGGGCGAACTCGATCATCATGCGCAATGCATAGCGCCCTCTCGTTGAAATCATTCCCTGCCTCTTTTCTGCCTGACGGCGGTCTTGCGCACGCAAGGCCGCCCGCTCCCCACTTTGGAAATGACTTCTTTAGCATATCAAATATTCTCCCTTTGCGAGAGTAGTCCGCACCGCACCGAATCGGCAGAAAGCGTGCGCTAGAATAAAACGCGCAAACCTTCGGCAGAAACGCGAGCACGCTTTATGGAAACCAAGCACTTCTTCTTCGACTACGACGGGACTCTTACCTCGCCCCTTACCCACAAAGTTCCCGAAAGCGCACGTCGCGCGCTGGACGCGCTCGTGCAGGCAGGACATACGGTCGCGCTTTGCACGGGACGGCTGCAGTGCAATGCCATGGAGCTTGTCGCCGCATCCGAACTGCCGTTCACGACTGTCGTTGCCGACGGGGGCAATTCCGTCACCGTCGACGACACGATCCTTTGGATGGACCCGTTGCCGATCGAGCCGGTGCGCGCACTGCTCCGTCGGCTTGACCGCGACGGCATTCCCTGGTCGGTCATCACCGACAACGAGCTTGCGCGCTATGCGCCAAGCGACGAATTCGAACGTCGTTCGCCCGACTACTACACCCCGACCTACGTTCGTCCCGACCTTACGCCCGAGGCGCTCGACCGCGTGTTCAAAGTGTTCGTTCCGTGCAAGCCGGGCGAAGAAAGGCGCCTTGACCTCTCGGGAGTTCCCTGGGTTCGCTACAACCCCTACAGCATCTACGTCGAGCCTATTGCGAAAGGCGAAGGCATCAAACGCCTTATGGAGCATCTGGACGCACCGCTCAAAGACGTCGTCGTTTTCGGAGACGGCATGAACGACCTGTCCATGTTCCTGCCTGATTGGACGAGCATTGCGCTCGGAAACGCCTGCGACGAGCTGAAGGAGCGCGCCACGTTCGTGACGAGCGACGTCGACGACGACGGCGTCTTGCGCGCATGCAGTCAGTTCGGCTGGATTTGATGCGAGACCTGGAAGGCGACCTGCACGCAAGGTCATTTGACGGCCGAAGAGCGCACGCACAGGCAAGCGAGCCAGGAACGCAGCCTGCAACCGCGCCCGACAGCGCGCCGACACCGTCCGTTACGCGCGGCGGCTGCCACCGTAGGCGGAATGCTTGCGGTTGCCGAACGCGCTGCCACGGCGTGCGCTCTTCTTGAGGTCTTTCAGCACGTCCGATTCGCTCGATCCTTCCACCTGGCTGCGCAGTCTCACGACCTCGTCGCGCAGCGTTGCCGCACGCTCGAAGTCCATGTTGCGCGAAGCTTCCGCCAT
>DVGB01000060.1 GCA_018712955.1 Candidatus Aveggerthella stercoripullorum
CTGACGGATGCGCAGGCGGGCATGCTCGCTGCCGTGAGTCCGGACGAGTCCCAGGCTAGCTGGGCGTTCCGCTTCTTGCTGGACATCCCGGAGGTGGTGACCATCCTGTCCGGCTCCTCCACGCTCGAGCAAATGAAGGAGAACATCGACATCTTCTCTGAAGAGCGCCCGCTTTCTGACGCCGAGCGTTCGGCGCTTGATGCGGTCGTTGCCGACATGACGAAGGACGATGTGCTTCCGTGCACCGCATGCCACTACTGCACGAGCCATTGCCCGCAGGAGTTGGACATCCCGCATCTGCTTTCGCTTTACAACGAGCACAAGCTGACCGGCGGCGGCTTCATTGCTCCCATGGCGCTTGGCGCACTGCCGGAGGACAAACAGCCGTCCGCTTGCATCGGCTGCGGCGCGTGCGAGGCGGTCTGCCCTCAGCAGATCAAGATTCCCGAAGCGTTGGCCGACTTCGCGGCGATGCTGAAGGAGTAGATAGCAGGGGAAAAGGGTCAGTCGCTTTTTCTCATTCCGGCGGCTGCGGTGTTGCGGCTGGAACGAGAGTGAGAAGACGGCAGCAGGCTTTTCTCACTGAAGCACGAAGGGCGCGAGGCAGTTGCTCGCGCCCTTCGTGCGTTTGAGGGAATGCGGAGCTTTCGTCTCGCGCCTTCTGTGCGTTTGCAGTCAGACGTTTTGTCGGGGATGCGAAAAGGCGACGGCTCCTTGTGTCATTTGAACGTGCGCACGGTCAACCGCGCTGCCGTGTTCTCGCGGCGCATTTAAGAAAAAAGCGGCAGCTCTTTCTCGTGCGCGCAATTGGCGCGAGATTGCGCGAAGCGGGCGTTCGGGGACGATGCTATGCTTTTTGCATAAGAAAAAGCGCACGGGCGATCGGGCAAAGGGGAAATTGGGCGATTTTTCCGTCTTCTTTGGTCGTCCACAAGCTTTTATCCCGATGCGAAAGAGGTGTTCCATGGAGCGCTTTTTCAAGGTGGCCGAACGAGGGAGCTCTCTGTCCGCCGAAGTGGTCGGTGGTATCACCACGTTTCTAGCGATGGCGTACATCATCGCGGTAAACCCCATGCTCATGGGCCCCGAAGGCGCAGGCATGCCGTTTTCTGCCGCGTTGACCGCTACGTGCTTCGGCTCCGCGCTCATGACCATCTGCATGGGGTTCGTGTCGAACCGTCCTATTGCGCTGGCATCCGGCATGGGCATCAACGCAGTGGTGGCGTACTCGATCTGCGGCGCGACGGGCGCAGGGGTCGACTGGCGCGTGGCGATGGCGGTCGTGTTTCTCGAAGGCATTCTCATTTTGCTGCTGGTGCTCTGCGGGCTGCGCAAGGCGGTCATGGACGCCATTCCTGTCGACCTCAGGCGTGCTATCGGTATCGGCATTGGCCTGTTCATTGCGTTTGTGGGAATGGAAGGCGGCGGCCTGATCGTTTCGGACGAGTCGACGCTGCTTGCGCTTGGCGACCTGGGTTCGCCGCTGGCGCTCGTTTCGATATTCTCTATTCTGATTGCAGTTGTGCTGCAGGCGCTCGGCGTCAAAGGCGGCCTGCTTATCTCGATTGTGGCGGCGACTGTTGTGGGCATCCCTCTTGGCGTGACGGCGCTGCCGACGTCGTTCGACTTCGGCCTGGACTTTTCGGCCTTCGCGGCGCCGTTCCAGACCGTGCCGGGCACGGATGCTTTGGCCATTGTGCAGGTGTTCGTGCAGCCCGCTCTGCTCGTGTTCGTGTTCTCCCTGCTCATGAGCGATTTCTTCGATACGATGGGATCCGTTATGGCTGTGGCCGAACAGGGCAAGTTCGTGGACGAGAAAGGCAATGTCGAGGGAATCCAGCCCATCCTGATCGTCGACTCGATCGCCGCTGCTGTTGGCGGGTTCGTAGGCGCAAGCTCGGTTACCACGTACGTGGAGTCCGCATCTGGCGCTGCAGCGGGTGCGCGCACGGGCTTGGCGAGCATCGTGGCAGGCGCGCTGTTCGTTGCGGCGGCATTCCTTGCGCCGGTGGTCGGCATGGTGTCTGCGTCGGCGACGTGTGGGGCGTTGGTGGTCGTAGGCTATTTAATGATGGCGGAAATCGGGCAGATCTGCTGGTCGCGCATCGAAGCGGCGTTCCCGGCCTTCATTACCATTTTCGGCATCCCGATGACCTATTCCATCACGAACGGCATCGGCTTCGGGTTCATTTCCTATTGCGCCATCATGGTGGTCCTTGGCAAAGCGCGCGACGTGAAGCCGCTCATGTGGGCAGCGGCCGCAGCGTTTTTGGCGATGTTCGTGCTGGGATGAGAAAAAGTCGAGAAAGGTCGGCCACTTCTCTTGTTCTTCTGCAACGAGAAAAAGTGACTGACCCTTTTCTCGTTGTCCTATGCGTCGTGCAGGGGCGGCAGGGGGAAGTCTTCATCGAACGGGATGGCGTCGGCAGCAAGGGGGCAGCCTTCGGCCGTGAGGTTATGGTCTGTTGCGACGACTAGGTAGTTGTCCTCGCCACCGAAGTCTTCGTCGGCGCAGGGCACGACAAAGATGCACGCGAACACCGTTCGCAGCGCGCCGACCGCTTGGCGCAAGAACGTCACGTCGCTTCCTTCCGCGTGCGAAACGACATTTGCCGCGTAGAGCCCTCCAGGGTTCAATGTCCTTTTCGCCGCGCGCGCTGCTTCGGCCGTGGCGAGTGCGCGTACAGGGTTCGCGCCAGTAAACGTGTCATTGACCACAAGGTCGTAGCGCGAGCTTGAAGAGTGCGCCACGTTATCCAAAAATGCACGGCCGTCTGCGCAGAAGGTGCGCAAGCGGTCTCCGCACTGCGTCTCAAGTTCATCCAGGAAAAAGTGTCGGCGGGCAATGCGCACGATAGCGGAGTCTACTTCCACCACATCGAGCTTCAGCTCAGGATGGCGTGCGAGCGTCCATTTCGGCCAGGCGAAGCCGCCGCCCCCGATCATGAGCGCACGGCGGATGGAGAACCCTTCTGTTTCTGCCTCGAATGCGCGCTCAAAGGCGCGCAGGTAGGCGAACGGCGGGTAGAAACGGCGTTCGTCCAGGTACGTGGCGCTTTGGAAAACGCCGCCTTGCTGTAACACGCGGACGATGCCGCCCTTTCCGTCGGGCACGTTGCGCACGAAGGCGAGTCCTGACGATGTCAAGCAAACATGCAGGTCGGAACGCTGCGCCCAGCGTGCAGCAAGCATGCCGCCCATGGCGAGCACGCCGACGCCGAGCCCGAGCGCAAACTGCGCTCCCGCGGGAAGAGGGCGGCCGTTTGCGATGGCGTTCGCTCGGCCGAGTTTGCGGTGGGCCATGCTGTCTCCTGTCTTTGCCCTGACGGGCTATTCCTTGTGTGCTGCGTCGTGAGGGACGGTGAGTTCGCTGCTATCGTAGCAAACGCCCTTTCGGCTGCTTTTGGAAAAGCGCTTGGTCGCCGTTTGCGTTCAGGCGCGCCGCTGAACTAAGGGCCTTTGCTGGTACAGTCCTGCGTCCGCAAATCCAAGCCGACGGTAGTATTCGCGCGTGCCGATGGCGCTAATGACGTTCAAGCGTGCATATCCTTCGACCCGTGCGAGAGCGCAGGCTTTTTCGACAAGCTTCTTTCCCAGTCCGTGATGCTGCGCGGCGTTGCCTTCCTGGTGGATGCCGGCAACAGCGCCGTACACGTGCACTTCGCGAATCATGGCCGTGTCGGGAGCGAAGGGGAGGCTGTCCAGGTCGGCAAGCTGTCTCTGGAGCCACACTACGCTGCCTGCGTGCGGCAGCGAAAGGCGCAGGAATCCGGCGATACGCCCGTCAGGTGCCGTCCATTGCAGGAAATGCTCGGTGCTGACGGCAGTTTCGTAGGAGAGGTCGTGCAGCTCCAGGTCTTCAAGAGCGGGCGGGTTCGTGCTGATTTCGCGCGAGCGGATTTCCTGGACGGCGCGTCCTTCGGCGGCGACCTTGCCGTCTACCAGCTGGCGCAGGTTCACTTTCTTGTTGCCGACGAGGATGTCGTGCGAGGAGATGTCGCGGATCATGCGGGATATGCGCACGAACGGCGGCGTGGCCTCGACGTCCGCTGCGAGCACGTCAAGTAGCTCGTCTTCGGTGTACGGACGCCAAGTCCCGTCGTCGTGGTGCGCGCAAAGTCCCGTCCCGCCCACGAGCGCACAGGGGTAGAGTTTTACCTCGTCGGGCAGGAATGCTTCGTCGCGCACGAGGCGCTGATAGTCGCGCTTGTCCTCCTCAGGCGAAGCGCCGAGCAAGTTCGCCATGAAGTGCGCATGGATCTTGAAGCCGAACAGGCGCAGGAGGGCGAACGCGTCGGCGATGCGGTCGACGCTCGTGCCACTGCGGCTGTTGAGCGCCAGGATGCGCGCATCGAGGCTTTGAATCCCTATCTGCACCTTCGTGCATCCCAAGCGTCGAATGAGCGACAAACTTTCGGCCGAGATGGCGTCGGGCCGTGTTTCGACGACCAAACCGACCACCCGGTGCGCGGCGGTTTCGTTCGACGCTTGCTGCGCTTCGAGCTGTTCGAGAGTAGCACGCTGGATAATGGCAGCTTGTTGCCAGGGGGTTGCAGCATGCTCGGGCTCGGTTGCAGCGGCAGCTTGGGCGGAGGTTCGGGTCGGAGGGACGCTGGCGTGCGGCACAACAGGCGACGCAGGGGACATGCGAAGGTCTTCGTCCGTCGTCGGGCCGGAGTTTGCACGGTCGCTTGCAGGGGGGCGCGGTGCCGCGTTCTCTGCCGATGCAGCGCAGCTGTACAGACGCGCAACGGCCTGGTTGTACGTGAGCATTCCTGCGTTCACGGCCTGCTGCGCATCTTTTGCGAACGCAGCACAGTCGGGACGTTCGCTCAGGATGCCGCATGCGCCGTAGAAGGCGCGGCGCTCGGCTATCGAACGCTCGGCATCCGCTGTGCCCGTTTCGTTGAGCGCACGGAACAGTTCGGTGGCGAACCAGACCTGGTAGTCTTGCGGGTAGTCGCTCCAGGTGCCTCCCAGCACGATGAGCTCGACCTTGTCGGTGGTGTGTCCCATCTGGCGTAGTGTGTTCAAACGCGTGGCAACTTGTAGGTAAGGGTCGAACCAGTTCCGCTCTGCCCGCTGGCAGGCAGGCTCGTCTGCGAGGTAGCTTTTCGGCATGCGCACGTCGTTCGGACAGTAGAGGCACGATCCGCCGCACGGCCACGGTTTCGTGAGCACCGTGATGGTGGCGACGCCTGACGCCGTACGGCGCGGCTTCAGCTGCAGGGTCGCCGTGAGCTTGCGTTCCAAGTCTTCGTCAATGTTCCATGACGTCCAACGGGCAGGGTTTTCTGCCTTCGTGCGCAGATAGAAGGGCATAAGCTGCTTTTTCGCGTAGTGGTCCCGGTTGTCCGGGATGCCTTCGTTGTGGGCGCGAATGAGACGCTGCAGCGCCTTTGCGTCGAGCGTTTCGCCCGCGCGCAGCCTCTCGAGTATTTCCAGCAAGATGTCTTCCATGGTGGGAACATTCTATAGAATGAGAAAAGGGGACGGGTGCATTTTCTCATTTATGAGCGCCTCGCGCTGTCGGGAACGCGTCGAGGGCGAGCGAGCGACGAGCCGTCGTCGCGGTCGGCATCGAGCTGGCCAAGTATGGAAGGGCTTTCGAAACGGCGCGGTGGGAGTCGCCGAGACGGCGAACGTGACACGAAGGAGAACCTGCCATGGATCGTGCGACGGCGCGTGAGCTTATCGCGCTGAACAACCGGTTCTATGCCGAGAACGCGACGTCGTTTTCGGCGACGCGCAACGCGCCCTGGGATGGATGGGCGCAGTGTCTGGATATTGTGCGGCATGAGCTGGGGTTCGATGGCGTTGCAAGCCAGGGGAGCGTATCGGGTGCGTGTTGCGCGGAAGGGCGGCGAGACGCGAAATCGGCCGGGTGCTCACAGCAGGCACGCGTGCGACCTACGACCTGCGTTTCGCTTCTGTCGCAGCGCGCGGGAGACGGTCTGGCGGAGTGTTCGCCGACCTTGCGCGTGCTGGACGTGGCGTGCGGCAACTTGCGCTTCGAGGGGTTTCTGGCGCGCGAGCTTCCCGGCGTTGCGTGCGAATGCTTCGCGGTGGACAGCTGCGAAGCGCTGGCAGGCAGCACCTTGCCGGATGCGCCTGCGTGGAAGCAGGCGGTTCGCTTCCGGCAGCTCGATGTGCTTGCGTGCTTGGCGGAGGCGGGCGACAGGTCGGGGGCGGCAGATTGTGGCAACGAGCACGTTGAGAAGGCGCCGCGTGCGTTGTCGCTCGTTCATCGGCTGACGGCGGCGTTTGCCGTCCCGCCGTGCGATGCTGCCGTGTGTTTCGGGTTCATGCACCATGTGCCGGTGCCGGAATGGCGTGAGGCCCTGCTGCGCGCGCTCGTGGAGTGCGTGCGTCCGGGCGGTATAGTCTGCATTTCGTTCTGGCGGTTCCTAGACCACCCGCCTTTGGCGCGTAAAGCGGACGAAGCGACCGCACGGGCTGCGGAAGATGCGCAGCTTGCGCGACTGGTCGGGGCATTCGATCCGGGCGATCGCCTTTTAGGATGGCAGGACCGCCAGGATTCATTCCGGTACTGCCATCATTTTTCGGGTGCGGAGATTGACGCGTTGGCGGCATCCGTTGCCGGAAGGGCGCACCCTATCGCGCGATTCCGAGCTGACGGCCGCTCAGGAGATTTGAACGACTACTTAGTTTTACAGGTATAGGAATGCTCGCCGGAGGGCTGACGTCGCGCGACGGCGATATGGCGGCGTGGTGCGCTCTCTGCCTGAAGCAACGACATTTTTTGCTAAGGCGCAGACGAAGGTTCAACGAGCGGATGATACAATCATGGCATCATTTCTCCAAGGAAAGAGGCCACTGTGGAACGCTCCCATCCCCTGTCGTCCCGTGCCGGTTTCGTTGCGCTTGCGTGCGCGCTAAGCGTCGTTTTGGGCGTGCTCTTTCTGACAGGCTGCTCGTCGGGCCAGCCGGAACAGCAGCCATCGTCGTCGCAGGTCGCCGAGATGGAGGAACCCCTGGAGGTTACGGCGCGCCCGTCGGCCTATGTGGAGATTTTGGACGATCGCCTGTTCTGGCGTGATGACGAAGCATTGTGGACCGCCCGCGTCGAGGATGACGGCAGTCTGGCGTATTTCCAGCAGCTGGGCACGCTCAAAGACCGCATTCGCGGCATCGCGGCGTACGACGGCGTGCTCTACCTGTTTTCCATCGAGGGCATCTACCGCATGGATCCCGACGATACGGCAGACGAGGCCGAACTGCTCGTGGACGAAGGCACAAGCGACGATCTGTGGGTCACCTCCGAAGGCCTGTTCTACCTGGGAGACGGCACGCTCAGCCATGCTTCGCTCACAGGCTCCGACGAGACGGTGCTCAAAGAGGGCGTCAAAGACTTCGTTGTGGCAGACGGCAAGGTGTACACGCTTGGGGAGGACGGCGCGTTTGCCCGCTGTGACCTCGATGGCTCCAACGAGACGGTGCTTGACGCTGCGCGCGATCGCCATGACGAGTCGGTGCTCGTCGCAGACGGGAGCGACGTGTATTTAGTCTCGAGCGATGTGCTCGTCTGCCGCGATGGGGCAGAGAGCGCAGAAGAGGTCGGCCTTTCCCACGAGGTCGGAGCGCCTGACCGCACGGTCGCGTACGAAGGAGC
This sequence comes from Candidatus Aveggerthella stercoripullorum, assembly GCA_018712955.1. Lineage (GTDB taxonomy): Bacteria > Actinomycetota > Coriobacteriia > Coriobacteriales > Eggerthellaceae > Aveggerthella > Aveggerthella stercoripullorum. Next base: position 7,634 of record DVGB01000060.1, read on the forward strand.
GATCTTCTACGAAAACGTGTCGGAGGCCTGCTACCGTCACGTAGACGGCGAGGAGCCCGACGAGAAACTGGAACGTGCGTATTTCCGCGGGAAACCGTACGCGCGTATCCAAGACGGCATCCTGTACTACACCATCAGCGGCGAGGACGTTACGGTCGTGGATTTGGACGAAATCGGCGACCGTGAAGAGTACGTCGTGGAGGATGAGGTCGCGGCGACGTCGAAGACCGAGATCGCGGCGTCCGAGAGCACGAAGGATGCGAACGAAAGCTCGGGGGAGATCGATTACGAGCGACTCAAGACCGGCTCTCCCAAAGCGATTCCTGAAAGCGACTACGACATCGGCGCGGGCCTGGAGATGCACCAATCCGGCGGCCAAGGTGTGGTCACAACGGACCATTTCACGCTGACGCTTGACGGCGACCAGGTAGCGCAGGGTCTGTGGCAGGTTGAACAGGTCGACGGCACGACCATCAAATTCGCCTACGCGCCCGCGCGCCAGGCGGGCTTTGACGGCACAGTCTTCACGCTCAAGGCCTACGACTGGGGCGACAACAGCTATGCGGATATTCCTGCCACGCAGATGGCAGGCCAGAGCGGCGACAAAAAGTACGTGGTCATCTTCCCGACGGACGTTCGCTACGATCCGTCGAGCACGGCGCAGGCGGAACAGTACGGGCAGCTGCGTTCATGGGCGGAGGGCATCGACATGAACGCTAACCACGCGAACAACCCGTTCAGGACCGTTCGGCCGTAGGGGCAGCTCTCCCTGCAGGCGGGCAGAGCGGGGGTGCCTCGTTCTGCCTTGCGGGAAGGCGAAGGGCCGTGGGTGCGACCAGGGCCTTCGCCACGATTGCGATGCAGGGAGAATGCCGTTGGCGAGGCAGGGCGCGGCAAGTTGTCCTCGTCGACGACGGCCGCGTTGCTTGCTGGAAGAGGGAAGGGGCCAGCCACCTTTTCTCATCAGTAGCGCTTGGCATCCCCGGCAGCGTAGTCGTCGAACAGCTTGAGGCAGGCGCCGCGGTCGAACTCTTCCGAACCCACCGTCTCTTCCTCGCCGCCGAGCTGGCGGTAGAACGCTTCGTCGCGGAAGCCGATTTCCGCGCTGTCCTCGCGCGTACAGCCGTAGTAGACGGCTGCAATGTTCGACCAGAGAATCGCGCCGAGGCACATGGGGCACGGTTCGGCAGTCGTGTAGAGCTCGCAGCCGGAAAGGTCGTACGTTCCCAGGTTGCGGCAGGCATCGCGGATGGCCTCCATTTCGCCGTGGCAGGTAGGATCGTTGTTCGCCAGCACGCGGTTGTGGCCCTTACCGACGATTTCGCCGTCCTTTACGATGACGGACCCGAACGGGCCGCCGTCTCCGGCTTCGATGCCGCGGTACGCTTCGTCAATCGCAGCTTGCATAAAGGTGGAAGAGGGTTTCATGTCGGTCCTTTCGTCGCTTATGAAATAAAGCATAAGGGCATGCCTGCATCATGACGTGGGATCTGGCCGGTTTTGCGCGGCGACCCAGTCGAAAAGCTCGGTGGCGTGAGCGCTCGCTTCTTGATGGGCCAGGAGGTAGAAGCGCACGTGGGCTTCGGAGTCTTCAAGGGGCACGACCGTTCTCCCGGGCATTTCGCCCGCCAGGTAGGCAGCGTTGGTCACGAACCCGAGCAAAGGCGACGTGAGCGAAAGCTGTTCGAACACGACGCGGTCTTCCTGGACGAGGAAATCGGAGTGGGGCATCTTTTCATCTACCAGCGTGCGCCAAAAGCCGATGTTACCGAACAGCAGGAAGTCTTCGCCGTCCACATCGGCGAAGGTGAGTGATTCCCGCGCCGCGAGCTCATGGCCGTTCGGCACGCTGACTGCCAGATCTTCGTCCATCAAATGGCAACAGCGAACGGCAGGGTAAAGCAAGGGCTTTCGGGAGATGCCGAGGTCCAGAGTACGGTCGAACAATTCGCGCTCGATGTCCTGCTGGCGCATGGTGCGGGACGAGAGCAGGCGGTCAGGGAAACGCTCGACGGACAGTGCGGTAAGGCGCCAGAGGGGTGCGGGCGCGACGGTGCCGACCGTAAGCGATCGCGCCCGGTTCGCCAGGTCATCGAGCGCGATGCGCATAAGGCGTTCCTCGTGCAGGATGGAGCGAGCGTACTCAAGCGCAGTCTTTCCTGCGTGATTAAGCGCAACGTGGCGGCCGTTGCGGTCGAGCAGCTTGCATCCGAGCTCGCTCTCCAGCCGTGCAAGCGACCGGCTCAAGGCGGGTTGAGAAATGCGCAGGCTTTCGGCGGCGGCGCTCACGGTGCCCAATTCCGCTACGGTGCTCAGCTGCCTCAGTTGTTCGATGTTCATCGCTTCTCTTCCCTGACGATACGGTACGGGGCGACTATGCCGGGAGTGCTGACGGCGTTCGCCCGCATCCAGCAGATCCTATGCGCAAGAGATGCACTGCTGTTGCTGCGATTACGCTGGCCGCTATCTTTTTGAGAGCGCTTATATGCATCCTATGCATAAGAGATGCTGTAATCGGCATTGTACTTCCTGTCCGGGCGCCGCGACAATCAAACCAGAAGAGCGAACCGTTCCGACAGGAGGAAACACCATGATCAAGGCGACGATGAACGATGGCCATGAGATTCCGGCGCTTGGCTTCGGCGTCTACCTTATGAGCTCTGTCGAGGTAGAGCAGTATCTGCCGCAAGCCATCGAGACGGGCTATCACCATATCGACACGGCAAACGCGTACTTCAACGAGGTCGCTGTCGGCAAGGTGGTGCGCGAGTCCGGCGTCCCGCGCGAAGACTTCTTCATCACGACGAAGCTATTCCCGCAGAGCTATCCGTACGATCAGTGCAAAGCCGACATTGACGCCACGCTCGAGCGGCTGGGCCTGGACTACGTGGACTTGCTGCTGTTCCACCAGCCTTACGGTGAGTACGTAGAAGGGTGGCGTGCCATGGAAGAGGCCGTGGCGGAAGGCAAGGTGCGCTCTATCGGCCTGTCCAACTTTCCGGTGCACAAGATCGAACAGATCATGGAGGTCGCGACCATCAAGCCTGCCGTGCTGCAAGTGGAGATCAACCCGTACTGGAACCAGCATGCGCTGAAGGCTGAGTTGGCGAAGATCGGTCTGGGAGATGTCGTCTTCGAAGGCTGGTATCCATTCGGGCATGGCGATGCAAAGCTGCTGGCGGAGCCCGTGCTGGCGAAGATCGCTGAAGCTCACGGCAAGACGCCTGCCCAGGTTATCCTCCGTTGGATGCTGCAGGAGGGCGACGTCACGTTCCCGAAGACCACGAACCCACAGCACATCCGCGACAACTTCGACGTTTTTGACTTCGAGCTGACCGACGACGAGATGGCCCGCATCAATGCGCTTCCGCAGAAGGCGTACTACGACGTGCCGGAGGAGGCGCCCGATTTCGTGCTGGTGCACAACGACTACCGCAACCAGGCGTAGGACGGCAATCAGCTCTTGTTCACCTGTTGCGGTCCGGCAAGCGTGCATGCTGCCCGCGTTGCCCGTGAAAAGCCCACCGGCTCCTGGAGGCCCAGTGGAATCCCGAAATGATCGTCGGCTGCCCGGAAGCACGGCGAGCTTACGAAAACGCCCGGCAGCTTGCCGGACACCTAAAACGAAAGGACCGATCCATGGAATACAAAACCCTCAATAACGGTGTGAAGATGCCGATGCTCGGGTTTGGCGTCTACCAGACGCCGCCGGAGGACACGGAGCGCTGCGTTGCGGAAGCGCTGGAAGTGGGCTACCGCCTCATCGACACGGCGCAGGCGTACGGCAACGAGGAAGGCGTCGGCGCCGCCGTGCGCAAAAGCGGCATTCCGCGCGAGGACGTGTTCATCACGAGCAAGATCTGGGTTTCCAATATGAACTACGAGCGTGCGACGGCGTCCATCGACGAAAGCCTGCGCCGCCTGGGCACCGACCACATCGACCTCATGCTGCTCCACCAGGCGATGGGCGACTATCCCGGCGCGTACCGCGCGATGGAGGATGCGTACAAGGCGGGGAAGATTCGCGCTATCGGCGTCTCGAACTTCTACCCGGAGCGATTGGTCGACGTGTGCGCGCTCGCGGAGATTCCGCCGTCGGTGAACCAGGTCGAGACGCATCCGTTCCGCCAGCAGGACGCCGCGCATGCGGTGATGGTGCAGTACGGTGTGGCGCACGAGGCATGGGCGCCGTTCGCCGAGGCGAAGAACGGGATCTTCGAGAACGCTGTGCTGAAAGCTATGGGCGAAAAGCACGGCAAGACTGCTGGTCAGGTGGTGCTGCGTGCGCTCATGCAAAAGGACGTTATTGCGATTCCGAAGACGGTTCGCCGTGAACGGATGGAGGAGAACTTCGACGTGTTCGATTTCGTGCTCGACGCGGACGACATGACGGCGTTCGCGTCGTTGGAAGACCCGTCCTTCCCGCGCATTTTCGATCACTTCGACGCGGGCGTGGTCGGATGGATGCTGGGCGATCTGGTGAAGCAACAGCAGCTGGGAGGCGCCACGCTGTATTAGGGAGCGTAAAACTATCCGTGCGCTTTCGGTTGCCGTCCGAAGTGAGCAAGGGCGTTTGCGACCTTCCGATCGCAAGCGGGAGCGCACGGTTTTCCTTGTTCGCGCCCTTTCGCCTAACGCGTCGCCTCGCAGGCCTCCGGGGCGGGTATGATGGTCGCGTTCGAACGCCACGCATGCCGTTGCCGACGTTCGGCATCGTATGACCGCACCGTGCGAAAGGAATTGCCATGTACGTTGTCTGCCTTGACCTGGAAGGCGTGCTCGTTCCGGAAATCTGGATTGCGTTCGCCGAGGCGACCGGCATCGAAGAGCTCAAGCGCACTACGCGCGACGAGCCTGACTACGACAAGCTCATGGCTTTCCGCCTGGGCATCCTTGACGAGCACGGGCTGGGTCTCAAGGAGATTCAAGAGACCATCGCGCAGATCGACCCGATGCCGGGTGCGAAGGAGTTCCTGGACGAGCTGCGCTCCCTTACGCAGGTCATCATCATCAGCGACACGTTCACTCAGTTCGCGAAGCCTCTCATGGAAAAGCTCGGCTGGCCGACGTTGTTCTGCAACGAGCTGGAATCGGCGGACGACGGCCGTATTACCGGCTGGAAGATGCGCTGCGACCAGTCGAAGCTCACGACGGTGCGTGCGCTGCAGTCCGCTGGCCTGAAGACCATCGCTGCCGGCGACAGCTTCAACGACCTAGGCATGATCAAGGCGTCCTCGGCAGGCTTCCTGTTCAAGAGCACCGAATCCATCAAAGCCGACCATCCGGAAGTTCCTGCGTACGAAGAGTACGACGAACTGCTGGACGCCATCAAAGGGGCGCTTGCGCGCTAAGCATGGCAGCATGGCGGTGTTCGACCGGAATAAAGACGGTACGACCGACGGCCTCGAGGTCGGACGAACCATTGCGGAAGGCGGCCTGTGGGTGGACTCTTTGGGCGGCGGGCGGAATTCGTCCGGCGGAAAGGGCGGCACGGAGCCTGGCTGTTCGTGCGGTGGGTGCCTTATGGTCGTCGCGGTGCTGGCGGGCATTCTGATCGCAATCGCGTTCTTTTCGCAGGCCTGATGCCGGGCAAGCTCAAGGCGCTAGAATGAGTGCGTCAGCACACGACGTTTCAAGGGGGCGTTCATGCGGTATCGCGTACTCGGAAAGACCGGCCTGAAGGTAAGCGAGATTGGCTTCGGCGGCGAATGGATGGACGGCACGCTGGAGGAGACACGCGCGGTCGTGGAACGCTGCGAAGCGGGCGGCGTTAATTTCCTTGACTGCTGGATGGCGGATCCGACGCGACGTTCGAATCTGGGCGATGCGCTCGAAGGACACCGCGAGTGTTGGATTATCCAGGGGCATATCGGTTCGACCTGGCAGGACGGGCAGTACGTGCGCACGCGCGACATGGGCCAGGTGAAGCCTGCGTTCGAAGATTTGCTCGCACGCTTCCATACGGACTATATGGACGTCGGCATGATCCATTACGTCGACAAGGCGTTCGAATTCGAAGAGATCATGGCGGGGCCGTTCATGGCATACGTGCGCGAGCTTCTTCGGGCGGGCACTATCAGGCATATCGGCCTGTCAACGCATAATCCTGACGTCGCGCGTCTTGCCGTGGCGTGCCCCGAGATTGAAGTGGTCATGTTCAGCGTCAATCCTGCTTTCGACCTCATGCCTGCCACCGAAAACCTCGACGACCTGTTCGGCGATTACGACGAAGGCCTTTCCGGCATGGACTCTGCGCGCGAAGCGCTCTATGCGGAAGCGGAGCAGTCCGGCACCGCGCTCACCGTCATGAAAGGCTATGCGGGCGGGCGCCTGTTCGACGAGAAGACTTCGCCCTTCGGCGTGGCGCTTACGCCGGTGCAGTGCATCCACTATGCGCTCACGCGTCCGGCGGTCGCAAGCTTTCTGGCAGGTTTTTCGGAGCCAGCGCACGTAGACGACGCGCTGGCCTACGAGGCCGCCACGGAAGACGAGCTCGACTATGCGACCGTGCTCGCAGGCGCGCCACGGCATGCGTACTTTGGACAGTGCACCTACTGCGGGCACTGCGCTCCCTGTCCTCAGGGTATCGACATTGCGACGGTGAACAAATTCTACGATCTGGCCATGCTGCAGGATGGCATGCCCGATTCTCTTCTGGGGCACTACCGTGCGCTCAGCGCGAACGCGGCGGACTGCATCTCCTGCCACGCGTGCGAACAGCGCTGTCCTTTCGGAGTGAAGGTTGCGGACAAAATGGCGAAGGCGGCGGTGCTGTTCGGCTCGGATGCCGCTTACCGCAGTTTGCGCAAGAAGGGGTGAAGGCTGCCCTTTCGCCCGCTGACGTGGAGTACACTGTTTCTTTCAACGTCAGCCCGGCCGAACGGGTCAGGGCATTTACTTCGATAGGGGAGATGAACGTGGCTGAACTGTCGAGAGCCCCGCGGGCGAAGGACGACGCCAGCGTGGGCACGGTCGTCGAACGCTTTATGCGCCGCGTCGAGGCAACGCCGCCAGGGGACTGCCCGCTCTCAACGCAGCTGTCCTTGCTGCAGGCAGGCATCGCGCAGACCTGCGGAAAGTGCGTGCCCTGTCGCGACGGCCTGCCCCAGTTGGCTCGCCTGCTCGAAAGCGTGCTTGCATGCGAGGCCGAAGAAGGCGTGCTCGAGCGCATGCGCCAGCTTGCTGCCATGATCCAGGCCACGTCCGACTGCGCAATCGGCTATGAAGCGGCGAACGCGTTCCTGGACGGCATGGACGCGTTTGCGGCTGAATACGAAAGCCACGTGCACGAAGGGCGCTGCCAAGCGGGGGTCGGTCAGACGCTTCCCTGCGAGACGCTGTGTCCTGCCCACGTGAACGTCCCGGCTTATATCGCGTTGGTGGCGGAGGGCCGGTGTGCCGATGCAGTGAACATGGTGCGCAAGGACAATCCGTTTCCTACCGCATGTGCGTTCGTCTGCGAGCATCCGTGCGAAGAGCGCTGCCGCCGCATTCTGATCGATGCGCCCGTGAACATTCGCGGCATCAAAAAGTACGCGGTCGACCATGCGCCTGCCGACCATATCCCTTCGCTGCCGCGCAGCGTGGATACCGCGCGTACCGTGGCGGTCGTTGGCGGCGGTCCGAGCGGTTTGACCTGCGCGTATTTCCTTGCGCGCATGGGGCATCGCGTGACGGTCTTCGAAGCGCGCGAACAGCTGGGCGGCATGATGCGCTACGGCATCCCTGCCTACCGCTTCCCGCGCGAACGCTTGGACCAGGACATTCGCGGCCTGCTGGAAGCGGGCACGATCACGGTGCGCTGTGGCGAGGAGATAGACGCCGCGCGCATGCGCGATATTGCCGGGTTCTACCACGCGGTCTACGTTGCCATTGGCGCCCAGGGCGGGAAAACCTTGCGCATGGAAGGCGCCGACGCGAAAGGCGTCATGTCGGCCGTTGAGATGCTTGGTCGCATTGGCGACGGAGACTACCCGGATTTCACAGGAAAGCGCGTGGTCGTTGTGGGCGGCGGCAATGTGGCGATGGACTGCGCGCGCACGTCGGTGCGTGCGGGCGCGGCAGAGGTTACGGTCGTGTATCGCCGTCGAAAAGAGGATATGACCGCGCTTCCCACGGAGGTGGAGGCCGCCATCGCTGAGGGCGTGGAGATGACGGTGCTCATGGCGCCGGATTCTATCGAAGTTGACGAGGAAGGCAACTGCACGGCACTCGTGGTCCAGCCGCAGATGATCGGACCGGTCAAGCGCGGCCGTCCCGCGCCCGTTGCTGCGCGCAAGCCCAAAGAGCGCATCAAGGCGGACGTCGTGCTGATCGCGGTGGGCCAGGACGTTCTTTCTGCGCCGTTCGAAGCGTTCGGCATGCAGACGACCTGGGGCTGCTTTAACGCGGACGAGATGCTGCGCGCCGAAGGCATGGAAGGCGTGTTCGTAGGAGGCGACTGCCAGACAGGGCCTTCTACCGTCATCAACGCCATTGCGGCGGGAAAGGTCGCCGCGCGCAATATAGACGAATACTTGGGGTACCACCATACGCTCGACTGCGACATCGATATTCCGGTGCCCGTTGCGAACGACCGCACGCCTACCGGTCGTGTCGAGGTGGAGGAGCGCCCCGCCCGCGAGCGGAAGCTTGACTATCGGGCGGTCGAAGGCGGCATGAGCAAAGAGGAGATGCTGCAGGAATGCCGCCGGTGCCTCCGCTGCGATCATTTCGGCTGCGGAGTCCTGGACGAGGGGAGGGTTCAGCATGATTAGACTGACCGTTGACGGTCGCACGGTGGAGGTGCCAGCGGGTTCCACCATTCTCGATGCGGTCAACGCAGCGGGAGCGCACGTGCCCACGCTGTGTCATCTGAAAGGAAACAGCCCGGTCGCCTCGTGCCGCGTCTGCGTGGTCGAGGTCGAAGGGGAGCCGTACCCGGTTCCGTCGTGCTCGACGCCTGCGCGCGCGAACATGGCGGTAACCACGGATTCGCCGCAGCTTTTGGCCTGGCGTCGGACGGCGCTCGACCTGATCATCGCCGACCACGGGCTGAACTCTACGAACTATTGCTTTTCCTGCGAAAAGAACGGTGCGTGCGAACTGCAGGACGTGTGCCGAGAGCTGGGCGTGGAGTCTCCAAGCTTTCCTGCGCGCGAAGGGAAAGAGCCGGTGTTGGATTCCAACCCGTTCCTTTCCTACAATCCCAATCTTTGCATCCGCTGTCAGCGGTGCGTGGGCGCCTGCAACGAAGCAGCGTGCAACCACACGCTCCGCGCGAGCAAGCATGGCCTGAGGACCTCCATCGAGGCTCCGTTCGGTGAAGGGTGGCGGCAGACCGACTGCGAGTCCTGCGGCAACTGCGCGCAGGCATGCCCGACCGGCGCGCTCGTTGTGAAGCGTCGCGAAGCGTACCGCTCCTGGGAAACGGAGCGCGTGCGCACGACCTGCCCGCACTGCGGCGTCGGCTGCCAGCTTGACCTGGTCGTGCGCGACGGGAAGATCGTGGACGCCGAAGGCGCGCCCGGTCCGTCCAACCGTTCGCTTCTGTGCGTGAAGGGCCGTTCGGGCAGCTTCGATTTCGTCTCGTCCGAAGACCGGCTGACCACGCCGCTTGTGAAGAACCGCGAGACGGGGGAGTTCGAGCCTGCAACCTGGGATGAGGCGCTCGACCTGGTGGCACGCCGCTTCGGTGAGCTGAAAGGGCAGTATGGCGGTGAGTCCCTCGCGGCGTTTGCCTGCTCTCGCTCCACGAACGAGGACGTGTACCTCTTCCAGAAGATGGCCCACGTTGCGCTCGAAACGAACAACATAGACAGTTGCGCCCGTGTTTGACACGCCCCCAGCGTCGCCGGTCTGGCGACCATGCTTGGTTCGGGCGCGATGACCAACACCATCCGCGACATTGCGGAGCAGGCTGACGTCATCATGCTCGTGGGGTCGAACCCCGAAGAGGCGCATCCGGTCATCGGCATGCAGTTGCGCGCCGCCGTCGAGCGCGGTTGTCGGCTTATCGTGGTCGATCCGCGCGACATCGGCCTGGCGAGGATGGCCGACATACATTTGAAGATTCGCCCGGGCACGAACGTCGCGTTTGCCAACGCGATGACCAACGTGCTCATCAAGGAACGTCTGGTGGACGAAGGGTTCGTGCGCAATCGTACGGAAGGCTTCGAAATCCTTGCAGCGAACGTGTCCGAGTACACGCCCGAATGGGCAGAGGATGTCTGCGGCATCGACCGGCGCGACCTGATAGCGGCCGCGAAGCTGTTCGGCCAGGCTCAGCGTGCGTCCATCGTGTATTGCCTGGGCGTGACAGAGCACTCTACCGGCACGGACGGTGTCATGGCGCTTTCGAACATCGCCATGATCACCGGCAACCTGGGAAAGGCGGGCGGCGGCATGAACCCGCTGCGCGGCCAGAATAACGTCCAGGGCGCATGCGACATGGGCGCGAGCCCTGACGACCTGCCGGGCTATCAGAAGATTTGGGACGACGCGGCGCGCGCAAAGTTCGAGAAGGCCTGGGGCGTTTCCTTGAGCCCGAAACCGGGTACGAAAGCGACGGAATGCTTCCCGGCCATGATGGACGGGCGTATTCGCGGTCTTTACCTGTTCGGCGAAGACCCGGTGCGCACGGATCCGGATACGGGCCACGTCATCAAGGCGCTCGAATCGCTCGAATTTTTCGTGGTGGAAGACCTCTTTATGACCGAGACCGCGAAATACGCCGACGTCATCTTGCCGGGATGCAGCTATGCAGAGAAAGAGGGCACGTTCACGAACACCGAACGGCGCGTCCAGCGCGTGCGCAAAGCGGTGGACGTCGTGGAGGGGGCGCGCCCTGACACGGAGATTTTCACCGAGGTCATGAACCGCATGGGCTATCCGCAGCCGTTGCTTACGCCTGCGCAGATTATGGACGAGATAGCAACCTTGACGCCGCCCTACGGCGGTATCAGCCATGAGCGTTTGGACAGCGAATCGGTGGCAGGCTGCGGTCTTCAGTGGCCTTGCCCGCATGCGGGGCATCCTGGCACGCCCATCTTGCACGTCGGCTCGTTCTCCCGCGGTGTCGGCTCGTTCTCGGTGCCGGAGTACCGGCCTTCTGCCGAACGTCCGGACTGGGACTACCCGTTCATCCTGATGACCGGTCGTGTCCTGTACCATTACAACGCGCAGGCAATGACCGGGCGCACGCCAGGCTTGGACGAAATCTCTTCTCGTTCGTTCATCGAGCTCAATACGAGCGATGCGCTGCGCCTGGGAATCGAAGACGGCGGCCTCGTACGCGTGACGTCACGTCGCGGCAGCATCGAGACCATCGCGCGCGTTTCCGGGAAAACGAACCCTGGTCAGGTATGGATGCCGTTCCATTTCCAGGACGGCAACAGCAACTGGCTTACGAACGCCGCCTTGGACTCCATCTCCAAGGCGCCCGAGTACAAAGTCTGCGCGGTGAGCGTTACGCCGGTCTGGCGACCGGAGTAACAGCTTGGCGCTGCGAAGCGCGGGAAGACTCATCTCGTCGTTCGAAGGCCCTGCGACGGACCAAAGTCCAGTCGTAGGGCCTTTTCGCGTCAACCCGAGGCCCCTCCGCGCTTCTCGCTGGCGGTACGAACGAGGCGGGTGCGCTCGGAGAAAAAGGGACCGTCGCTTTTTCTCATTCGCCTTCGGCTAAAGGCGCCCGGCGAGCGCATCGCGCAACGTTTCGCCCAGGGCACCGAAATCGATCGGCTTGGAGATATGCCCGTTCATGCCGGCAGCGGTGGTGCGGGTGATGTCTTCGGCGAAGGCATTCGCCGTCACTGCGATGATGGGCACCGTGCGCGCGTCCTCGCGGTCGAGGGCGCGGATGGCCTCGCACGCTTCGCACCCGTCCATTTCCGGCATCTGCATGTCCATGAGGATGACGTCGACGCTGCCCATCTCAAGCGACGCGAACAGGTCGACGGCTTCTCGGCCATTCCATGCAGGTATGGAGTCTGCCCCCATCATGTCCAGGTACTCGCGCGCAATCTCCATGTTGATTTCGTTGTCTTCTGCCACCAGGACGGTCATGCCGGTGAGGTCGGGCAGTTCGGGCGTTGCGGGATTGTCGTCGGCGGGCTGCTCGGGCTCGGCGGGCTGCAGTGGCAGCGTCACGATGAACGTGCTGCCGACGCCCGGCGTGCTTTCGACGGCGATCTCGCCGCTCATCTGCTGTACGAGGCTTTTCACGATGGGCATGCCCAGGCCGGTTCCGACCACGCGGCGCGTCGAGAAGGCGGTCTCGCGCGCGAACGGCTCGAAGATGTGCTCAAGGAACGATTCGCTCATGCCAATGCCGGTGTCGCTGACGGTGACCTGGTATTTGTTGAGCTTTGTGCCCACGGAGACCTCGCGCAAGAGTATGCGGATGGTCCCGCCGGGCAACGTGTATTTCACCGCATTCGAGATAAGGTTGTTGAACACTTGTCCCAAACGGAAGGCGTCGCCGATTACGCAGGGGTTCTCCACGTCCAGGTCGACTTCGATGTGCTTGTCTTCTTGCTGTGCTTGCGCTTCGAACAGCGCAGCGGAATCCTGGAGGCATTTTTCCAGGTCCATGGGCGCGACGTCGAGCATGCTCCCTTCGCCCTGCTCGATGCGCGACATGTCCAGGACGTCGTTGACAAGCGTGAGCATCTGACGTCCGGACTGCCCGATACGCTCAAGGTTGCGGAACGCCTTGTCCGGGTTGTCGGGCTCTTTTAGAGCGAGGTCGGACAGCCCGATGATAGCGTTGAGCGGGGTACGCAGGTCGTGGGAGACCTTGCTGAAGAAATCGTTCTTGCGTTTGGCGGTTTGCTTCGCGGAGTTCAGCGCGTTTTCGAGCAGCGCCTGCTGTTGCATCTGGCGGCGCTTCTCTTCGTCGATCTCGCGGAAGCTCATAATGACCTCGTCATGGCCCAAGCCGTCGCTGAAGGTCACCTTGATGCTGACCCATTTGAAGGCATCCCCGAACCGGCGCTGGTAGTCGCCGCCGAATTCGCTTGCGCCCTCGTCCGCCAGGCGGCAGATGTTTTCGAGCGAGAAGCTGTCTTCGAAGACCGCGTAGGTCTTCGCTTCGACCACTTCGCTCACGGTGTCGATGAGATGCTGGTAGGAGCCGTGGTCGCCCAGGGTACTGCGCACGTCTTCCGAGGACTTGACGGTCTCGTAGGTCCCTTCTTTCAGGTCGATACGGTGGATGGCGTAGAAGGTGTCGCCCAAGGCGCGCAAAGTCTCTGCCGTCCGTTCGATCTTGCGGTTTCTCAGGTGCTCGCGCAACGCCACGACAATGACCGCCACGACGAGCAGGAGGCTGAACGCAGCCAGCGCAAGAATGGTGGCGTCCCATCCGTCCTGCAGGATGTTTTCAAGCGGGATGGTAACGATGGAGAGCCATCCGTTGTCCATGACCGTGTAGTAAACGCCGCGTTCGACCCCTTCCACGTCCGTAATGTACGCGTCGGGGTCTTCCAAGCTTCCATCCTCGATGCGCTCTACGAGCCCAGCCATGTAGGCCTGTGCCTCGGGGAGGTCGGGGTTCATGCGACTGTTCACGTAGACGAACTGCCCGTTACGGTCCAGCAGGTAGTACGAGCTGTCTTCCGGCATGCTTGCTTCGTTGGAGAAGGCGTACAGGTCGTTCAGCCTGATGTTGAAAGCGAGCACGTTGCCTTCCCCGTTCAGGCGCATGGAGAGCGTGACGAGCTTATCTCCCGTGATGGCATCTTGGTAGACGTCGGTGAAGTATGCCTGCCCTTCGGCGTTCAGCGCGCCTTGGTACCAGTCCGTGCTGCTATAGTCGTAGGTCGCGTCACCCTTCCACGGGTCGGTGGCAATTAGGTCCCCGTTTATCACGGCGTACGGGTCGATGACCTTTGTACCCAGCACTTCCGTAAGGTACACAGCATAGGACTGGAGCCATTGCTCGATAGTCTGGACGCTTCCTTCGTTGTTGATTTCTCCGTTCACATACCGCGCGCCGACGCCCAGGTAGGTCTCGTACGAGGCAAACCGTCCTTCCTCCTCTGCTGCATAGCTTTCTGCCAGCAGGGTGCCCATTTCGTTGGCATTCGAGAGCAACTTGTCGCGCACAAGGAGGATGCTCCATGAGAGCAAAAGCGCGAACGTCAGGATGAGCGCGATAGTAAGCTTCATGGACAGGCGAAGTTTTTGCGTGCTTTTGGTGCGTGCCATGTCGGCTCCTAGCAGTCTGTGCGGTCGAGGTGTCGGGCGGCATGCGCGTCCGTGCGCGGTACGCAGGGCTTGCAGCGTTTCGTGTGCGTTCTCACTATATAGCATGGAGCATCCATCCTGTTTCCACTGTGCGCCGCCGACAACGCCAAGCCCTTGATCGGGCGAAGAAAAGGGCAGATAAAAGGTCGCAATGGCGTACAATGGCTTTGTCTGCCCATAAGGGCTTTCGATGGCTTTGCCTGCGCATCGCGGAGCCTGCCTTCGCGAGAAGGGATGCGAACATGACCGCTCTTGACGACGACAATTCGGAGGTCGTTCGCGCCCTGCTGCCCATTGAGCGCGACGCGTGGCTTGAGATGCTGCTGAGCCAAACGGGCATTCAGCTTTGGAGCGTGGACGTCAACGAACGCACGCTGCGCGTCTTTTCGGCGGGAGAGCGGACGAACCGCCAGGAGGTCTACCGCAACTTTCCCGACTCATACCTTGAGAGCGGGCATGTGCACCCGAATTCGCGCGATGCCTTTCGCCGGTTTGCCCAGGATCTCCTGTCCGGCAAAGAGTCCGACAGCGAAAACTTCACGCTCCAGTACCGCGAGACGAGCTGTTACGGATGGGCGCAGCTGAAATACCGCATGCTCTTCGACGAATCCAACCATCCTCAGCGCGCTGTCGGGATGCGTACTAACCTTTCCTACCGCTCAAGCGGCGAAGCGGGCTTTCTGCAGAGGCGCCCGGCGCCCGAGACGCTCTATCCGCATCTGTTCGCGAACGTGCAGGCCGACCTGACCCAAAACTTCGTGGAGCGTCTGGAGATAGAGGGGGCCGAAGAGTCCACGCTCTCGCGCAACGGCACGTATTCGGAAGTGGTCGACCTGTTCTCCTCGCGCTTGTTCGCGAAGAACGAAGAGAAGCCTTTGCGGTCGAAATTCGGGCGCGAAGAGCTACTCCGTGCGTTCGAGGAAGGACATCGCTGGGAGGCCGCGCGCTTTCGGATGGTCGATAGCACGGGGTCTATCAGGCGTCTTTTTGTCGGCGCGAACATGGTGCGCAATTCGGAGAACGGTGACGTGCTCCTGTTCGCGTACGTGAGCGACGAGGACAGGCGCTGCCTGTGGGAAAGGCTTCTTGACGAGCCTGCATCGTTCGATCCGATCACGGGCGTCTATGACGCTGCGACCTTCGAGACGCTTGCGCGCATGCAGGCATCGCGCGGTTTCGGCGATGCCTGCGCGCTTGCGCTTGTATGGATAGAAGGCGCGCGCGAAGCGAATTTGGCAGAACCCAGCGTGGCATCCTCGAGGCGAAGGGACGTGGCCACCGCCTTCGCCGTTGCTTTGGATACGGACTGCATCATCGGACAGCTGCGCGACGACGCCCTTGTCGCGTTTTTCCCGGACGCGGGCGTGCAGCAGGACATCAAGCGCCGTATCGAGCATGCGATGTCGTTCGTGCGCTTGTCTTTGGACGACGACCGTGCCGCGAGCTCATTGCGCTTTGTGGTGGGCGCGGTATGTAGCAAGCGGGCTCAGGCAGACTACGATGCCATGCTGAATCGTGCGGAAGCGCTCTGCGAGCTTTATGGCGGCGACTCGGCGGATATCGTGGCGTTTCCCGACGAGCGCGAAGAGCGGCAGCGCGGTAGTGCCGGCTTGGGCGAAGAGGACGGCAAAGTGGCGCCCGTCCCGCTGCAGAAAGGCAGGGCGCTCACGCTGCTGGAAAAGGACGTGGCGCTGGAATGCCTTTCCGGCATGCTCATGTCCGAATCGTTGGACGACTCCATGGGCGTGTTCTTGCGCTGCGTCGGCTCGCACTACGAAGCCGATCGCGCGTACTTGCTCACCATATCCCGAAAGGACCGGACCATCGTCGTTCCGTACGAATGGTTCTCGGAGGGGAAGTACGGCATTTCGCAGGTAATATCCGGCAAATCCATCGACCGCTACCCGTTGCTTGCGCGCAGCATGGACGCATCTCAGCCCGAGCTGCTTGCGCGCGTGCAGAGCATGGACGCTGCCGCTCCTCCTTCCTGGCGTTTCGCGGTCTACCCGCTTCACGAGGAAGACGGCGTCCTGTGGACGCTCAATATCGAGAATCCCCACAGCATACCGGTGGACACGGCGCTTTTGGACGCGCTCGTTCCCCTGTGCGAAAGCGAGCGCGCGCGTTTCGAGCGCGCAGGCACCTCGCCTGCCCAGGATGCCGCGATGCGCCGTTTGATGGGCTTGAAGAACCTTGATTCGTACACGGACGTGGTGTACTCGCTCAGTTCGGACGTGTACAGTTCCATGGGCGCCCTGGCGGTCGACATCCCCGAGCTGAGCTCTATCAGCGCAGGGGAAGGCTTCGAGCGCAGCATGGGACTGCTCATGCGGATTTCGGAAGTGCTCAACGACCTGTTCGGCTCTGGCATGCTTTTCCATACAAGGGATTCCGAGTTCATCGTCTTGAGCCCCGATACCATCTACGAGGTCTTCTTGGACCGTTGCGCGCGTGCGCGGCTTATCCTGCAGACGTCCTATCCAGACCGGTTCCGCATGGGCTATACCTGGGCCGACGGCGTGTTCACGGCGCGCTCGCTCGTGAACGAGGCGCGCTCTATCATGCGCTGCGACGACATCGCGGCACGCAAGGACGCCGAGGATTTGGGGGAGTCGTCTCCCGGTGTGTTCGCAAGCGCGGCGGCGAGGCTGGCGGAGGACGAGCGGTTCGCCGTGTACCTCCAGCCGAAGGTCGACTTGCGGACGGGAGAGGTGACGGGGGCCGAAGCGCTGACCCGCGTCGTAGGAAAGGACGGGCGCGCCTATTCGCCGTCGGGCATCGTGGAGGCCATGGAGCAGGAGGGCACCATTCGCGATCTGGATTACCTTGTCTTCGACGCGACGCTGGCCTTGCTTGAGGATTGGGCAAGCCGAAGGCTGCGCCTGATTCCCGTCTCCGTCAACTTCTCGCGCAGCACGCTGCTGACGCCGTCGTGCTTTGCCTCGGTCATGGCCATCATGACCCGCTATCCTGACGTGCCGTCCTCCCTGGTGGAGATAGAGGTGACCGAATCGGCGTTCAATTTGGAGCGCGAGACCTTCAAAGGAATCATAGACCGCTATCATGAACTGGGGATACGCATGAGCTTGGATGACTTCGGCTCGGAGTACTCCAACCTTTCGGTCTTTGCGAACATCCCGTTCGACGCGGTGAAGATAGACCGGAGCCTTGTGGCGAACGTGGAGACGAACGATGTAGCGCGCTCGCTCGTGCGCAACGTCGCGCAGGTCTGCAACGACCGCCATGTTGCATGCATTGCAGAGGGCGTGGAGACCGAAGAGCAGGCTCGGGCGCTCATTCAGGAAGGCTGCAACTACGCACAAGGGTATTATTACGGAAAGCCGATTTCCGCGCAGGAGTTCGAACAGAAGTACCTGCGCGGTGGAGATACAGCATAAGGAGGTTGCCCGAATGGCACAACCGAACATCCCTGCTTCGGCAAGAGGGTCGCACGGGGACGAGAAAGCCCCGTTCATCGTGGGCATCGGCGCTTCCGCCGGCGGTCTGGAGGCGCTGCAGGAGTTCTTCCAGTCCATGCCGTCGAACAGCGGCCTGAGTTTCGTGGTCATCCAGCACCTTTCGCCTGACTACAAAAGCCTCATGGCGGACATCCTCGGCAAGCATACGGACATGGACGTGCTCCAGGTCGAGGACGACATGGAGGTCAAGGCTAACACGGTCTACCTCATTCCGCCGAAGAAGAACATGACGCTGAGCAACGGGCGGCTGCTCCTCTCGAACTACGACCATGGGATGCTCAACCATCCCATCGACATCTTCTTCACCTCGCTGGCGGAAGAGTGCCGCGAGCGGTCTATCGTCGTCGTGCTTTCGGGCACCGGCTCCGACGGCACGAGCGGTGTGCGCGCGGTCAAAGAGAACGGCGGCCTGGCTATCGTGCAGACGCCCGAGAGCGCAAAGTTCGACGGCATGCCGCGCAGCGCCATCAGCACCGGGCTGGTGGACTGGGTGCTTGCGCCTCCGGAGATTTCCGACGAGATTCTGAACTTCACCCATTATCACCTGGCGCTTCTGCCGGATGCGGACGAAACGCTCTTCTCGGACGAGGAAAGCCTTTCCCATATCTACGTGGTGCTGAAGAAGGAAAGCGGCATCGACTTCACTTACTACAAGCGCAGCACGGTCTTGCGCCGCATCGAGCGCCGTATCGTCGTGACGCACAGCAACGGTCTTGCGGAGTACGCTCGGTCTCTCGACGACAATCCCGAAGAGATCAACATCCTGGTCAAAGAGATTCTCATCGGCGTGACGAGCTTTTTCCGCGACCCGGAGCATTTCGAGGTTCTCAAGCGCAACGTCATCTACAACATTGTGCAGAAGGCTGACGAGAACGAGCCGATCCGCGTGTGGAGTGCGGGATGCTCGACGGGCGAAGAGGCGTACTCGGCCGCCATCCTGTTCCGAGAGGTGCTTGACGAGCTGCAGGTGCGCCGTGATGTGAAGATCTTTGCGACCGATATCGACGTGCGCGCTATCGAGCAGGCAGGCAAGGGCGTGTTCCCTGAGAGCATCATCGACGACGTGTCGACCGAGCGTCTGGCACGCTTCTTCACCAAACGCAACGACGAATACCACATCTCCAAAGAGATCAGGCGCATGATCATCTTCGCGCCGCACAACATGCTGTCCGACCCGCCGTTCGGCAAGCTGGACCTGATCTGCTGCCGTAACGTCATGATCTACTTCCAGCCTGTTCTACAGCGCGGCCTGTTCGCCATCTTCCATTCCGCCCTGAAGAACGGGGGCTACTTGTTCTTGGGCAAAAGCGAGACGGCGAACGAATACCCGAACGTGTTCCAGCCTGCATGCAGCACGGAGAAGATCTACATTCACAACGGTGCGGGGAAGATGGAGAATCCTGCGCCTACCTCGTTCAGCGTTCCGAACGTGCAAACGGTGCCGCCGAAGCGCATGGCGGGCGAAAGCCAGAGCACGTCGGGCTATGCGCTCGAGGCGGTCTACACGCAGTATCTGGAGCGCTTCCTTCCGGCGTCGGTAGTCATCAACGAGCGCAACGACGTCATCCACTTCTTCGGCGGCTACATGGACTACCTCAGCATCGCGCCGGGGCGTGCGACGTTCAACCTGTTCAACATCATTAACGAGGATTTGAGCCTCGCCGCTTCCACCGCGCTTTCCCGCAGCCGTGCGGAGCATACGTCGGTCACTTACACGGGCATTTCGGTCGACTGCCCGTCGGGGAGGAAAGTGATCGACCTTGTGGTGCAGCCGATCGCCATGCCGAACGGGCTCGATCCGAGCTTGACCGCGATGCTGTTCATGGAAAACCGCACTGCCGACGTGGAGGACGGCGTGGTGGAGAAGTACGACATCAACACCACGACGTCGCGGCGGATTGCCGACCTTGAGTTCGAGCTGCGCGAATCGCAGAACGACCTGCAGGCGACCATTGGCGAGCTCGAGACGGTGAACGAGGAACTGCAGGCGGCCAACGAGGAGCTTCTGACCGCCAACGAAGAACTACAGAGCTCGAACGAAGAGCTGCAGTCGGTGAACGAAGAGCTCTATACCGTCAACACCGAATACCAGCAGAAGGTCGACGAGCTGACCATGATGGCGAACGACCTTTCGAACTTCCTTTCGTCCACGATGATCGGCATCCTGTTCATTGACGACAACTTCAACATCCGCAAGTTCACGGAGTACATCGGCCGCGAATTCCAGCTCATGGACCACGATGTGGGACGCCCCATCCAGATTTTCGCGCACAGCTTCCCGAACGAGGACATCGTGGAGGACGCGAAAGAGGTGCTGAAGAGCCTCACGCCGATTGACCGCGAGGTGTCCGCTATGAACGGCCGGTTCTACACGCTGCGTATTGCGCCGTACCGCACGACGGAGAACAGCATCAAGGGCCTGGTCATCACGATTATCGACAGCCTCGAAGGCGGCAGGGGGTAGGGGTTCTGCGTGCCTTCGGCACGCGGAAATGCCCGACGCCGCGGTCCTTTCTGGCACCGAATCCTGCCGTTCAAACGGGGTTCGGCGGACTTTAGTCCAGCCGAACCCCGTTTTCATGCCGACCTTCGGCATCAGAAAGGATCTCGCTGGCGTTACGAACGACCTGGGTGGCAAAGTTCTCGCCATGGCGCTGCGGAAGGGATAGGCGACAAAGGGTTCGCGTCGATGCCGCGAACGGGATGGGCGGCAAAAGGGTCGCTTGCTGGCGTTATGGGCGATTTGGGCGACAGCAAGGTTCGCTCGCTGGCATTGCGGGCGGACTGGCGACAAAAGATGTTGTTGGGAGGTTTGGCGGGATGGTCAAGGGGATTGGCATAGACACGGTGGAGATTGCGCGGATGCGTGCGCGATGCGCGCGCTTTTCCGGCAAAGAGAGCGCGTTTTTCCAGCGTACGTTCACGGATGCCGAGCGCGCAGAAGCGGCGCAGCGGCATGATGCGGCGGCGTACTACGCGGGGCGCTTTGCCGTGAAAGAGGCGGTGTACAAAGCGATCGCGCACCTGACCGATGCCGCAGTTCTCGACTTCCGCTCGGTCGAGACGCTCGCCGACGCGCATGGATGCCCGCACGTGGTGCCGAGCGAGCGCCTTGCGCAGGCGCTCGAGGAAGCGGGCGTGACCGAGCTGTTGGTCTCTCTCACGAACGAAGGGGAGTACGCGACGGCCATTGTGCTCGCGCAATAGGTGCGCTGCCTCTCTTGGGTCCGTCTTTGTCTTTTCTTGCGCAGGCTTTCGAGCCCAGGTACTCTCCGGGGCGTTGCCGATGGGCGAATCCGCGGAGCGGCGTTAAGCAAAGGCAGCACGGGAGGCCTGCCTTCCGCTACTCGCGAGCATCTGGCGTGTTGCAAGAGCTGTCTTTTGCAGCTACGCTCCTATCGTGCGGCATGTCGAGGGCGCGGACGCTTTTCGGCAGGTACAGTACGGCGCCGAGAATGATGCAGGCGATGCCGTCCACCACGAAGAAGGGTGCAATGCCGATGCCTTCCGCGAGGATGCCGCCTGCTGCCAGGCCTATCGGCGAGGCCAGCCCTGAGGCGGCGGTCGTGAAGCCGAGCGCACGCCCCAGCTTCTCTTCGGGAACGTTCCGCTGCACAAGCGTGATGAGCGGCGCATTGAACCACGAGCAGACGACGGCCATGAGGCCGCAGAGCACCACGAACGCGGCAAACAGCGTGGGCGGCAGCAGGCCGCATGCAGTGGTGAGAATGCCGCAGAGGAAGCAGGCGAGGGCTATCAGGCCGGCAAGTCGCTTTCCGCCTCCCCATGCCATGATGATGCCGCTGCCGACGATCATGCCAATGCCCCAGACGGCCTCCGCAAGCGATGCGTCGTAGCCGTCGCCGCCGAAATAATCGAAGGTCATGAGCGGATAGACCGAAGCGAGGGGTGCGAAAACGATCATGCCGAGCGTGACGCCGCCGATAAGCAGGACCAGGCCGCGGTTTGCTGTGATCGCGTGCCAGCCGTCGCGCAGGTTCGCGATCACGTGCTGTTCTTGGGCCGACTCGTCCCTGACGGTGGGGATTTTCGCAAGGGCAAGGCCTGCGCATGCCGCAAGCGCACCGACAAAGTCCAGGAACATAACGGCATGGAACCCTATCGTGGTGTAGAGGAAGATGCCGAAGGCGGGCGCGCCGATGGCGACGATAGAAAGCAGCAGCTGGTCGAGCGTGTTAATGCGCATGAGGTGTCGCTCGGGCACGAGCAACGGCATGGCGGACATCATGGCAGGACTGTGGAATGCCTGGCCCACGCTGCGTGCGAGCACGAGCGCGCCGATAAGCGGCAAGCTTACCTGCCCTCCGCCTGCGAGAATGGCAAAACCGAGCCCGAGCGAGACGATGCCTACGCCCAGGTCGGCTGCAATCATGACTGTTTTCCGGTTGAACCGGTCGGCGAGGATGCCGCCGAACGGCGAAAGCAGGCCAGTCGGGAGGTAGGCGCAGATGCTCATAAGGGAGAGCATGAGCGCACTGCCGGTCGTTTCGGTCACGTACCAGACAGCTGCGTATCCGGCGGCATAGCTGGTGACCATCGAGACCGCTTGTCCTGCCCAGATAGTGGCGATGATGGCAAGCCAGCGTTTCGGGAGCGGGTGTCCGGCTGCGCTCAAGAGGGAATCGGTTTCGGTCACGCGCCTTCCTTTCTGCAGGTTGCATGGCGAGCGTACTTGTGGGAGGGGTGGATGGCGCGTGCGTCATCGTAGGTCGTGAGAGGGGCAGGGGGACGGGGAGACGGAGAGGTTGAGGCCTTCTTCGGGGCCTCAACCTCGTGCAGGGTCTAGAGCGGAAGGGCGCGATGCGCTTCCAGGTCGTAGCGGAAGAGGGGTTTGTACACTGCGCCATCTTTTTCGAGCGTGCTTTTGAACACGGTGATGCAGGTTGCGCTGTCGTCACGAGGGAACTCGAGCGGCGGCAAAGAGCCCGAGGGGAGCTTTGCGCGCCGCGCAAGCGTGATATGCGCTTTGAAGGTCTTCTCGTCGAAGTCAACGCCACGGTCGACCAGCGCATCGCGCAGGGGGTAGACCAAATCGTCCAACTCCGGGTTCGGAGCAATGCCAAGCCAGAGGGTCGCATCGCTCGAGCGGCCGAACTTTCCCAGGCCGTCCGCGCGCAGAGGGACAGGGCTGCATGAAGGGCAGGTGTCCTCGATGGCGGCTATGGCGGACGCGAGCTCTGCTTCGTCCACGTCCCCTAAAAACGCCAACGTCAGATGATAGCTTTCGCGCCGCATGAAACGTCCTTCGACCTCCGCGCTCAGCTGGCGTGCAAGTGCGGCAACGTCAGCCGCAAAGCCGTCGGGCAGCTCTAGTGCAATAAAGGTTCTCAACGAGCTCCTTTCGCTCTGTTCGGGGTTTCGTCCCTCCAAACGGAGCGAAGGCCGTTCGGAGGGACGTTTTCGCAGGATTCTACAAGACCTTGAGGCCCTTCGCCACGTTAGCGATGAAGTCTTGGACGTTCGTGACGATACCGCGCGAGCCAAGCGATCCGCGGTCGATAAGCTTGTTGACCGCGAATTCGGCGATGTCGACGCAGTAGAAGTACACCGGGCGGATGGTGCCGTCTTCCAACACGCGGTAGGACGGCGTCATGTT
The DNA here is from genome assembly GCA_018712955.1 of Candidatus Aveggerthella stercoripullorum. Classification (GTDB taxonomy): domain Bacteria; phylum Actinomycetota; class Coriobacteriia; order Coriobacteriales; family Eggerthellaceae; genus Aveggerthella; species Aveggerthella stercoripullorum. Next base: position 30,956 of record DVGB01000060.1, read on the forward strand.
GCCGGTCGCGATGGTGTGGAGCATAGTCGCCATGCAGATGACCGTCGTCGCTTTGCGCACGTGGCCGCGCATAGCGTCCTGCGCCTCGTAGACGTTGCCGTAGACGGGCGGCAGCGGTCCGTCATCGCGGATGGAGCCGGCGAGCACGTAGGGGACGTGATTCGCCTCGAGTGCGTGCATGATGCCGTTGTCGACGTGCTCCGCTTCGATGAACTGGGCGATAGAGCCGTGATAGCGAACGCGGTTGATGGTGTCGAGGTGGTTGTAATGCCCGTTCGGGCGGTTTTCCTGCGTTTCGATGTCCTGTCCGAGCGCCGTGTGGAAATAAGCGCCTTCCAAGTCGTGCGTGGCAAGCGCGTTGCCTGCCAGGACGGCGTTCACGAACCCGCCCTCGATGATCTTTGCGAAGGCCATGCGCGAATAGTCGTTGAACGAGAACGCTGGGCCCATGACCCAGACCACGTAGCCGCCGTTCTCCCGCTCATAGCGCAGCAGGTCGTACAGTTCGTCGTATTCGCGCGAAAAAGCGGTCTCGCGGCTACGGCCGAGCCGGAACGCGAAGTTGTCGGCGCGGCGTCCTGCGTTCTCCTGCTCGGGCGGTTCGTCCTCGAAGCCTTCGGTGTAGACGAAAATGCCTTCAGCTCCCGTTTCCGTGCGGCCGCAGATGATTTGGTCGCCTTTCTTGATGTGGCGGAACTCGCGGACGAACAGCTCGCCGTTCTCGTAGATGCACACACAGTCCATACGGCTATCCTTCGGGAAGAGCCACTGGCCGTCTATCTTGAAATACTCCGGGAAGATGCTCATGGCATGGTAGTACTCCGGTGCAACGCCGTCTTTCGGTGCAGGCTCGATGCGGACGTTCGGCGCATTGACGAAGCGTTCTTCCGTGAAGTCGGGCGTACGGTAGGTGTGCGGGACAAAGCTCATAGATTCACCTCGCTGTCATATCGAGCGGCTGTGCTCTGAAGGTATGGTCGTCGCGGCTTGCGCGCTTGCATTTGGCAGGCATGCAGGCCGCGTGGTTTCCGGCTCTTCGTACTATACCGCAGCAGTCCGCCTAAAACAGAAAGAGCGCCCGACGGGGCGCTCTTTGCTTGAGAATGAAAGGAGGGGGAGGGTTATTCCCTGCCATCCCAGCAGTAGGTGCAGACCTTGTCACGATCAATGCCGATAGCTTCCAGCATGCCGTCGAGAGACTGGTATTCCAGGGAGTCGAAGCCCAGCTTTTCGCAAATGGACTTCAGCAGGCATTTGCCGCGCTCGGTGTTCGCGTCCGAGTATTCGTCCAGGTGCTTCTGACCCTCGTCGCCTTCGAGCTCCTGTACGACGCGGCGGCCGATAAGCTCCATGTCGGATTTCGAGCTGGAGAAGCTCAGGTACTTGCAGCTGTACATGATGGGCGGGCAGGCAGAGCGCATGTGCACTTCCTTCGCGCCTGCGCCGTAGAGGAATTCGACCGTCTCTCCCAACTGCGTGCCGCGCACGATGGAGTCGTCCACGAACAGGAGTTTTTTGTCCTTGATGAGCTCCGGGACGGGAATCTGCTTCATCTTCGCCACGCGGTTGCGAACCGCCTGGTTGCTCGGCATGAACGAGCGCGGCCAGGTGGGGGTGTACTTGATGAACGGACGGGCGAACGGCTTGTTCGTTTCCGTGGCGTAGCCAATGCCGTGCGGCAGGCCGGAGTCCGGCACGCCGGCGACGTAATCGACGTCGGGGATGCTGCCGTTGCGCTCTTTCTCGTCCCGCGCCATGATAGCGCCGTTGCGGTAGCGCATGGTCTCGACGTTGACGCCTTCGTAGTTGGAGTTCGGATAGCCATAGTAGACCCACAGGAACGCGCAGATTTTCATCTGGTCGCCCGCAGGGGCCAGGGTTTCGAAGCCGTCTGCCGTGACGCGGACGATTTCTCCGGGGCCAAGCTCGTAGCAGTCTTCGTAGCCAAGCTTCTGGTAGGCGAAGGACTCGAAGGAGATGCAGTGCCCGTCGGCGTCCTTGCCGATGAGCACGGGCAGGCGGCCCATGGTGTCGCGGGCGGCGATGATGGCGCCGTCGTCGGTCATGATAAGGAGCGTGAGGGAGCCGTCGATGGCTTCCTGGGCGAACTTGATGCCGTCGACCAGGTTGTCTTTGCAGTTGATGAGGCCGGCAACGAGCTCGGTGGTGTTGACCGCGGTAGAGCCCATGGCCATGAACTGCTTGCCGCCGTCGGCAAAGAAGTCCTCGATCAGCTGGTCGGCATTGTGGATGGCGCCGACGGTGGTAATGCCGAACACGCCCAGATGCGAGCGTACGAGCAGCGGCTGCGGGTCGGTGTCGCTGATGCAGCCGATGCCGCTTGCGCCATGGAAGTCTGCCAGGTCCCCTTCGAATTTCGTGCGGAACGGGGAGTTCTCAATGGAGTGAATCTGACGCTGGAACGTCCCGTTGTCGTAGAAGACCATGCCTGCGCGTCGCGTTCCCAGATGGGAATGGTAGTCGACGCCGAAGAAGACGTCCAAGACCACGTCTCGCTTGGATGCTGCTCCAAAAAATCCGCCCATGTCAAACCTTTCATTCAGGTTGTCGCGCGCGGGGCTCGTTCGCACTGCCGTATTCAGCGTCGGGTCGTCCGCGTCGTGGTGCCTGCGGACGGGCGATGCCGTCGGCAAGGAGCGAAAGCGCGCTCGTCTTGTTTGCAAAGAGATGATAAAGCGTGGGGACCGTGGATGCGTTGGTATTCTTCATATCTCCGGCATCTTTAACGCAAAATTATAAAAGCCGCCCGTCAAGGAGCGGCTTTTGGCGAGGGGGAAGGCTCTAATCGCGCTGAATAAGCGGCGTGAGCGCACCCTTTGCAAGTACGGTGATTCGTCCCGTGGCACGGGAGATGGTGGTGTAAAGGCGACGTCGTGCCAGCGGTTCGTCGGGGAAGGCTTGAGCGCTTGCGTCCGGGATGATCACGTGGTCGAACTCAAGGCCTTTCGCCAGCTGGAGCGAAATGAGCACCACGCCCGATCGGGGGAGGCTGGTGGTCTTGTCCATCAGGCGTGGGCAGGCGTCGCCCAGCAGTTTCTGCAGGCGGCGTGCCTGGTCTTTCCACGGCACGATGACCGCGGCGATTCCGCCGGATGCCTTCGTGCGCTCCTCGGCGTCGGCAATGGCTTCCGCAAGGGCGGCAGCGTAGGCGTCCTCGTCTGCGAACGTGCGGATGTCAGGGGCGGTCTCCGGACGCATGACCGACGAGACCTGCACCTGTTCGGTCTTCGGCAGCAAGCCCGCGAACAGCGACGTGATCTCGGGAGAAGAACGGTAGCTGGTCATGAGGCGGCATTCGTCGACGGAGCCGCGTTCTGCCTGGAATACGGCGCGCACCTCGTCGAAGGAGGCGGTGTTCGGACGGATGGCCTGGTTCTCGTCTCCCAGCAGCAGGAAGTGTGCGCGGCGGAAGTAGCGTGCGAGCACCATGAGCTGGGCGGCAGTATAGTCCTGCACTTCGTCGATCATGACGTACTTTGCCCAGGGGTTGCCCATGCCGGTGACGGCCATCTTCACGAACAGCCATTCGACCGGGTCCAGGCTCTTTGCGCCCAGCATGCGCATGCCGATACGGTCGATTCGCAGCCACTCGTCGTTGCGGATGGCCTCGCGCACGCTGTCGTATTTTATGCGCACGTAGCGTTTCGCGATGTCGCGCTCTTCCTGCTCGCTCTGCGGGTCGACGGTCTCTCCGAAGAGGCCAAGCTGTTCGGTGAGGGAAAGCGCCACAATCTCGTCCTGGACAGCTTCAGCGCTGGCGAGCTGGGACAGGCGGTTGTCGAAGCGCTCTTCCAGCTCTTCGCGCATAAGGGCGACCAGGTGAGGGCCGGGGGTGGCGTTCTTGAACTTGGAGGCGACCTGACGAATCTGATTGGCGCTCACGAGGGTTTCTCCCTCGCAACGGAGGTCGCGGAAATCGCTCGGGTCGAAGGTGAAGTGGCGCATCGCCTCGTCCACGCGGCGCAGGCGTTCGACGGGTACGTCGAGCGCGCCCTGGCTGCGGTCGGGCGGCATGAGGCTTGCGGCGAATTCGTCCCAGGTAAGGGTTTCAGGATTGCGTTCCCCCAGTTCGGGAAGGACGTTGTCGATGTAGCGGCGGAAGACTGGGTTAGGTGTGATGAGGTAGACCTCGCTTGGGTCAAGCGTGCCGCGCTGCTGGTAGAACAAATAGGCAATGCGCTGCAGGAGCACGGAGGTCTTGCCGGAGCCGGCGATGCCTGCTACGAGAAGAACGGGCACGTCGGCATGGCGGATTACCTGGTTCTGCTCTTTTTGGATGGTTGCCGTGATGGCCTTCATATGCTCGGTGCGGCGCTTCGAGAGGGATGCGAGAAGCAGCGAGTCCTGGATGGCGACGGTCGTGTCAAAGTAGGCGTTCAAGCAGTCTCGCTCGACGTCGAACTGACGGCGCAGTTTGAGGTCGACGTTGATGGTGCGCCCGTTCGCTTCGTAGGACGTGGGGCCGTTCTCCTGGTTGTAGTAGACTTCCGCGACCGGGGAACGCCAGTCCACGACCAGGCGGCGGTAGGAGTCGTCGGAGATGCCTGCCGCACCGATATAGATTTCCTTCGGGGCATCGCCCGGCTTGAACTGCAGGGCGACTTTCGCGAAGTACGGCTGTTCGAGCAGGAGATGGATGTCGTCGAGCTTGCGAGCGTAGGCTTCCTCTGCCTGGTTGTAGGCGTCCACGACGCGGTTTGCCGAAGCGTACTCGATCCAGGTTTCCTGGGCTTCCTCCCAGCTTGCCATGTTCGAGGACATTTCGTCCGCCATGTTCTCTTTGTCCTTTGCCGCGTCCGCGCGGTTTTTCTCCAGGCGGGCGACCAGTGGGCCTTCCATGGCCACGAGCGTTTCGTAAGTTCTGGAAAGATGTGCCTGCTCTTCCTGGAAAATAGGGTCGTGGGTATCGTCGGGGATGGTGTCGTCTTCAGCGGGCGTGCTGGTCCAGACCGCCTTGTCAGCGGGCATGGTTGCCGTATTCGCGCTGTTTGCTTTCCCGGGCTGTTCGGCGTTTTGCGCGAAAGATTCCGGGATGGCGTTTGTCGGTTCGAAGTCGATGGTCACGTGCTCTCCTCGCATTCGGTTTGCCCGAAAATTGTAGCGCGCGGCAGGGAGGCTGCGTGCGGTGTTTTGGTGAGCATATTGCGCGGATGCGGCGTGTTCGTGCGAGGGCGATTGACCTTGAGTTAGGTCAAAGGGGTACGATGATACTGGCCGCTAAAATGATGCCAGCAAAAGGGTGGTGCCTCCGGCAATGGAAAAGGATTGGTGCCCAGAATTGCTTCGCACCTGAAGGCGGCACCTGCATCTAAAGGCAGTCTTGCACCCAAAGGTGATTCTGTGTCCAAAGGAGCCCTTGCGACCAAAAGCGATCCTGCGCTCGAAGACGCCCTTGCGACCAAAAGCGATCCTGCGCTCGAAGATGACCTCGATTTTAAGGGCGCTCTTGCCAAAAAGGTAATTTCGCGCCCAGAAGCGATTCTGCGTCCAAAAGTGCCCTCGCGCCCAAAGCGTCCTCGAGCTCAAAAGCGGACAGAGTCGCTTGCTGCGCGTCTAGGCGTTGCACGGTTGGCCTTGCCTTGTCTCTCGTCGGTTTTCGCATTTGCGCGCAAAAAGGGCATTGTGGTGGTCATTTTTTCCGATAGAGACGCTCGCCATTGGGAAAATGTCGTTCAGCATGCGCGCAAAGAGCAAAATACGCGGCAGCTACTGCTCCTGAACAGGCTTTTTGCGAAGTCCTTCCACCATTGAAATCCTACGATGGTTGTCGAGAGCCCTTTGCAGCGTCTTTATCGTAAAAAATGACCTTGAGCAAGGTTTGTCTGCGCGCAAAAGATGCGGCTTGCCGTGCAGGTTCGGGCTCTGCCCAGGCACCAAAGCGCGTGCCGTGCGGGGCGTATGACGGTCGCGTTCGCGCTCGCGCCGACGTCGTTCGCGTCCAGGCCGACATCTTAGGGCGCGACATCTGCCCGTTGGAGCGGTGCGCAACTGTCCTGCTCAAGGATGTCGCCGAGCATTATGAAGGCTTCGGAGCGGGGAGTTGGAAGACGAGAACAGTGCATGGTGCAGTTTCCACCGGCGAAGGCGTATATCGGGAATGCGACAACGCTGCCTATCTCCAAGCAGGCGGCCGATGTCTCCTGCGAGGCCTTCCAAATAGGCGAAGTCGCGCACTTGGCGACGGGTGACCGTCAGCACGGTCAGGCCGTTGAGCACAAGCTGGTTGCGTCGACGCGCATCGCGGTCGATGTCGCTGAGCTCTTCGTGGTGGCTTGAGCTGTCATACTCAATGGCGAGGTTCTTGTCCTGCCATAGCAAGTCGCATGAGCGGACTTGGCACCTGCCGTTAGGCAAGGAGATGGCCATCTCCCGATTTAATTCCGGCTGCCTGATGCCGAATCCGCCTACGGTGCTGCTTGCCGAAAGGAGGAACGCGACCTTTGCCTCCATAGGCGATCGTGCGTGATCGAGGGCGTATCGCACCGCCTTCCGCGCTTGCTTTGCGCCTTTGGCGTCTTTGCACAGATCGAGAAACCGTGCGAGGTCTTGCCGAGAAACCAAGGGACGGCAGTTTTCAAGCCGATCGTCGCGATCGAGCAGGAGACAGTAGTCCCCGTGCAGTTCATAGGCGAAAAGCACCGCTTCCGGCAACGTTAGGTGTCGGGATAGGTGGAGGAAGCAAAGTTCGGGCGAAGCGATCGCGATGTCGTCGTCGATTGTACAGAACGATCCTTTGGGCAGGTCGATTGATGTTCGCTGTCGTTGCGCGAAGGCGCTTTGGTGGTTGGAGGAGCCTGGCGTGACAAGGACGTCCAAGGGGCGGGAAAGCCGCCGCAATGCAAGCCGTCGGGAAAAGGCAAGGATGTCGTCCTCGCGCCGTGCGCAAGAGCGAAGTGACGTGATGCGTGAAGGTCGGGGCTGAGGCATCCTCCCCAAACGAACTTCATTCCAGTATTCGAAGGCCGAGAGCCCGCCAAGAAACAGTCTCATAGCGTAGTTCCTTCCGATGAGCGAACAGCAATGGTGCATGCCGACCGAGCGCTGGGGATGAGACATGCTGGAGAATGTGGCGAGGAGGAAAGCGGGCTCCCAGGCTGCCGACGATTCGATGCACAATAATGGTGAATAGACGTTTTTCATGCGGCATCATGCATGAATTAGTATGCATGATTCGTTGTCCCTGGAAGAGGAGAGGAGTGCATGTCCTCAATTATTCCAGGATGCGAGCGGTGTTGCGCGTTGTCTGTCTGCTGTGAGCCGTCATGGCAGGTCGGCATAATGGCGTGCTGATGTTGGCAGCCTGGCGACCTAGCGACTTGCCGATTTGACAGCCTGGCGTCTGGCAGTATTGCGATCTGGCGGTATGGCGATCTGGTGGCCTGGCGTGCGCTTCTTTCTTGAAGGTGCGGCGCCTGGTTACTCTGCATTTGTGCGCGAAAAGAGCACGGCGGTGGTCATTTTTTCCGATAGAGACGGAGCAAAGGCGCGACAGCCGCCAAAGAGCGCCCGGGATGTGCAAGCTTGTTTGGAATAGGCACAATTAGCTCTGCTCTGAACAGGCATTATAGGATTGCCGCCCTTTTATTGCTTTATCGAACAAGCTTCCAGTCCACGGAGCGGCGTCTTTATCGCAAAAAATGACCACGGAAGAGGGTCTTTTGTGCGCAAACAGCTTACGGGCTTTGTCGGCGGGTTGGGCGGGCCTAGGAGAATTTCGACCGGGCTTTGGAAGGGGTTGGGCGTGCTGCGCGGGCATTGCGACGTGCTGCCGCAGGTGAGGCTCAAGATTCCGCACGTAGGCTGGGACCAGGTGCATCTAACGGGCGCGGGTTGCAACGGGTTTGGTCGGGGTTTCAACGGGAGTGTGCTTTTTTTTTTCGGCGGGCTTGGCAGCTTTTGGTGAGCATGCTCGAGGGATCAAAAGCTGGCCAGGGAAGGGCGCAGGCGACCTTGGGAATAACGGAAAAGGCACCCAAAATAACGAAAAAGGCGCCCGAAAGCTGCTTGCAGCGCACGGCTCAGGCAAAGCGTCTGGTGTGGTGGACGCGCGCTTCGCTTGTCGGGTGACCGACGAGCCCGTCCGCACGAGCTGATGATGGATGGGCGTATGAATCCCGCCCTGCGTAAGGCGGTGCGCTGCGGGATCGACTGGTCGTCGCAGTGCAGATGGCTCCTGTCAGCACCGTGCTGTGCGATAATGCCAAGGAATCTGACAGGACGAAGACGAGCGGAGATGCCCTGTGAGCACACTGAGCAGCAGCGAATCGACGAACGAAGCGAACGGTAAGCCGACGGGAACCGAGGGGACATCTGCCCCTGACGTAAGCGAAAGCGCAACGAGCGCTGACGGCATGGCGGGCGAAAACGCGACGACAGAAGATGCGCAGGTCGGCACGCGTCAGGACGGTGCCTCTTCCTACGGCTCTCTTGGCCGCCTAGCTCCGAGCTGGTGGGAGCCGGAGGACGGGACGGAGCCAGAGCCTTGGCGCACGACCGACGAAGCGTTCGAGCTCTTCTTGGACTGGACCATTTCGCGCGGTATCGAGCTGTGGCCGCATCAGGAAGATGCGCTTATGAACCTTGCGGCAGGAAACCACGTCATCCTGGGCACGCCGACCGGTTCGGGCAAGTCCATGGTCGCACTCGGCATGCTGTTCATGGCGCTTGCCACCGGGCAGCGTTCGTACTACACCGCCCCGATCAAGGCGCTCGTGAGCGAGAAGTTCTTCGACCTGGTGGAGTTGCTTGGTCGCGACAATGTGGGCATGAGCACGGGAGATGTCCATCTCAACACGGGCGCACCGGTGGTCTGCTGCACAGAGGAGATTCTGGCGAACCAGGCATTACGCGAGGGGGAGTCGGCGGATATCGGATGCGTCGCCATGGACGAATTCCACTACTACGGCGAGGCCGACCGCGGCTGGGCTTGGCAGGTTCCCCTGCTTACGCTCCCGCAGACGCAGTTTTTGCTCATGAGCGCCACGCTTGGCGACGTCTCGAAGATAGCCGTGTCGCTCGAAGAACGGACAGGGCGTGCGGTAGACATCGTGGCCGACGCTCCGCGCCCGGTACCGCTGTCGTACGAATACGTGCGCGAGCCTTTGGAGGGAACAGTCGAGTTGGCGCTGCGCGAGGGCAAGGCGCCTCTCTACATCGTGCATTTCTCCCAGGATGCGGCGCTTTCTACCGCGCAGTCGCTTGCAAGCTACGGCGTGTCCACGAAAGAGCAGCGCGAGGCAGTAAAGGAAGCTATCCGAGGTACGCGGTTTACGACCGGGTTCGGCAGGATACTCCAGCGTCTTTTGGGCTGCGGTGTCGGCGTTCACCATGCGGGCATGCTGCCGCGCTATCGCCTGCTGGTAGAAAAACTGGCACAGCAGGGCCTTCTTCCGGTCATCTGCGGCACGGACACGCTGGGCGTGGGCATCAACGTGCCCATCCACACGGTCGTGCTCACGGCGCTCTCGAAGTTCGACGGCGTGCGCATGCGCCGCTTGAAGGCACGCGAATTCCACCAGATTGCCGGTCGTGCAGGGCGGTCGGGCTTCGACACGGAAGGCCTTGTCATTTCTGAGGCTCCCGACTACGAGATAGAGAACGCGAAAGCGATTGCGAAGGCGGGCGACGACCCGAAGAAGCTCAAGAAAGTGAAGAAAAAGCAGCCGCCTGAAGGTTTCGTGGGCTGGACCGAGCAGGTGTTCGAGCGCTTGGTCGCCGCGCCGCCCGAAACGCTCGTGCCGCATCTGCGCATCACGCACTCTATGGTGCTGGCGCTTGTGGAGCAGGGCGGGGATGCCTGGACGCGCACGTGCAAGCTTATTGCGGATTCGGCACAAAGCGAGGACGAGAAGGCAAAGCTTGTCCAGCGCGCCCGCGAGATTTTCGACACGCTCGTGGATGCAGGCGTGGTCGAGCGCACCGAAAACGAGGACGGCGTTTCGTATGCGAGCACGGTTGACCTGCCGCCGGATTTCGCGCTCGATCAGCCGCTTTCGCCGTTTTTGCTGGCAGCGCTCGACCTTTTAGACCCCGAGGACGAAAACTACGCGCTCGACCTCATCTCGCTGGTGGAGGCTACGCTGGAGGATCCGCGCCAAATACTACGCGTGCAAGAGCGCAAGGCAAAGGATGCCGCTATGGCCGCCATGAAGGCAGAGGGAGTGGACTACGAAGAGCGCCTTGACCGCATCCAGGACGTGACGTATCCGAAGCCGCTTGAAGACCTCATTTCGTTCGCGTTCGGAAAGTACTGCGAGACTGTGCCGTGGGCACGCGACTACGAGCCGAGTCCGAAATCCATTCTGCGCGACATGGTAGAGTCGGCATCCGACTTCAAAGGGTACGTAGCGCGCTATGGCATCGCCCGTTCTGAAGGTACGCTTTTGCGCTACCTTTCAGATGCGTTTCGCGTGCTTGATCGTACAGTGCCGCGGGATCGTTGTGACGACCGGCTGGCGGATATCATCGCTTGGCTTGATTTCGTGGTGCACTCTATCGATTCCAGCCTGGTGGATGAATGGGAGATGGCCGGGCAGGGCGAACACGGCGCCGAGGATGCGGCAGCGCCGGGGGCGGCGGATGCGGTGGTGCGCGATCGACGCGGGCTGACGGTGCTCGTGCGCAACGCGCTGTTCCGCCGTGTGCAGCTGGCAGCGCGCGGTCGCGTGGAAGAGCTGGGCAAGCTCGATGCCGACACGGGCTATACGGCGCGCAAATGGCAGGGTTTGCTGGACGAATTCTTCGTTGCGCACGAAGAGATTGTGATCGATGCGGACGCGCGCTCGATGGACTATCTAGCGATAGACGAGTCTCCTGAACGAGAAGAACATCTTTGGCGCGTGCTGCAGACGTTCAAGGATTCGGACGGAGACCGCGACTTCGTCATTTCCGCCGACGTGGATTTGGACGCTACCCAGGAAGCGGGCGAAGTGGTCTTCTCGCGCTATCGTGCGGGTTTTGTCGAAGATGTGCTGGAGGGTCTGGACGGTCTCGGGTAGGCCATTCTGCGGCAGCGTGGTGGTACGGCGCTTCTGCGGCATTGCCTGTTCCTGTGGAGCCGCAGAGAGTCTGTTGTCTTCTGTCCGACGGGCAGGCCGCGGTATTGCGGACCTGTCGCGATTTACGGCTCGGCGGTTCCCGAGGGTTTTGCACCTGCTGGGCGCAGGCATGCCGTCACTGTTCGGGGCTTACGTAGCTTTCGTCGATCGTGATTTTGCAGACGGCGTTCGGGACTTTTTCCTTGACGATGCCTGCAACGCGGTCGCGCAGTTCGTCGGCGGAAAGCGGCAGGTCGGCAGGACGCATGCAGTCGAAGATAACGTTCACGTGCGTAGGGCCGGGAACCGTGCGCAGGTCGTGGATAGAGCAGCGCGGGTCAATGGCGCGGACCTGCTCGTCTATCCAGTTGCGCAGGTCCTGAACGTGCGGGTCGTCCGTGACGATAGGGTCGTAGTGCAGCGTAATGATCAGCCCGTCTTCGTCCTTGAAGTCCTGCTCGATATTGTCGAGCGTGTCGTGGCTTTCCATAGGGTCCGTTTCTACGGCCATTTCCACGTGGGCGCTTGCGAACTGACGGCCGGGGCCGTAATCGTGGACCATCAAATCATGCGTGCCCAGCACGCCGGGATAGCCCATGATCTTCGAGCGGATATGCTCCACCAGTTCGGGGTCGGGGGCAGTGCCGAGCAGGGGGTTCATGGTGTCCTTGATAAGCCCGATACTGCTCCAAATAATGAATGCGCCGACGGCGAGTCCGGCCCAGCCGTCCAGGTCGATGCCGGTAAGCGCCGAGATGACGGCAGAGACCAAAACAGCGCCCGTGGCGATGACGTCGTTGCGCGAGTCGACGGCGGTCGCCTCCAGGGTCTCAGAGGAGATGCGCCGAGCGATCGTGCGGCTGAAGAACATCATCCAGAACTTCACGAGGATAGAAAGCACCAGTACAGCAACGATAGCGGGGGAGAATTCCGTTGGCGTAGGGTTCGCTATCTTGTCGATGGAAGTTTGCACAAGCTCGATGCCCACAGCGGCAACAAGAATGGCAACGACGAGGCCCGACAGGTACTCAAAGCGCCCGTGGCCATAGGGGTGATGGGGATCGGCGGGCTTGCTGGCCATCTTAAACCCGAGCAGGCTCACGATATTGCTGGCGGCGTCCGAAAGGTTGTTCACGGCGTCGGCCACGATGGAGACGGATCCCGCTAAAAGGCCGATGATGCCTTTTGCAAGGCTGAGCGCGACGTTGCAGACGATTCCGACCATGCCGGCGAACTGGCCGTAACGCGTGCGCACGGCGGGATTGTCGGAATCCTGCCAGTTTTTCACGAACAGTCTGACGAGCAGGTTGGTCACGGTCGGTCCTTTCGATGCATGAATGCCCGGACGTGCGCCCGGGCATTCAGGTTCTTGCGGTCTCAGCATGGCACAACAAGAGGGTTTGTTCCAGTGCGCAGTGCGGCAAAATGCGCGCTGTCGAGCAGATGTAACAAAGCCCGTGCAGGATCGTTCCTGCACGGGCTTGGGAGGGGTTGCGTCTGCGCGCCTTGCGTAGGATGCGGTGGCGTTGCCTCGCGCGTGCGCTTTTGCGACGCTACTGTCCGGCTGTGCCGCTTTGCGCCAGGAGGTCTTCGCTTTCCTGGTAGGAGACCCAGCCGTCGGGAACTACCGCTTCGGTGTGGCATTGCGAGCAGTACATGACCGACTCGCGATGCGCTTTATGGCATAGGCCGCAATCTTGTTCGCCATGCTGCGGGCTGTGCGGGTTGATCTCTCCCATCCAAGCGGTCTTCTTCTCCAGGTCTTCACGGGAGAAGTTGTGGCAGGTGTCGTTCATGCAGAACTCTTCGGAGTTTTCCAGACCTCGCGCTGCCACCAGTTGGTCAAGCGTGCGCTCGCCAAGCGGGCTGGCGTAGTTGCCGGTAATCCACTCGGCGCCCTCGGTCAGCTGTTCGCTGAGAGTGGGGACGTGGCAGTCCATGCACGTTTTGCCGGCCGTTGCGTGGACGGGCGCGAGCATGCTGGAGGCGTCTTCGACGGTGTTACCCCATTTGTCGGTGCCAGAGCCGTCTATCGACGCTTCGTACGTGGGTAGGTAGGAATCCATGGGATTATGGCAGATGGCACTGCAGAAGCTCGGTTGTTCGTGCCAGACGAACATGCCGACTGCCGCCACGACGACCACCGCCGCCACCACAACGGCGACCGTGGCGCGACGGCGTTTTTTCGAAGCTTGAAGGCCTTCGCCTGTCGGCAGGGTAGCTGTTGCGTTGTCGGCAGTGGATTCAACGGTCGTTCCTTCGCGAGCGCTTGCTGCCTTGTCGGTGTCGGTCGTGCTCTGCGGTGCGGCATCGGGGGTGTCTGCTGTCTGCTTGTGAGGCGTTTGGTCGTTTCGCGGTTCGTCAGCTGCATTCTCGCCATTTCGCAGGGTATCGTCAGAAATGCTCATAGCGTGTCCTTTCCTTCGATTGCCCGGCATTAAGCGATGCCCAGGATGTTGCGCACGGCGATGCGGCTGAACGTGCAGCATTCCGCAAGGTTGCCGCCTCCGTTGTACATGTGGCACCAGATGCTCCCGAACTCGCCAGAGCTGTAGAGGTTCGGAATGGGGTTGCCATCAAGGTCGATGATCTGAGCATGCTCGTTACGGCGCGGGCCGCCGTCGGTGTTGAGCATGGTCGCGGAGCAATGGCAGGCATGGAACGGCGCCGTTTTAATGGGCGTCAGCGTCCAGGCGGGGCGGTAGAACGCAGGGTCCTCTCCCGCTTCGCAGTATTGGTTCCACTGCTCGACCGTGCGGACGAGCTCATTGGCGGGAAGTCCCGCCATACCGGCAAGCTCTTCGATGGAATTTGCGCGGTATCCGTAGCCTTCGCTCGACGGTTCGAAGTTCGGGGCGGTGCTGTAGGCCATCATCTGCTGGTACCCCTCGTCGTCCAGAATGTACCAGGTGTCTTTCGGCATGGGGAGATGGGGTCATTCGCCACCGAACTGCATGTGGCCATGACGGCTGCCCACGTTGATGTTGAGCGGATTCTGGTCGATGACGTTCCAGTCGTGCTCGTGGTCGCTGTCCCAGTCCATGAAAAACCGGCGTCCGTTCGTGGCGACGGTAATGCCGAACTGTTTGGGCGTGCGCATGGTCACGTCCTCGCCTTCGATGGGGGAGACGCTGGTCCAGAAGCCAGCGCAGCTGTTCATGTGCCACATGTCGGCACCGACACGGGCACAGATGTAGTGGCCGTCACCGGTGTTCATGCGGCCGGCGATACAGCGCGCTGTCGTGCCGGACAGGTAGTCGGCGCGCATCTGGGCGTTGTTCTCGAAGCCACCGCAGCACATGATGACGCCTTTGTTTGCTTTGACGTAAATCGTCTCACCTTCGAAGGTGTAGACGCCGCCCAGGATGGCTTTGCTTTCGGGGTCCTGTACCAGCGCGACCAAAGGCGCGTTCAGCTTATGGGTGATGTTCTCGCTGTCGGCGAACGCATGGTTCACGAACTTGATGACGTGGTCGTACGTTTCGTCTTTGAAGTACAGCACGCCAAGGTTGTAGCTGTGGGGCAGCTCGGCATATTCCGGATAGCACGTTTCTCCCGATCCCACTTCGAAATGTTCGCTGAAGTCAACGTAGTCGGGATTGTAGTCCGGCAGGCTTTCAAGCCAGGAGCGGTTTTCAAGCACGCCCGCGGCGTACGCGTCCAAAACGGCATCCGGCGTGTTGTCCATGTCGCCGCGCAATTCGTAGAGGTACTGGCGAAAGCCTTCTGCGTGCGCATCGTCGGTCCACAGGACGCGGCCGGCGGAAAACGGGCTGTCACCGTCGCCGAGGATCATAGACCCTTTCTCGAGCAGAAGGGCCTTGGCCCCGTTGCCTTCCAAAGCAACGACCGCTGCCGCCGCTTGGCCTGCAAGCCCGCCGCCCACGATCAGGATGTCGGTTTCTTCGTCCCATTGGATGTCCGCTACGGATTCGGCGGTATCGTTGGCGTTCGCCGGGGCGCCCTTCGGCGAGCAGCCTCCAAGCATGGCGGTGCCGGCTCCTGCGAGCAGGACGGCGCCTGCCGCCTTGATAAAGCCTCGGCGCGATTGCGTGAGATTCAGATCGGTAGGAACGTTCATGTCAGCCCTCCTTGCTGGGTCTTGCCTTCGTGCCGAACTGTAGGGTTTATGCGTCGCGCACAGCGACCCCCGAAAATGGGGTTTGTGCCCGTAAGGGGTCAGTTTTGCCATGACACCAAACGGGTGAATTACGTTATCGCAGGTCAAAGGCCTGTCTGAAAAAGAGCGCTGTCAGGCTTCAACGCATGCGTGTGCTACGATGAGCACGTTTCAAACGGCTGATAGGGGAGGTCATGGGCCGGAAGGAAGCTCCCTGTCCGTGCTGGCGGCCGAGAGAGGGAGGGCGAAGCCATGGGAATGGTGGAGTTGTTCGGAAAGCCCGCAGACGCGTGTCGCTTGGGAATAGCGTGCACGCTCACGTGGGCATTCTGGCTCAACGGCGCCAGCGGTGCGCCGACCGACCAGCCCCTATGGCAGCTTTCGTACATGGTGCTTTCTGCCATGATGGCGGTTTTGGGCGTGTGCGCTCTCAAGCGCCCGCATACGATGGATGCCGGCCGCCTGGGTTCCGCCGGCGCTGGCATGGGCGTGCTGGGCACTATCGCGCTGGTTGCTTCGCTCAACATGCCGAACGCAGGCTCGCTTCAGGTTCCAGCGTACTTGGCATGCGGGTGTGCGCTTGGCTTGCTGTACCTGCAGTGGGGCCCGTTCTATGCGCAGGTGTCCACCAAGCAGATGGTGGGCTACCTGTTCGCCGCGAACATCGCGGCGTCGTTGCTCAAATGCGTGGTGCACTTCGTTCCCGACCCGCTTTCTTTCGCGCTTGCGTCAGCGCTCCCTGTCGTTTCCGCTATCGCGTGCTTCCGCGCCCGGAAGACCATGCCGGAAGCGCCTGCGCCGACCGTTCGCTTTTCCGACAGCAGCGCTTTTGGACTATGGAAAGTGTTCGTGGCGCTGGCTGTGTTCAGCTTCCTGGCGGCTTTCTTGCTCGGCCATGCGGTGGGCAACCAAAGCGCCGTCCCGCCCGCGAACTTTGCTGCGTCGCGCGCATTCGAGATGGCGGTGTCGGCGGTGGTCATGGCCTACGTGACAACGCTTGGCAGGTCGTTCAACTTCGCACAGCTGTGGCGTATTGTGCTGGTGGCATTGGCGGCGGACGTGCTGTTGCAGATTGTGCTGCCAGAGTTCGATACGCTGCGCTGCATCGAAAGCGCTGTGTGGGATTTGATCGTGCTGTTCTCCTGGCTGACCATCGCCGACATTGCGCGGCATGCTGTCGTCGACTCGCTGGTCGTGTTCGGGCTGGGCTGGCCGTTCTACACGCTGCCGTTCGCTGCGGGGTCTTTGGTCGCCACGGCCGTGGGGCCGGGCGGTCTGAGCAGCGCGCTTGTGGCGGTCGTGCTGTTCGTCCTGCTGCTCACTTCTGCATTCTGCCTGGAAGTGCGCGACCAGGATACCAAGCTTGTTTTCTCAGAGCTGGACGAAAGCCCGGACGCACCGCGCGATGCGAGCGAAGTGGCGGACATCGAGGGAAGCTGCGAAGCGCTTGCCCGGGCGCACGGCCTGTCGCCGCGCGAGCTCGAGGTCATGAAGTATCTGGCGAAAGGCCGCACGAAAGCCTACATTGCCGAAACGCTGTACCTGTCGGAGAACACGGTACGCAGCCATACGAAGCATATCTACACGAAATTGGACGTTCACAGCAAACGCGACCTTATGGACTTGGTGGGCGTGGAGTAGCCTGTCTGGCTTGAGGTTCTGGCGGCATTCCCTCGATGTCGAGCTGATTGCTGGCGGCCCGCTGCGAGCCTGCGGCGAGCTGCATTCCGTGCAGGATGCGGTGGTGCGACGGCTTGCAGTACGCTGCTGCCTTTACAGTAGATTTCGGTTGCGCAGGATGCGGACTGCGATGATGCACAGCACAAGCGAAAGGACAATCACGATAAGGAAGCCGAACGGGCTGTCTGCGAAGGGCATGCCGGCGGAATCCACGTTCATGCCGTAGAAGCCGGCGATCATGGTGGGGATGGCCAGCACGATGGTGATGGCGGCCAGCAGCTTCATCGTGGTGTTCAGCCCGTTGTCCATGACGCTCGAGAAGAGTTCGCGCGTGCTCGTGATGAGCTGGCGGTACGTGCGTGCCATTTCGTCCGCTTGGCGAATTTCGATAAGGACGTCGTCGAAGAGCGTCTCATCGGTCTTGTCCGCAAGGATGCGCGGACTGCGCGCGGCGCGCTCGAGGATGGCGCGGTTGCCGGAAAGCGACGTTTCCAAGTAAACGATGTCGGTTTCCAGACTATGGAGTGTTACCAGGTCGCTCACGCGGGTGCGCCGGGAGGTGTGGTTAAGGCCCTCTACCAGGCGAGCGCGGCGGCTCTCGATGTCGCGCAGGTAACGTTGGTAGGCAGTTGCCATGTGCATGAGCAGGTCGTAGACGAAGCGTGTTTTGCCGTCGATGATAGTGACCTTGCGAGGGTCGATCCCGCTTGAGTCGAGCGCGGCAAAGTCGATGCGCGACGTGGTGATGACGCTGCTTTTCGCGGTGGTGATGATGGCGAGCGGGTACGTGCGGTACGCCTGCGTTTTGCCGTGCAGCTCAGGAACGGGCACGTCCACGACCAAAAGCGTGTAAGCCCCGTTCTCTTCGAAACGGCTGGGCTCTTCGTCGTCCATGGCCGCGCGCAGGTCGTTTCCGTCGATGCCGCCGCACGTTTTGCGGACATAGTCGATTTCCCAGTCTTCCGGGTTGGTCAATCGCACGAGCGAACGTGGCGCGATGTGCTGGCGCTCTTCAAGATGGCCTTTTGTGACACCGTAGATGGTCAGCATGCGCGCTCCTTCCGCCCCTTTCGGCCGCGCTGTCCTGTGCGTGCCCCAACATACCACGACTGTCGGCCCGCGTGCCTGCGCGCTGCGAATTCTCAGGAAGGCACCAGGAATCGGCGTGCCTGCGCGAACTAGCAAGCGCGCCCCTTCCGCGTTGTTACCGCCGGTAGAGCGCTCGTTCCAGCGTGAAGAGCAGGACCTCGCAGGCGGGGTCGCCCGCCCTCAGTGAATCGAGCATGCCTGTCCAGACGAACGCAGCAAGGCGGTCGGCGTCTACCCGGGCGAGAAAAGCGGGGTCGATATTCGAATCTGCCCTGATCACGCGCGAGAGACTACGGCGTATATGGTCGAAGCACTCCCGCTCTGCATCCCTGCCTTTTTGGCGGGTTCGCGCGTCCAGAGAGGATGCGTCGCCCAGCCAGTCAGCTCGGAATTCGGAAAGCGCGCAGTGAAGGGTGCCTGCGGCACGGCGGCAGAACGCCACGAGGTTTTCGCCTTCGCGGTACGAAAAGCATGCCGACTCGCCGCCCGCAAGGACGGCAGAAGTCCAGAAGTGCTGAATGACCGCGGTGACAAGCGATGCTTTGTCCGGGAAGTAGTTGTAGAGAGTGCCGACGGCCACCCCGCAATCTTGCGCGATCTTGCGAACGCTCAGGGATGACAGGCCGTCTGTGCGCGTGCGCTGGTAGGCGGCCTCGACGATGGCATCTCGGGAAAGAGCGGCTTTGTTTCCCATGGCGGTTCCTTTCGTTGCGGTGCATGTTTCGTTTCTGACAGGGGAGGGCGTTGGATCGCTTCCTATTTCTTGGACAAGGAAATGAAAGTCCGTGAGATGGGAGGCCTTCTTACGTCCACCGACCTGCGGGGCGGGCCCGCTCGGGAATTGTCTCCCTAGCCATTTCTCCTTCGCCTGCATGTCGCTTTCGCCGCCTTGTGCTTGGTGATGAACGACGCCGTGGAGTGTTCAGGGACCGGGCGTGGAGAAACGGACGAAGTCGCATTGCGCGCTTGAGCGTTGCCAGCCTCCTTTGTAGCATGGCCTTGAGAAAATGAACAGTGTTCATTTTACGGGGAGCTGCGCAATCCAAGATGCGGGAACGGAGGCTGACATGCCGCTTAAGGTCGACAAGATCAATTTACTTGCCATTGCTGCGCTCGTGTGGACCGTGGCGGGCGTCAATATTCTGCGCATTGGCCTGGAATCCTACGCGGTCGGACACGTGAGCGTGCTCAACGTGGTGCTGTCCGTGGTCGTGGGGAGCGTTTTCTGGTTTTTCGTTTTCAGCAGGCTTACGGCAAAGCATACGAAGCGCATCGTCGGCTCAGAGGAGCGTCGGCAGTACTTTTGGAAGTTCTTCGACCTGAGATCGTTCGTCATCATGGCGGTCATGATGACGGGCGGTATTCTGATACGCACACTGAGCCTGGCACCGACGGTCTTTATCGCCGTGTTCTATACGGGGCTGGGCACTGCGCTTACGCTTGCGGGCCTGCTGTTCTGTCGCAATCGCATTCGCTACGCTGGTGCATGCTAGCAGGGCAGGTGCGCATGCGGAACGTTGTCAGACCAAGATGCCGTTGCAGTGGTCGATTTCGTGCTGGATGATCTGGGCTGTCCAGCCCGAGAACGTTTTCATATGCGCCTTCAGGCGGGTATCCTGCCAGGAGACCTTAATGGTGCGGTATCGTTTGACCGGGCGCGTGCCGGGAAGCGACAGGCAGCCTTCCTCTGTTTGGAACGCTCCGCTGCACTCGACGATTTCCGGATTCAGCATGCAGACGAACGCGTCGCCGTCTGCAAAGGCGATGATGCGCTTGCGCTGTCCGATCATGTTCGCTGCCATGCCGACGCATTCATGCTGATGCGCCTGGAGCGTTTCGAGCAAGTCCTGTGCAAGAGGGGCGTCTTCTGCTCCCGCCGGCTCCGAAGGGAGCGAAAGGAAGAAGCGATCTCTCATGATGGGCCTGATCATGGTGTTCCTTTCTGATCGCGGTCGCAAAGCGGACGGTTTTCTGCGCTCATTGTAGACGTTCGAGCGACAGGATGTCGTCGAAGGAAATGCGCTTTTTCTCGATAGCGAGCGAGCGAAATGCCAAATCGACGCCTGCAATAACGCCGCAGGCGGTCGCGTATGCTCCGTTCTCGTAATGGACCGCACGCACTCTGTCCCCTTTGCGCAGTGTAGCGACCGTTTCCGAAAGGATTCGCGCGCGCTCGTCGGTCATGTCCCGTCGCGGCTGGCGCACGAACTCCTGCTCGTGTGCCAGCTCATGGTAGCCCTTCAGGGCGGCAAAAGGCATGAACTGGCGCGCGCGGTCGGCGTGGGCGCGCGCGGCGTGCGGACCGTCTTTGCCCCTGCGCACCGCGATATCGCGCAGGACGCGGGCGCGATATTCCAGCTCGGGAGCGCTGACGCCTTTTTTGGTCGCCCAGAATGACAGCAGCTTCCTGGTCTCGATGTTTAGCAGGGTATCTTCCTGTGGAACCAGCTTTCGGACAGCGTTCGTTTCGGTCTGTGCGCAGAAGTCCTGCACGGCCGCATGCTGTTTCGGCGGGGTTTCAGGCATGATGGCCTCCGACCTGTTCGTTACGCTCCCTCGCGGTGGCCTTTTTCTGCAAGCTCGTGCCTTTGAGCATGGCATTTTTGCCGAATTTTCCGCGCACGGCGATGAGCGCGTCCTGCAATTGACGCTCTTTTGCTTCTGCCTGCGCGTTGTCGAACAGGGTGGAGGTGGCGAACCGCTCAGCCAGCAGGTCGGAAAATCCCACGTTGATGCGTCGGATGGGCACGTCGCGATGCGTGGTCTCGTCGAACAAGCTTTCGAAGCGCTCTATGAGGAAACATGCCGAATTCGTGCGGCGTTCCAGTTTGCGGCTGCCGCCGGTCCGATCGCCTGCGGCATGCGCGCCAAGCAAGCGTGCGCCATGCCCGCCTTCGAACGTTTCCGCCGCATTCCACGATCCTTTCTCGCGCGCGTAGCCCACCGAAAGCGAGATTCGCTCTGTTACCAGGCCGTGCTCGACCAGTTCGAGCACGCTGGCATCCACCATTTCCCGCAAGACCATGCGCGCTTCCTCGAACGTGTAGTCGGAAGGGAGGACCTGACCGTTCACAAGCGAACGGCCTTCCGGCTCGTATGCCTGGATTTCTGCGATGGTGCACGGCTCCTGGCCCCAAGCGTGGTCGATAAGGTATTCGGCGTTCACGCCGAACTCCCGGTAGAGCACTTCGGGGTTCAGGGCGGCCACGCTGGCAAGGTCTTGCGCGCCGTGGCGTGCCAAACGCCGCGCGATGCCCGGCCCGATGCCCCAGATGTCCGTGATAGGGCGGTGAAACCAGATTTGCTGCTTGAACGTGCTTTCGTCTAGGAAACCGATGTTGTCGGGCGCGTGCTTGGCCGTGATGTCCAGGGCTACTTTGGCCAGGAACAAGTTCGTTCCCACGCCGGCGGTAGCACAGATGCCGGTCTCCTGGAAAACGGCGGTCATGAGCGTTCGCGCGAATGCGCGCGCATCCATGCCGTAAAGGGGAAGATAAGGCGTAGCGTCGATGAAGCATTCGTCAATAGAGTAGACGTGCACGTCTTCAGGGCTTACAAATCGCAGGTAAATGGCGTAAATACCGGCCGAGACTTCCATATAGCGTCGCATGCGCGGTCGGGCCATGGTGTAGTCGATGCCGTCGGGAATTTCGAACACGCGACAACGGTTCTTTACGCCGAGCGCTTTCATGGCAGGCGTGATGGCCAGGCAGATGGTGGTGCGCGAACGTTCGGGGTCGGCAACGACCAGGTTGTCCACGAACGGGTCTAGGCCGCGGTCGGCGCACTCCACGCTGGCATAGAAAGACTTCAGGTCGATGCACAGGTAGGTCTTTTCGGACATGCCGCTTTCACTTCCTTCCGCTTTCCGTCCGGCCTTTTTCGTCCGTTTCCGACTGGCTTTCTGCCGGCCTCGATTGCGCCGACCGAGGCACCCGACGGCTGGCTTGCATGCTGGCTGAAAGCTCACAGAGCCGCAAAACCAGGCCGAGAAACCATGGTTTGTTCGATTGATTATAGCGAACATTCGTTCTAATCTTAAGAAGAAAGCACGAAGGAGATGGAGTGGGCCACCGGCTGCATTCACCTGTTGCCGGGATGCTGCTTGCGTTTTGCAGGCAAGCTCAGGCGCTGCAGAGGGTGTGCGCAGTGTGGCGCTCAAGACCCAGGAGAGGAGGTGGGCATGGAAAAGATTGCAGGATGGGCGGGCGGGAAAGCATGCGGATCGCACGCTGTGCTTTCGAAGGGCGAAGGGCGCTCTCAGGTTGCACTGCACGAAAAGCGCTACGTGGACGTCATCGCACGGTGGCGTGATGACGGGCGCATCATACCGCTGGTTGTGTGCTGGGACGACGGGCGCACGTTTCAGGTGGACCGCCTTGTCGGAAAGCCTGTGTCCGACATGCCCCCTGGATCTCCTGGCCGCACGCTGCGCTATACCGTGATGATCGGCAGCAAGTGCACGCATCTCTATCTTGAGCAGGACGAAGCAGGGTCGAAAGCGTCGTCACGCTGGTATGTGGAGTCCGGGCCTGAGCGTCGTCCCTGGTGTTTCGGCTGACCGAAAGGATGTGCTGGGCGCGCGGTGTTTCCAGGGGCGTTCGGCGTCGTAGGGGCCTGGCCTTCCGGCATGCTTGTGCCGGGGCGGGGCGCGCATTTCGTTCCTTGCGGGACGTTCGTGTCGGCTGCGTTTCCCAGGCGTCCGGCGCAAGTTTACAGGCTATCGACTTGGTTTTCGTCGAGCACGCGAATGCCGTTTTCCTGCAGAAGGCGCGCTGCGACGCCGAACCCGTCCACGAGCGTGCCGGTAAACGTGCCGTCGTAAACGCGGCCTGTGCCGCACGAGGGGCTTTTTGCTTTGAGGATTGCCGTGCGGCAGTTTGTCGCCTGCACGGTTTCAAGCGTTTTGCGCGCCCCTTCCAGGAATGCCGCCGTCCGGTCGATGCCGTTCGCGTCCACGACGTGGAGTGGTTCCGATCCGACGACGATTTCGCACGGAGGGTGCGGGATAGGCAGGCCTCCGGCAACTTCCGGGCAAATGGGCACGAGCGTGTGGTGCGAGCGCAGCGCGAGCACGCCCTCGTGCGGTTTCGACGCGCCGTCATAGCGGCAGGGTTCGCCCAGAAGGCAGGCGCTTACGGCTATGTTCATCACGGCTCCTATCTTTAGGTCGTTTCTGCTAGGCAGCCGTCTCTACGGTCTGCATGACGAGGGCGGCCGTCTCCTGCCATTGTGCGCGGGCTCCGAGAGCGTTCTCTCCATCGCCGTCCTGAGGGCCGTAGTCTCCGAAGCCGGCATGGTTGCCGCCTTCGATGACGTCCGTGCGCGATCCGGAAGGCAGGTTGGCCGCGTTCTGTTCGAGCGCGTCGCGGTTGAGCACACCGTCGTTGCTGCCGTACGCGGTTTCCACGGTAAGGCCGCTTGCCGAAAGGTCGGTCGCGGCGTATGCGGCCAGAAGGAGCACGCCCTCCAGCTCGTCGGCGTGCGTTGACGCGAACTGAGCCGCCATGGCGCCACCGAGGGAGTGTCCTGCTATCCACCATTCGTGCACGCCTGGTGCTGCTTCCATGAGTCCCGATGCGGCATCGATGCCGAAAAAGGCCAGGTTGAACGGCATTTTCGCAATAACACAATAGTATCCTTTGCTGGCAAGCTCCTGGGCGAGCGGCACGTACGCGCGCGGGTCGACCTTCGCGCCGGGGTAGAGCACGATGCCGACTTCGGTGTCCGCTTCACCGAGCGTAATGCCGACGTTCGTTTCGCGCAGACCCCCTGACGCGGCAAGCTCTTCGGAAAGCCCCGTGGCAATCTCGCCCGGGCGGTAGTAGTCGGACGTATAGGCGAAAAAGCCGACCACGGCCGCAATGATCACGGCAAGCATTGCGATTGCGAGGCGTTTCGGCCATTTTCTTGCACGCAGGGAGTGTTCGCTCATGTTTTCTGCCTCTCGGTTGCCTGGTGTCGACGGTGCGGTGGGAACGTGCATGCGTGTGCGCGAGTAGTTCCCTGCATCTTACGGGTTCGCCCTGTTTCGCCCGCTATGGCCTTTCCTGAATGCGCGAGCGCGGGCAGACAGGGCGGCGAGCTCTTCGGGATTGAGCTCTTCCAGATGCTCGAGCTGGTCGAGGAACTGCACGGAGCTGCGGTTGCTTTGTGCGCGAACAAGCTCGTTGCAGTATGCCACTACGACGCCGGTGACGACGGCGAGATAGAATACGCTGACAATGCTCAAGCAAACGAGCACGATGCGTCCGGCAAGGGAGGTTGCCACCACGTCTCCGAAGCCAATGGTGGTGACGGCTTGGAAACAGAACCAGAGGGCGTCCTCGCCGGTTTCTATGGAAGGGTCGAGCGCCCAGATAAGGGCGGCGCATACGAGGAAGATGAGCAGGAATGCGAGCGAAATGTGCCCGAGGCCGGCGGAACGGATGATTTTCCCGATCATGCGAAGACGGAACATGCGGCTTCCTTTCCTGCGCGCGGTGCGTATGGGCGCTGGTCGACAGGCCTTCCCGCCGAGCGTTGCCTTATTTCCAACGAAGAGGCTAGCCTTGTGCTGCTCTGTTAAAGCGTTTCGACCTGGTTTTCTTATGATAGCTGCTTGCCTCCGTCCTGGCGGCGCGATCTCAGCATACGCCTGCTCTCTGCTTTTCGCCGTCTGTCCATCCTTTTGTTCTTGCTGCTCGCTTGTGCAGCGTGAGGGTTGGTGTGCTTATGGCAAAACGTCTGAAGGCGTTCAATAATGCATTAAGGTTTTGTAAAATGAACGCCATCGAAACACGAGTCCTGAGAAAGGGCTCCCCGACGAAAGGCCCAGTCGTGAGTTTGACCAAGAATGAATTCAAGACCCTCTACGCTATTCTTCGGTCGCCTGGGGCGACCCAGCGCGATATCGCCGTTTCTGCGGATATCTCCCTTGGGGCAGTGAACAAAGCGCTCGCACGCCTGACGGATGATGGGCTTGTCGACGAAGGCCGCGTGACGGCCGCGGGCATCTCTGCCCTGGAGCCTTATCGCGTGAAGAACGCCGTGGTCATGGCGGCAGGCTTGTCGTCGCGTTTTGCCCCGATTTCTTACGAAAAGCCCAAGGGGCTTTTGCGCGTTCGCGGCGAAATTCTCATAGAGCGCCAGATCGAGCAGTTGAAGGAAGCGGGCATAGACGACATCATCGTGGTCGTGGGGTATAAGAAGGAGTACTTCTTCTACCTGGAAGAAAAGTACGGTGTCCATATCGTGGTAAACCGCGATTTCGCGTCGCGCAACAATAGCTCGACGCTTTGGGTGGTCAAAGAGGTTCTCGACAACACCTACATCTGTTCTTCTGATGATTACTTCACGGTAAATCCGTTCGAGCAGTATGTGTGGAAGGCCTACTATGCGGTGCAGTACCAAGAAGGGCCGACGAAAGAGTGGTGTATCAAGACCGGGTCGCACAAACGAATCAAGTCCGTGCGCATTGGCGGCAAGGACGAATGGTACATGATCGGGCATGCCTA
This sequence comes from Candidatus Aveggerthella stercoripullorum, assembly GCA_018712955.1. GTDB lineage: Bacteria > Actinomycetota > Coriobacteriia > Coriobacteriales > Eggerthellaceae > Aveggerthella > Aveggerthella stercoripullorum. Next base: position 56,398 of record DVGB01000060.1, read on the forward strand.
TTTCGACCGGGCATTCTCGAAGACGTTCGTGCGCATCCTCGAAGAGGAGTACGCCCTTCCTCAGACGGCCGACAAGCTGTGGGAGCACCTGTATGCCGAGCATGTGGACGAATTCGACATGGTCGCACGGCGCTATCCTGATGGCACCATCTTCGAATTCGACTCGCTGGACGAGGTTCGGGAATTCGACCCGCTATTCCTGGAGAACCTCGATTCTGAGGTCTTCGACAACATCACGAAGGTTCTTGGGTGCAAGAAGTCGGAAATCCGCGACGTATACCCGCTGAAGCAAGGCATCACGAACCTTTCGTGCCACTTCAGGACCGACGAGGGGGAGTACGTCTATCGCCATCCTGGCATTGGCACGGAGCTCATTATCAACCGCAAGGCAGAAGAGGCGGCGCAGAAGGTCGCGAAAGAGCTCGGTATCGACACGACGTTCATTTACGAGGATGCTGAACGAGGGTGGAAGATATCGCGGTTCGTTCCGGGCGCTCGCACGCTCGATCCGCACGATGCGGGCGAGGTCGCGCAGGCTCTGCAGATTGCGGCAAGGCTCCATCAGCAGCCGGTGAGCATTGACTGCCCGTTCGATTTCTACGACGACGGTAAAGGCTATGAAAAGCATCTGCTTGAACGCGGACCGATAGACATTCCCGGCTATTGGGATATGTCAGATCAGGCAAAGCGTCTTCATGAGCTGGTGCTCGCCGACAATGCGCCGCACTGCCTGACCCATAACGATTTCTTCCACCTGAACTTCCTGGTAGCGCCGGACGGCCGAATTGACCTGATTGACTGGGAATATGCTGGTATGTCGGATTATGCCTGCGATTTTGGGACGTTTGTCGTATGCGGTGAGCTGTCGAAGAAAGAAGCGCTCGCGGCGCTCGAAGCGTACTTCGGCAGGAAGCCGACCGAAGCGGAGGTGCGCCATAACTTTGCGCATGTTGGCCTGGCAGGCTGGTGCTGGTATGTCTGGGCGCTCCTGAAGGAGGCCGAGGGCGACTGCGTGGGCGAATGGCTCTACATTTATTACAAATATGCTAAGAAGTACCTGAAGAAAGCGCTCAAGCTTTACGAAGAATCCGGCACGGAAGAGTAGGGGGCGGCCCTGTCTGGTCGAGTGGTCTTGCAAAGTGGTCTGAACGCGCTGTTGCGGCGGAGTGCAAACTCTTTCAAAAAAAGACTTGCACGATGTTGCAAGATTGCATATACTAACCAAGCTGCTTTTCGGAGCGGCGAAAACGTCCCCATAGTCTAGAGGTCAGGACGCGGCCCTTTCAAGGCTGAGACACGAGTTCGATTCTCGTTGGGGGCACCATGAAACGCCAGGCCAGAGGCTAACGCCCCTGGCCTTTTTCGTCTTTCCCTGCCAGGCATGCAACGGTAAAATGGCACCATTACGAGCAAAGGAGAAACAGTGTCCGAAACCCCTCGTCGGGAAGGCGCCAAAGACGTGGCGGTTCTTATTCCCTGCTACAACGAAGCCATCACCATTGCGAAGGTAGTGGACGATTTCAAACGTGTGCTGCCTGATGCGGATATTTACGTTTACGACAACAACTCGACTGACGGTACGGGCCGTATTGCGGCAGAGCATGGTGCTATCGTCCGTACGGAAACGCGCCAGGGCAAGGGCAATGTCGTGCGCCAGATGCTGCGCGATATCGACGCCCACTATTACATCATGGTCGATGGTGATGACACCTATCCTGCAGAGGCCGCCAACGAGCTTTTGCGTCCTCTGCGTGCCGGCCAAGCAGATATGACGGTAGGCGACCGCCTTTCCAACGGTACATATGGGGAAGAGAACGATCGCGCATTCCATGGCTTCGGCAACAACCTGGTGCGCTTCCTCATCAAGCTCATCTACGGGTTCGAATTCCATGACGTTATGACAGGCTATCGTGCGTTCAACCGCGTGTTCGCCAAGACCATGCCGGTGCTCTCTCCGGGCTTCGAGATTGAGACGGAGCTGTCCATCCATGCGGTCGACAAGCGCTGGCGCATCACGGAAGTGCCTATCGACTATCGCGACCGTCCGGAGGGGAGCGAAAGCAAGCTGTCCACGTTCTCGGACGGCATGAAGGTGCTCATGACCATCATGTCCCTGTTCAAGGACTACCGTCCTCTGGCGCTTTTCTCGTTGGTCGGTGCCGTGTTCTTCGTGCTCGGTCTGGTTGCGGGCATTCCAGTTGTCGTGGAGTACGCGCAAAGCGGTCTGGTGCCGCGCCTGCCCTCTGCGCTTTTGGCCGTTGCGCTTATCTTTATCGGGTTCATGAGCCTCGCATGCGGGCTCATTCTGGACACGACGGTCAAGGGGTATCGCAAAGAATACGAGCTTGAGGTCACGGTTGCGTACGAGCGTTACCATCATGATGTCTAGCAGAAGGTCGTGCGGAGCCTGATTTTGCGCGGAAGCCCGCACTGCTTGACGCCCGCTTTCGGCAATTTGCAGTCTCTTAGGAAGAGCTGTGAAGTCGTGTCGGAGCGGGCGTGTCGCTTCTATAATGCCAAGCTATGAAAAAACTCATTGCACAGTTCATGAAATTCGGTGTCGTGGGCGTTATTGCGTTCGTGATCGACTACGGCATCCTTGCTTTGCTCACGGAAGTATTCGGCGTCAATTACCTCGTGAGCGCTACCATCTCGTTCACGGCGTCGGTGGTGTTCAACTACGTGGCGTCCATGCGCTACGTCTTCACGCACAAAGAGGGCATGAGCCGTCGTCGTGAATTTGCCATCTTCGTGGTCCTTTCAGTCATCGGTCTCGGGATAAACAACTTCTGCATGTGGGCAGGCGTCGAGCTGTTCGGTATCCATTACCTCGTCACGAAGATAGGCGCGACGGCCATTGTCATGGTCTGGAACTTCGTGACGCGAAAGATATTCCTGGACGCGGGCGAGGCGTAGCGGATGTCGGCCAATCGCAACAGCCAAGGCTACGACCCTTTCGAGCCGGGCCACTCTACGCCCGAGTTCGAACAGTTTGCACGCGAGAGCGCGCGTGCGAACAAGGGAAGCTCGCGCCGTCAGGTGCCCAATAGCGGCAATCGTCCAAGAGGCGGAAGTCGGACGAGCAACGTAGGCGCCCAAAGCGTTCCTGCGGGAGGTCGAGCGCGCCCTTCGCACCGGCACGATTCCGCCGTGTGCCAGGCTGCTGCGCCCCGGAGGGCAGGACGATCAGCGTTTTTGATTACGCTTGTTGTCGTCCTGTCGCTGTGTATAGAAATATTCGGCTTCAATCTGGCATTCTTCACGTCCTCGTTTTACCCGGATACGGGAAGCTACCTGGTGGACGGCTCCGACCCGGCAAGTGTGGGGGAGTTGTACGTGGATGCCGAGAACAACGCGTTCGAGATCACCGGGCTTGACGCTTCGGTCAAGAGCATCCATTTCTCTCCCGTACTCCAGGATGCGGCGGCTTCTGCCGCGACGGACGGAACGGTACAGGTGGTCATGTATCTGCAGGACGAAGGAAACGCGAACTACTATGCGCTTCCGGCTGTGACCGTTGACCCCGATCGTGCGGCAAGCTCCTACATTAGCCTTGAGCCGGCAGGGAACTGCCATGCCATTCGCGTGACGTTCACAAACTTGGACAGCATAGGCCCTCTTGTCATTGACGACATCTCGCTCAACGCGCACGTCCCGTTCGATTTCGACGCGCGAAGGCTTGCGGGCATTTTGGTGATCTTGGCGCTTCTAGCGGCGCTGCGACCGCAATCTGTCCTGTACGCGACTATGGTGGACTTGCGTCAGGACCGCCAGAAAGCAGTGATTGCAGGCTTGGTTGCTGTACAGATTGCCGCAGTCTTCCTGCTTGTTCTGAGCAATTCGCACTACACCAGCATGACGTTTACTCCTGCGGTTGAAAACCAGTTCCAGTACCAAAAGCTTGCCGAGGCACTTGCCGAAGGACACCTTTATCTCAACGACGTGCCAAGCGATGCCCTCATGGCGATGGACAATCCGTACGACACGAATGCGCGCATTGCGCAGGGTGTGCCGTATTTGTGGGACCATGCATACTACGAGGGCCGGTATTACGTGTATTTCGGCGTGCTGCCATGTTTGGTGTTCTTCCTTCCGTACTACCTGGCGACAGGCGCTCATTTCGCCACCTGGCTAGCGGTTGCCTTGTGCACGGCGGTCTATGCGGCTGGCCTTGCGTACCTGCTGAGAAAAGCGTGCATCCGGTGGTTCCCGCGCACGTCGCTTGGTGCTTTCATCGTGCTTGATGTCATGCTGTTCGTTGCAGGGGGCGGCCTCATATTATGCAGGACCCCCAGTATGTACTTTTTGCCGGAAGCGATGGGGCTTGCATGCGTTTCATGGGGCTTGGCGTTGTGGGTTCGCGGTACGTCGTGCGGGACTATCGAGCGTCGGTTCGTCGTGCCGGGATCGCTCCTGATTGCCTGCACGCTTGCGTGCCGTCCCCAGATGGTGCTGTGCGCTGTCTTCGGCCTGTTGCTGTTCTGGCCGTTCCTTAGAGACGCACGTCGCTCTCCGGGCGGGAGCAAGCGTATTGTGCGGGAATTTTTGATCGCGCTCGCGCCGTTCATCGCGGTGGGCGTTCTGGTGTGCCTGTACAATTTCTTGCGTTTCGGCTCTCCGCTCGATTTTGGGGCGAACTACAACCTGACCACGAACGATATGACGCATCGTGGGTTCCATGTGGAGCGCATCCCGTTCGGATTGTATGCTTATCTTTTCCAGCCACCAAACCTGGGCAGTCAGTTCCCGTTCTTGAATCAAACGTATATGGATCCCGCCTATCAGGGCGTCACCATCTACGAGCCGATGTTCGGAGGCTACTTCTTCCTGTACCCCATGACGCTCGTGCTGCTGGCCATTCCGCTCGCTAAGCGAGGGCTTCAAGAAAAAGGCTTGTTCGTTCCCGTGTTGGTCGCGATAGCGATGGCGGTTGTGCTCTGCATTTTCGACCTTCAGGGCGCGGGCATTCTTATGCGCTATATCTGCGACTTCGGCATCTATTTCGCACTTGCCGCCGCTGCGGTGTTCCTAGAGTTGCTTCAGGTGCGCACCGAGCGGCCGCTCACGGAAGGATGGACGACGAATCTCATGGGCGGGCAGCATGCCGCGTCCTTCGATCGGGGAACGAGCGTGCGTACGGTGTCGGTCTACCGGCTGACGTTGTATTTCTTGTACATTTCCCTGGTAGTCATGGCTGTCGTCGCCGTGCTTTTGTGGGATGCATTCGGCATGTACTGAGGGCGCGTGCTACACTTTGCACGTCCGATACGAAAGAAAGGCGAACGATTCCATGGCGAAATACGATTACCTTATCGTTGGTGCAGGCCTGACCAGCGCGGTCTTTGCGCACGAAGCGGCGAAACTGGGCAAAACCTGCCTGGTCATCGACCGTCGCGACCATGTTGCCGGCAACGTGTACACCAAAGAGGTGGAGGGCATCAACGTGCACGTGTACGGCGCGCACATCTTCCACACCTCGCTCGAACCGGTGTGGCGCTACGTGAACCAGTTCGCTGAATTCAACAACTACGTGAACAGTCCGGTCGCCGTCTATAAAGACGAGCTGTACAACATGCCGTTCAACATGAACACGTTCTCCAAAATGTGGGGCGTGCGCACGCCCGCCGAGGCGCAGGCGAAGATTGAAGAGCAGAAAGCCGCCGAAGCCATCGAAGAGCCGCGCAACCTTGAAGAGCAGGCGCTTTCCCTGGTAGGCCGCGACATCTTCGAGAAGCTTGTGAAGGGCTACACGGAAAAGCAGTGGGGTCGTGACTGCAAGGATCTGCCGGCTTCCATTATCAAGCGCCTGCCGGTACGTTTTATCTACGACAACAATTACTTCAACGACCGTTGGCAGGGCATTCCGATGGGCGGCTACAC
>DVGB01000061.1 GCA_018712955.1 Candidatus Aveggerthella stercoripullorum
CCCTTCGCACCCAGGACGGTAGAGAGAGGCTAGAACCATTCGCGCTTGTTGAAGACATAGAGCTGCTCAAAGTCTGTCTGGCTTTTCACGAGGTAGATGATGCCCTCGATAATACCGATCAGCGTCATAACGCCGCCCGCAAGGCCAAGCGTCAGCAGAGAGCCCACGATGGTCACCGCAAGCATGATGAAGCCCGTGGAGTAGTAGCCGAGATAGAACTTGTGGATGCCGAAAAATCCCAGGAATATACCAAGCAAGCCTGCCGCCACATGATCTTTCGTCCGCACGACCTGCGAACTGTAGTACGGCTGCTGGCAGGGGCGCCACGCCTGCTGGCCGGATGCCTGCCACGCCTGCTGCCCATTGCCAGGCTGCGACTGCTGCCATGTCTGGTACGAAGCCGCTCCCGGCTGCCCGCCGCACCATGCCTGTTGGCCGGGCGTCTGCCAAGTCTGCTGCGCGCCGTCCGGGCGTTGGCCCGCCTGCTGTTGGCACGAACCGCTCTGTCCAGCCTTGCTCGCCCGGCCTGTCGGCGCCTGCTGCTGCCACGACGATTGCGCACCGTACGGTTGCTGCTGAGGACCCTGCCCTGCATTTGAGGCGCTTTCTACCTGCGCAGCGGCATACGCCTGCTGCCAGGACTCATTCTGCTGCGTCGATGCAGTTCCCTGCACTGCAAAAGCGCTCGCCCCCGGCTCGTAAGGCCGGAAGCCCTCGCCCAACGTCGTCCCGGACGCCGCCTCCGCTTCTTCGCGCGGGAAAGCACCGTCCGGCTGAGCCGGGCCGACGGAAGGAGCAGACGCATCCCCTTTCGTCCCGGCAGCCGCATCGTTCGCGCCTTCAGGGCTCTCCGATGCATCGAAGCTGGCGGGGTGTTTCGCTTTGATCTCCTCTAGTTTCCGACGCGCCGCTTCGAGCTCTTCGTACGCCGCACGGAGTTCGTCTTCGAAGGTCGTTTCGGCGGGGATAGGGGCTTGCGCGCCCTTCGGCGTCTTCTCGTCCATGCGGAGTCCTCCTTTCAAAACATGTGTCCCGGCCTCCGCCGGGACGGGTCGCAAAGCTACGCTTCGCTCCCAGTCAGGGACTGAACATGACATTTAGTCATGTTCACCCTTTCAAAACATGTGTCCCGGCCTCCGCCGGGACGGGGCCGGGCAGATCCGCGCCTGCCGTCACGCCTCCTGCGCTTGCCGACCAGGCGCCTTAACCCTGCTTGCCCTTCGGGGCGGAATTCGCCATCTTCGCATGCAGCGAGTCGCACGCCGCAGGAGCATTACCCGCCTGACCGTCCGCCCCGTCCGAACGACCGTGATGCGCATGCCGTCCGAACACGTTCATAATGCGCTCGCTATTCAGCACGCCTACGAGCGCAATGACCGCCAGCACCGCGAACAGCACAACACTCTGGACGATCCTCCCGTCCATCAGGCCGTCCGCCGCGTAGGTCGAGACCACAATGCCCGGAATACGCCCGACCGTGGTCAACAGCAGGAACGTTTTCATGCGCATGCCCGTCAGCGGCACGATGTAGGTGAACACGTCCTTTGGCAGCCCGGGAATGAGGAACAGGATGAACACAATGATGTTCAGCTTGCCCGTGCGCTCAAGCCGATCGAACTTCTCCAGGTATTTTGCCGGCACCATGGCGCGCACGAACGGAGCGCCCAGCTTGTTCACGATCACGTACACGAAAGCAGACGAGATGGCGCACCCGACGAGAATGATCGCCGCCCCCAGCCAAGGGCCGTAGAGCATCCCGGCCGCAACCTGCGTGATCTCGCCCGGAATGAACGCGACCACGATCTGGAGGAACTGCATAGCAAGCAGCATAAGAACGCCGATGGGGCCCGCTTTGCGCACTTCCGAAATGACCAGGTCGAGCCCGCCTTCTTCGAACAGCGAATGCACGTACGGCCACAGCAGCGCAATGCCGACCACCACGAGCACAAAAAACACGATAAGGCCGACGAACTTGTACAAGTCCGCCTTCGTCATGGAATGCCCCGCGATCTTGATGGGCTCTTCGCCTACTTCATGCAAGTGCTCGCGCTTTTCGTGCGCGCTCTCCCTCAAGTCGTGCAGTTCCGCCTTGACCGCTTCGCGCTTGTGATGTCGATCTTCCATCGGCCCGTTCTTTCCGCCGCGTATGCCAAGCGCCCCTACTTGCGCGCTTTGTCGTACTCCTCTTTGAAAGCAGCAAACATGCCTTTGCTTTTGCCGACCTGTTTGCCGATTGCTTTGGCCACCGTAGCACCTCCGTCTTGCTTTGGCTTGGCGGAAGCGGCTTTCGTTACGGGCTTGGCACCGGAACTCTGCGAAGTGTCCACGCTCCCGGAGGCGGCAGGCAGCGCATCGCCCTCATGGCGTGCCTTCTGGTACTCCTCCTTGAACCCCGCGAACGCGCCTTTCGTCTCGCCCACGCGCTTCCCGAGGGCTTCAACGCCTTTGTTCGCGGCATCCCCTGCCTTCTGAACCGCCTCGCGCGCCACCGGCTTTGCCTTGCCCACGGCATGGCCCGCCATTTCAGCGATGCCGCCCTCCGGCTCCATGTCCAGAACATCGTCGGAAACCAGAATGGCGCCACGGAGCGCGTCCTGCTCCTCCACGTACTCCCCCTGGTCGTCCAGGTCGGAAATGCGCTCCCCTATGCCGAAACGGAAGCCCCGGATGGACGCGACCGGAATCTCGACCGTCCCCAGCAGTGCTTTCGACGTGGCACCTCGGTCCGCCACCACGGACTCCACGCGTCCGGTCATCGCCTCGAACGACACCGTTCCCACCGTGCCGACAGTCCGACCGCTTTCGGTGACAATGCTCATTCCGTACCACAGTACGCAGGAATCCCAGTCGACGCCAAGGCGCTTGCACGCCGCCTTGTCCGTTGCAGCGGACTCGGAAGAAACGACGATGCGCCCGTCTTCTATCTCGAACGAGTCCAAAGCCACGAACAGGTCCTTGCGGTGGAACATGAGCGCCAGGTCGGGACGTTTGACGATAAACCCGACCACGCGGCGCTCATGGGGATGAAACACAAGATGGCGGACCTTTCCGATGTGCTTTTCGCCGGACTTTCCGCCGACGACGCGCATTCCGACAAGGTCTTTCGATGTCATGATGGTGCGAGGCATGGTGCCCTTTCTCTGTCGTGCGCGCAGGCTGGCCTCCTGCATGCAACGAGGGCACCGCGATGCGGCGCCCTCGCCTTCTCCAACCCTGCCCGATTGCAGGGACTTTTTCTCTATTCTGCCGGCTTTTCGGCAGCGTCCTCGGCGGTCACGTACCCTTCCGCCGCCTGGGAAGCAACCTCGGCAGGCTCGGTGACGACCGCGCTCGCCTCGAACGGCGCAGGCCCTGCCGGAGCAGTAGCCGTAGCCTCCTCGGCATTGCGCGCTACCTGGCTGGCGATGCGCTGACGAGCGGCCTCGATCTTTTCGCGCAGTTCGTCGTTCTTTTCCGTCACGACGGGGCGAACCGCCTCTGCCGCTTCCTGAACGCGCGCCGCCGCGCCCTGGTAGAACTCCTGGCCACGGGTCGTGACACCTTGGTAGAACTCCTGGCCACGAGCGGTCACGTCCTCGTAAATCTGCTGGCCCTTCGCGGTGGCGCCTTCGTAAATCTCCTGCCCGCGAGCAGTAGCGCCCTGGTAGAACTCCTGGCCGCGCGCAGCCGCATCCTCGTAGATTTCCTGTCCACGCTGCTGGGCGCGCACGCCGAAGTCCTGCGCGTTACCCCAGGCGACGTTCGCACGGTCTGCCACCATAGCGCGCGTTTCGGCGCCTGTGCGCGGTGCGTACAGAAGCGCGATGCCGGCCCCGATCAGACCGCCTGCGATGAATGCTCCGATGCCTTTATTTCCCATGTCAGACTCCTCACGTGTCCCAGGCGGATTGCCCCGACGTTGACGGCGCCATCCGGGCTGATATTGCGATAGGGAAATTATACGACACGCGCTTCGCGGGGCTCTGACGGTTTCCTAATCGTCACATAAGGCATGAATGCACCGCGCTTCGTCCACGCATTGTTCAAGAGCGCTCTTCAGGACGGCCGTCGCCTCACGAAGCGCCCGCAAGGCCGCAAGGTCGTCGACGAAGCTCATGCACACGCGCGCGACCGTGCGCTCGTCGTCAATCCACTCCGAAGTGCCGACGAAGACCTTGCCCTCGTCGGTGCTTGCATGCGCCCTGTACTCCTGAGCTTGCGCATCGACCGCCAAATGCTCGAGTACATGGGGCAAAGGCGTATGGTCCATGACGTCGCCAAAGCAATCGCCCACATCGTTCACGCAGGCGTGGCCTGCCAAGCGCGGGTTCATCCCACGGAGCACGCGTGCTAACGCCGGAGTGCTGTGAGCCCCCGGTGGATAGACTTCCACCTCTGCTTCAAGGCGGCCCGAGCGAACCGTCAGCTGTTTTACGCGAATGCGCGCGGGAGCGCTCGAGGACGTCACGATTCTTCGGACTCTTCCAACCGTATGCCGAGGTCTTCCGGCGTGACGACGTTCGCGCCCGCCTCCGAGCCTGGGTCGGACCCAAGAGAGTCGATGTCCTCGCTGCCGCCTCCGGTATCTTCGGCAGAATCGCCGGAGCCGGAATCATCCGACACGTCGTAGTCTTCCGCTCCGTCCTCCCCTGACGAGTCTGCCGCAGCATCCGGCTGAGAATCGGGAGATACCTCTTCGGTCGCGCTCGAGCTTACAGGCGGCGTTTGCTCCGAAGTGCTTGTCGTCGGCGCAGACGGCTCCTGGCTAGGCACCGCGCCCGCCCGCACCAGCACGATAACGGCGCTCGTACCGTCATCGTGAGCCGGAGCGTTTTCGGCTATGTCCTGGAATCCGAGAATCGACCCAATGTCGGCCGCCCGCCCGTCCACGATAACGAGCGTGTTGCGGTCTTCCGAGAACGCGTAGCATCCACCACCTGACAGGTCGCCGAACCGGTAGGTGACGGTCTTCGAAAACGTGTCCAGCTCATAGTCGTAGGAGGCGTCCTTCGTAAGCGACATGGTCGTTCCATCGAAGGTCACCGTCAGCGCACTGTTCTCGCCGTACGACCAGACGCCCTGGAAGTCAGCCGCATCGTCGTAGCGCAGCCAACGGTTCCACGAGAAAGCGGCGACCAGTACCACCAGCGCAACGAGCAAGACCACCACGGCGATGCGCAGAATGCGCAGCCAGGGCAGGCGCACGCGCGGACGGCGGGCGGACGGCGCAGTGCCGCGGGCAGCATAGGCGTCCTCGCCCGAAACGAAACGGACTTCGCGCGACGGCGTCTCCTCTTCGACCGCATCCTCCACTTCGGGAGACAGTTCGCCCGAAAGCGCGTCGGCCTGCTCGGCGCCGGCCTCTTCGTCTCCAGGCTTCCCCGCAGAAAAGCTCGAAGCTTCTTCGGCCTCCGCCCCGGCCTCTTCCGTCGTCTCTGTTTTTTCGTCCGGAGCAGCAGCGTCCGCCGATTCGTCTGCCGACGCTTTCTTCTGGGCACGCTTTTCAGCCTTCTCCGCTTTGGCGCGCGCTTTTTCCTCAGCGCGCGCCTGCTTTTCGGCTTCTTTCGCCGCTTTCGCGTCTGCTTTTTTCTGGACCTTTCGCTCTTTGGAGGCTGCCTTCGCGTGCTCGATCGCCTCTTTGGCTGCGGCCTTCTCCTGCGCCTCGTCTTTGGCGAGCGCTGCCTTCACGGCCTTGCGCTGTGCTTTCTTGGCCGCGCTGCCCGAGCCGTCGAGCGGTCCTTTCGGCGCCTTGCGGGGAGTGGGTTTCTTCTTCGGTTCCGCCACGTCGATGCTGCTTTGCTTCCGGTCTGACTTTTATGCGGCGTGCGCTATTCGGCCGTGATGACCTCGATACCGCCCATGTACGGCACGAGGGCTTCCGGCACCTTCACCGAGCCATCCGGCTGCTGGTAGTTCTCCAGGATGGCCGCCATGGTGCGACCCACGGCAAGGCCCGAGCCGTTGAGGGTATGAACGAAGCGCGTGCCCTTGAAGTTTTCCGGGTCGCGGTACTTGATGTTGGCGCGACGCGCCTGGAAATCCGTGCAGTTGGAGCAGGAGGAAATTTCCTTGTAGCTGTCGTAAGAAGGCAGCCAGACCTCCAGGTCGTACGTCTTCGCGGCAGAAAAGCCCATATCGCCCGTGCACAGCGTGATCACGCGGTACGGCAGGCCGAGCGTCTGCAGGATGTTCTCAGCGTCGGCGACCATGGACTCGAGCTCGTCGTAGCTCTCCTCCGGCTTCGCGTACTTGACCATTTCCACCTTGTCGAACTGGTGCAGGCGGATAAGACCGCGCGTGTCGCGACCGGCGCTGCCGGCCTCCTCGCGGAAGCACGGGGTGAAAGCGCAGTAGTGCAGCGGCAGATCCGCCGCCTCGAGCACTTCGCCCGCATGGATGTTGGTGAGCTGCACCTCGGCCGTCGGAATGAGGTACATGCCCTCACGGGTCTTGAACAGGTCCTCTTCGAACTTCGGCAGCTGGCCGGTGCCGAACAGCGTGTCACCGTTGGCCATGGCAGGGCACCACCATTCCTTGTAACCGCGCGCGGTGTGCGTGTCGGCCATGAAGTTGATGATGGCGCGCTCCAAGCGGGCGCCTAGGCCGCCAAGCAGCGTGAAGCGGCTGCCCGCAAGCTTCACCGCGCGCTCGGCATCGATGATGCCCAGGTCGGCGCCAAGGTCCCAATGCGGCTTCGCCTCGAAGCCTTCAGCGCCAAAATCGCGCGGAGTGCCCCAGCGGCGAACCTCCGGGTTGTCGTTTTCGTCCTTGCCGACAGGCGTGGTGTCGGAAGGCATGTTCGGCGTCGAAACAAGGATCTCGTGCATGGCGCCGTCCGCTTCCTCGCGCTTGGCGCTCGCGGTGGCAAGCTGCTCGTTGATCTGGCGCACACGCTCTTTCGTGGCCTCGGCTTCGTCCTTTTTGCCCTGGCCCATGAGCGCGCCGATCTCTTTGGAAAGCGCATTGCGCTCTGCCTGCAGGGACTCTTCTTCCGCGATGGCGGACTTGCGCGCCGCATCCAACTCTGCGAAGCGGTCTTTATCCCAATGGGCGTTGCGCGCTTCCATGGCAGCGGCGACGGCGTCTTGATTCTCGCGAACGAAACGAAGGTCCAGCATTCTCTGCGCTCCTTTGACGGCAATGTCGGTTTTTGGTCGTCCTTTCAGTATACCGCACGAAAAGAGCTCACAAGGCCGATGACGCGTCCTCACGAAAATCACCCTTGAAGCACCCGTCTGAAGCTCTGCAGGAGACACCACGCAGCACGCTGCCCGGACGCGAGCACGCCACAAGGCGGTACGCTCGCCGACAAGATGCGGCAGGAGCCGCGCTGCACCGCTTGCCGCAAGGCGTATGATGGAATCGTCCGCATATCGCAGGACGACCCCATCCGAACTGAATACCTTAAAGAAAGAGGCGATGCACTACGACCGTCCAGACCGAACGCGCACTGAACGCGAAGAGAACCACTGCCCGAAGCGTCGAGAACACCGTACCCCGAACTCGCTCGCGCACCGCGACCATGGCGCTGCGCTACCTCTGGTTTGCGGTCGGCGTGCTCGTCAATTCCTTCGGCATTGCCCTCATCACCAAATCCGCACTGGGAACTTCTCCCATTTCCAGCGTTGCCTACGTGCTCAGCCTGGAATTCCCGTTGACCATCGGGCAGTTCACCTTCGCCATCAACATGCTGCTCATTCTGGGACAGGTCGTTTTGCTGCGCCGTTCCTTCAGGCCGATCCAAGTGCTTCAGCTCGCTGTGAACGTCGTGTTCAGCGGATTTTTGGACGTGAGCATGGAATTGCTTTCAGGCGTGGCCCCCGCTTCGCTGCCGCAGCAGTTGTTCATTCTTGTGCTCGGCTGCGCCATCCTGGGCGTCGGCGTTGCTATCGAAGTGGCGCCCGACGTGCTCATGGTTCCGGGCGAAGGCCTCGTGCGCGCTATCGCCATCACCGTCATCGACAAGTTCGGATCGGCGCGGTTCGGAACCATTAAGAACCTCTTTGACATTTCGCTCATGGTCATCGCAACCGTGCTTTCTTTCGTTTTCTTCGGAGGATTGAACGGCGTGGGTGCCGGCACGGTCATTTCCGCCCTTCTGGTAGGGCGCGTCGTGAACCTGGCAAACGACCGTCTGCCGCTCATCGCCGCCATCAGGAAGCTGCGCTAGACAAAGGCTTCCTTCCAACCGAGCCGCTCCAACGTTCGAGCTTTCGTGCTTTTGCCGTAAGCCCCGCGAAGTCCGCCGCGTTTTCCCTGGAGAGCAAGATTTCACAATCCTCGCATGGCCTCGCCCTTTGCACTTGGTGTATCCTGAATGGCTGCATGACATGCCGCACCGAAGCGGCAGCTGGCTATTCGAAGCGAGGAGACAAGGCGACCCATGGACTTCAACGAGCTCTACCATTTCCTGTTCGAGTCGTACGCCGGATTGGGCGTGCTGGTGGGCTGCTGCCTTCTCCTGACGCTCCTTATCTCCGTACTGCTGGAGAAGAAAACGCGCAAGCGCTACAAGAACCATGCAAAGACCGAAGACGACTGGAGCTTCTTCGATGATGACGACGAAGAGGAAGCATCCGGCAAATAGCCTGTTCTCGCGGCGGTTGCACCCCCGATGCAACCGCCGCGTTTTTCGTTCGCGCACACCCCGCCGGACGACACGTGGACGAAAGCCGTCAAGCGGCGCCAAGGCGCACACAGCGACGACGGAGCAGGAAACCTCGCAGCTCCGGCTGATTGTCACCCTCGCACCCCTGCAATGCGCCTTTCCCCACGGAAGCACGACCGCACACGGAATGCGCCTTTCGCGTTCGTACGCGCGCAAGGATAGAACGCTACTTTCAGCACGCTGCCATGAGCATGCAAACGCCATCGTAAGGAAAGAAGGCTACCTATGACCGAAACCCTGTACCAGCGCGAAGGCGCCTACATTCCTCGCGTCGCCGCCGTGCACGATCTGTGCGGGTACGGCAAATGCTCGCTCGGAATCGCCATTCCCGTCCTTTCTGCCGCCGGGTGCGACGTCTGCCCGGTCCCGACCGGCCTGTTCTCTTCGCATACCGCATTCCCCGGATGGTACATGCACGACACCACCGAGATGCTTTCGGACTATCTGACTGCCTGGAAGAACATCGGGGTGGAAATCGACGCCGTGTATTCGGGCTTCCTCGGGGCGCCCGAGCAGGTCGACCGCATCCGCGACCTGTACGCGATGTACCCGCGCGCGCTGCGCGTTGTCGACCCGGTCATGGCAGACCACGGCAAGGTCTACCCCACCTACACGCCCGAACTCTGCGCCGCCATGGCAGAGCTCGCGGCGGGCGCCGACATTTTGACGCCGAACCTGACCGAAGCCGCCATCATCCTGAACGAGCCGATCGGCGATGCATGGCGCGGCGAGAACATTCCTGACGAAGAGGCGAAACGACTGGTAGATGCCCTGATTGCAAAGGGCGCGAAGAACGTCGTGCTCAAAGGAATCCAGCGAGGCGACGGCATTATCCGCAACTTCGTCGGCACCGTCGAAGGCGACTTCCTCGAAGTGAACAACGAGCTTCTGCCGTATATGCTGCACGGTACGGGCGATCTGTACTGCTCGTGCCTGCTGGCCGCCATCATGGCAGGGCGCACGCTCGAAGAGTCCGTGGCATTCGCGGGCGACTTCACCCACGACGCCATGATCGTTTCGAGCAAGCAGCCGGAATTCGAAGCGCGCGGCGTGAGCTTCGAGCCGCTCATCGGCAAAATCGCCGCACTGCTGCAGTAGGAAAAGAAGGAAAGGGCCAGCCATCTTTTCTTGCTGCCCCAAGCGAAAAACTGCGGACGCCTTGTAAGCGTCCGCAGTTTTTCGTGAAAGGACAGGAACGAGAAAAGCGACTGGTCCCTTTTCTCATGCGCGGCCGAGGCTTTGCTCGTGGCGAGCGCGCGCTTCTTCGCTGTAGCGCTGGCGATAGCGCACGTCCACGAGCTCGCCAACGATGGCAATAGCAAGCTCCGCCGGGGTCTTCGCCCCGAACTTCAAGCCGATAGGCCGCTTCACACGCTGCCAGTCCTCTTCGGTCGCGCCTTTCGCCAACACCAGGTCGTGCACGGTGTCGTTTTTGCCCTTGCAGCCCATCATGCCCACATAGTGCACACCATGCTTCGCAGCCCACACGCACCCTTCCGGATCGAACATATGGCCGCGCGTGAGCACGCACACGTAGTCCTGCGGGCTGGCCTCGAGCGTTTCGAGCCCGTCGAAGTTCGGCGTGTCCAGCAGGATGCGCTGCGCCTGCGGGAAACGCTCTTCGTTGAGGTACGCGGCATCGTAGTCAACCGCAACCACTTTGAAACCCACGTGCGCAGCAAGCGCCGCCACTTCGCTCGCCGCGTCCGACGCGCCAAGCAGCCAGACGCGCACAGCATCGAACAGCGGAACGGAAACCCACGTCAGGCCTTCGAACTGCTCCGTGTGCATGGACGGTCCGCGCGTGACATCCTTCATCTGGAACGCATCGCGCGGCGTCCAAGAGCGCCCGGCCACGATCTCCTTCGCGTCGTTGCAGAAAAACGCGAGCGCACTGCCGTCAGCGGAGCCTACCTCGCCGTATTTCTTCGTGACCTCGTTGTCCACGTTCGAGACCGCAGCGTCAGCATCCCACACCACTTTGAAGCCAATCCAGGCAAGGTCGCCTTCGTCCATGGCGCGCGCGGCACGCTCGAACACGACCGCGTCCTCTGCCGTGAGCGCCGCCGAAATCTCCTCCAGCGTCTCTGGCCCTACATGCGGGTTTCCTTCCGTCGCTTCCGCCGAAAAGCACGGGAAATCCTCCACGGAAAGCCTGACCGCACGCCCGGCGCGCAACCCCTCGGCAATCTCCAGAAGCGTCCTCTTGTCCATGTCCAACTCCTACCATGCAAGCAGAGGACTGCGACGGAAGCTTCGCCAGCTTCGTCGCAGCCCTCTGCGATTATCGTCCTTGCAGGTGACAGTATATCCTTGAACCGGGCGAATGGAAGCGGTCGACGCCGCCGCCTGGCAAGGCCCGCCCTGCTGCGCAGCACGCACTGTGCACGCCGCAGCATCCCGAATCCGTGATTTCTTTCGGGCGGCGTACCTTGCAGGAACTTGCCGTACGCTACGCTTCCGGCGCTACATGGACCTTGCGGTCTTCGCCCACGCTTACGCGTCCGGCCGCAATCCAGCGCAGGACTTCCGGATAGAGCTCATGCTCCACCTCGTGAATGCGCGCTTCCAGGTCATCTTGCGTGTCGTCTTCCAGGACCGGAACCGCACGCTGTGCCACGATAGGGCCTTTGTCGTATTCCTCGTTCGCGAAATGCACCGTGACGCCCGTCACTTTCACGCCAGCCTCGAACGCGTCCTGGATAGCATGCGCCCCCTTGAACGAAGGCAGCAGCGCCGGATGCAGGTTCAGCACACGATCCGGGAAGGCCTGCAGGATGACCGGGGTGACCATGCGCATATACCCTGCCATGACCAGATATTCCGCACCTGCCGCACGCGTGGCGTCCACAATACGCCGATCCGCCGCCTCGCGGTCTGCGTAGACATCGCGGTTGAGCACGGTGGTCGGAATGCCTGCCGCCTGTGCACGCTCGATACCGTACGCGTCAGGACGCGAAGACACCACATGCACAATCTCCGCATTCAAGCTGCCGTCGGCCACCGCGTCGATGATAGCCTGCAGGTTCGTGCCGCTGCCGGACAGCAGCACGGCGATTTTCAACGCTTGCGTCATGAAAGACCTCCCCTTCGTTCCCGGCATGCCGTGAAACGACCCTTGGTATTGAACGACTTCGGCACTGGCGAACGATCGTAGCGATAGGTCGGCAGCCGCAGACCGTCGGCCCGCTGCTTTCGACCTCGACGCGCCGACTTCACGCCTTCTGGCGCATCCCTCTCTTTCGCGCGCGCTCGACCGCCTTGCCAAAACGCGCCCTACTCAGCGTAGCGCACCTTGCCTTCGCCTGGAACGACCGCGCCCACCACGACAGGATCTTCGCCTGCTGCGCGCAGGTTTTCCATGACAGCGTCCGCCTGCGCGGCGTCGACCAGCAAAATCATGCCCAGGCCCATGTTGAACGTCTTGCGCGCTTCCTCGGCGGAAAGCCCAGCGGCCTGGCAGCCCATCTGGATGACAGCGGGCACCTCCCAGGCAGCAGGGTCTACCACCGCGTCAAGCACGCTCGGCAGCGCACGGTCAAGGTTTTCAGTGATGCCACCGCCCGTGATGTGCGCAAGCGCATGCACCGCGCCCGGCAGCGCGGAGAGGCATCCGAGCACCGGCTTCACGTAAATGCGCGTCGGAGCGAGCAGCGCCTCGCCAAGCGAGCGCCCGCCCAGCTCTTCGCAGGGAGCAGCAAGCTCTTCGGCAGTCCTGCCCTCTACGAGCACGCGACGCACGAGCGAGTAGCCGTTCGAATGGAAGCCGCTCGAGCGAAGCGCCACCAGCACGTCGCCTTCGCGCACGTTGTCCGGGCCGATCATCTTCGGGCGGTCGACCACACCTACCGCAAAACCCGACAGGTCGTAGTCGTCGGGATCCATGACGCCGGGGTGCTCGGCCATTTCGCCGCCGATGAGCGCGCAGCCCGCCTGACGACAGCCGTCCGCCACGCCCGAGACAAGCACGTTGGCCACTTCAGCGGTCAGCTTGCCGATAGCAAGGTAATCCAGGAAGAACAGGGGCTCGGCACCGCAGGCCAGAATATCGTTCACGCACATGGCCACCAGGTCGATGCCCACGGTATCGTGCTTGCCAAGCAGCTGGGCAAGCTTCAGTTTGGTGCCCACACCGTCGGTGCCAGAAACGAGAATAGGATCTTCCATGCCCTTTGCGCCAGCGATGGAGAACAGGCCGCCGAAGCCGCCGATGTCGCCGATGACCTCCGGGCGGTAGGTGCTGTGCACGGCATCCTTGATGGCGCTGACTGCGCGGGCTCCTTCGGCCGTGTCCACGCCCGCCTGGGCGTACGTCAGCATTTCCGGCTGCGCCGCCGCGCCGCCTGCCTGCATGTTCTCGCTCATTGCGTCTCCTATCTCGCACGTGCCGACACCGCGCAGCGCGACATCGGCGCATTTCCGCACTCATGTCCTCTCGGCAGCGGCATGCACAGCCGCCCTCCCGAGATGCGTCCGGCAGCTGCCAGAACCGCCCGCGCGCCTTCGCCCGCATCGCCCGCACTCCGCGACGCGCCGACGGAGCCGAGCCCTAAGCTTTTTCCTGCTCCCCTACGATGTCGTAAGCTCCCTCGCCGCGTCCACGGCAGCTTGCGCGTCGTTCACGATGCTCGCATCGGCGGGCGCCGTGCTTTCGACGACGGCAGCGAACAGCACCTGTCGAAGGTTTTTCACCGCATTGTCGCACGTCGCGAACATGAACATCTTCGAAACGGACGAGAGGTCGACAGCCGGGTCAGGCACGACCTCGCTGCGGTTTGCCACATCCTGCACGTATGCCGTGTACTCCGCAGCGGTCGCGAAGGACGTCTGGGCGATAGCCTCGTTCTCGTTGCAGGTCAGGATGGAAAACGTCTGCAGCCGGTAGTTGCCGTCAGGCGTAAGCAGGTAGATATTCCGCGTCGCGTTGAATTTTGCAGGGTCGTAGAGCCCTTCGATGAACCCGAACATGGACCCGTCGTTCATATGGTGTCCGAACAGCACGTTGTTCTCGTCCGCAAAGCCTGGGGTGTTCTCCGCTGCCGCGAAAATGCAGCCGAACTGAGCAAGCCACCCCTGGTTGCCCTGGAAATCCGTGCTGAGGTACGTCACATTGTTCGACGTCTGCACGACGGGATAGTTCACGGGCGTCCCGGGGATGTAGAGCCACCCTACGGTGTCAGGGTTGATGGCCTCCAAAGCGGCCCAGTCTATCGAATTCCCTACCGTCTCCAGGTCGACCTCCCGTGCGAATGCATCGTCCGCCGTCGGGAAGACTTCGTGAGCAACCTCGTCGTAGGACTGCTGACCCTGCCAATAGCTGAAAACGATAGCGCCAAGCGCCAAAAGGGCCAGAACGAGCACGATGAACGCGACGCCGAGGACGATGCGCGAAACACGCCCTCTGCGCGACCGTTGGTAGGGCACGTGAGGATCGGGGCACGAAATCGAGGGCCGAGAGCCCGGCGTGCGCTTCGGCGGCTTGCGCTGCGTGCTCGACGCAGGAAGCACCTCTCCATATTCGCGCTGGCGGTCCATGGATTCCTTTCTCCGGGATAACTTCACCCCGCAAGGCCAACGGGCTTTCGTTATCCGTCAATACTAGCAAAACGCCCCCGGAACGGGGGCGTTTTTCGAAGATTCGGCGGTTTGGACCGCGCGCTATTTCTTCATTTCGTCGAAGAAGCCCTTCGCGATGAAGATGATGATAATGAGCACGATGATGGCGACGATCACACCGATTGCGGCCATCGGGACTTCCATGCCGAACAGAGATATCATGACGCTCCCCTTTTGTCTTATGGCCCGCCAACCGGGCGCCTTTCGCCTTTCTTGACCTGCGCTCCTGCGCTGTCAACAGGCCATAGTATACCGCTCTTATTTCCCGTGCAAGCGGGCTTCGAGCGCGTCGTTGATAATCCGTAGGGCTTTGATGCGTGCATACATCTTGTCGTCGCTCTCCAGCACAATCCACGGCGCGTACTCCGTGGACGTCAGGCGGAACATGTCCTCTGCCGCGCTCTTGTACTGAGGGAACTTATCGCGGTTGCGCCAGTCTTCCGCCGTGATCTTCCACTGCTTGTCCGGATCCTGCTCGCGCGCTTCGAAACGCTCCAGCTGGGTGTCGCTGCTCACGTCGACCCAGAACTTGATGAGGATGGCGCCCCAGCGCTCCAGGTCGCGTTCGAACTCGTTGATCTCGTCGTACGCGCGCGCCCACTCCGCCGGGCTGGCGAACCCTTCGACGCGCTCGACGAGCACGCGACCGTACCAGGTGCGGTCGTAGATGCCCACATGCCCTGCCTTCGGCAGGCGCGTCCAGTAGCGCCACAGATGCGGGTGCAGCAGCTCTTCCTTCGTGGGCGCCGGGGACGGGTAGATCGTGTACGCGCGGGCGTCGAGCGCCTGCGCCACGCGTTTGATAGCGCCGCCTTTGCCCGCTGCGTCCAGGCCTTCGAACAGAATCATGAGCGGCACGCGCTTCTGGTACATCTCAAGCTCCAGGTCGAACAGGCGGTCCTGGAGAATCTTCAGGCGAGCCTTGTAGTCTTCACGGCTGAGGTGCAGATGGCGGTCGACGCCGGTCAACGTCGGGAAGTCGGGGATAATCGGGAATTTGGAAGCAACCGGCGCATGCGCATGCTGTGCCGCCGCCGCCGCTTCCGCCTCCCGGCGCAGCAGGGAATTCTGCTCCGCCGTGCGAGAGCGCTCGTCGCCTTCGACCTGCGTGCCCTGCGTAGAGTTTGCCATGGCAGCCTGTGCCGCCGCCTTCGCCGCCGGGTCTTCCTCGCGGTGCAGGGCCGCGTCGAGCTTCTCGACGAGCGTGCGGGCGACCGTCAAGTTCGCGCGGCGCTTGTCCTCGCCGTTCAGGACCACCCACGGCGCAAAGCTGTAGTTGGTCGCGTGAAGGAAGCGGTCGTAGATGCGATAGGTGCGCTCGTAGTCGTCGAGCGCCTCGAGCTCATGCTTCGACACGCGCCATGCGGTCGACGGGTCCTCCGCCAGGCCGGTCAGGCGCTTGCGCTGGGTTTTCTCCCGGATGTGCAGGAAGAACTTCACCACCACATAGCCGTCGTCCACCAACTGGGATTCGAAGTCCTCGATAGAGTTCAAGAACGACTCCGCCTGCACGCCAAGCTTCTTCTCGATTTTGCGGCGCTTTTTGTCCGACGCGTCCTTCGGAGGAAGGGCGTACATGAGCCGCTGGGCGGACGTGGTGTACCAGCCGCGGTCGAAGAATGTGATGTTGCCGCGCGGACCGAGCGCACGCCAGAACTCCTGCATCATGGGGAAATAGCCCGTCGATCCCTTGTGCTCCTCGCGGAACAAGCGCGCATCTTCCACGTTGAAGTTTCCCGTCACATGAACGCTCGTCGCACGCGCGTCCAGTTCGTAGAGCAGATCGGAGATACGGCCGCCCTTGCCTGCGCCGTTCCAGCCTTCGAACAGGACCACCAGGCCGATATTGCGGCTGCGCGCTTCCTGCTGCAGCACCACGAGACGGTCGACCAGCTCGTCGTGAAGAGGCTTGTACTCTTCCTTCGTGATCTTATCGACGTCGAAATCGATCTTTTCCAGCATGGGGCCTCCTCCTTGGGACCACGGCGCAAGACGACGGCAGAGAGCGGGCGCACCGCTGCCCGTAAAATGCAAAGCTTGCGTAAAATATACCATGACGTTGCGCGCTTCCCCGTCCCGGAAAGCGCGCGAACTATAGAATGGAAGCTCGTATGGCCCTGCCGCCGTTCGCTCGCGCCTGACGATGCGACAGCAGGAGCCCGGAGCGAAAGGAAGCGAAGAAAGGCTGCGCGAAGGCAATGCCGAACTATGGGATCATCGACCTCGGATCGAACACGGTCCGCATGTGCATCTACGAGGTACGCAACAGCAAGCAGACGGAATACCGCAAGAAGAAAGACTTCAGGACCATCATCAACCACAAGATCATGGCGGGCCTTGCCGCGCACGTGGAAGACGGCCTGATGACCGCGCAAGGCATCGACCATGCCGTGAGCGTGCTTTCCGGACACCTGCGTCGCGCCGAGTACTTCAACTGCAAACGCCTGGACATCTTCGCCACCGCCGTCTTGCGAAACTGCGACAACTCCCATGAGGCCGTGCGCCTTATCGAGCGCCGCATCGGACATGACATCCGCATCCTATCCTGCGCCGACGAGGCGCATCTCGGCTTCGTCGGCGCCATGAGCGCCGAGCCGCTCGGCGACGGCACGCTCATCGACATCGGCGGCGGCTCGACCGAGCTCACCTGCATCCGCGACGGCAAGGACTCCAACAACGTGAGCATCGGTCAAGGCTCCCTGTCCTCGTACGCGAACCATATCGACCTGGTGCTGCCGACCGAAGAGGAAGCGCGCACCATCGTGGACGCCTTCGACGAAAAGCTCGAAGAGACCGTCGGGAAAAAGCGCGACCGTTACCGCAGCAAGCAGTTCTACGGCGTGGGCGGCGCCGTGCGCGCTGCCGCGAAGATGCTCGCCGAAGTCGACCGGACCGAACGGCCGGAAGTCATCACGCCCGAGGACCTCGACCGCATCGTGGAGCTCTACCGCGAGAACACGCGCGCGTTCGCCCACCTTGCCGTGAAGGCGACACCGGATCGCGTGCACACGCTCCTGCCAGGCTGCCTGATCCTGCGCCGTGCCCTGCGAGAGTTCGGCGCAGAAAACGTGCGCGTCTGCGGCGGCGGAGTTCGCGAAGGTTACCTGATTGAGCGTATACTGAAAGGTGTGCCAAAACCGTGATGCCCGCCGCGACCGCACAAGGCACCGTTCGTCGACCTCGGGAAGAGAAGGCCGCTTGAACGCGCTGCGCGACCGCCGAATGCCGTGCGTCGCCGAGGAAACGAGTACGCCCCCAAACGTTTAGGAGGACGCCGTGGACGCTGTCATCCCCACCACCATCATCGAGCCCCCTCACGCCCCGTTCATGCAGAACCGGGAGCTTTCGTGGCTCACTTTTAACGAACGCGTGCTCGACCAGGGCGCCGACGAAAGCGTGCCTTTGCTCGAACGGCTGACCTTCGTCTCCATCTTCTCCTCGAACCTGCAGGAGTTCTTCATGGTCCGCGTGGGCAGCCTCACGGACATGAGCTTCGCGAAGACGGAAATCCGCGACAGCAAGACGAACATGACGCCGTCCCAGCAGCTTGACGCCATCTACGCGCGCTGCCACGAGCTCTACCCCGTGCAAGAAGAGATCTTCGCGAACGTCTGCGGCGAACTAGCGGAGCACGGCGTGCGCCATCTGCACCCGAGCGACCTCTCTCCCGAGCAGGCCGAGTTCCTCCACGACTACCTGCTGGCGAACGTAAGCCCCTTCCTCTCCCCGCAGATCATCAACTCCCGTCATCCGTTCCCCCATCTGGAGAACGGCGCGCTCTACGTCCTGGTACGCCTGGACGAGACCGTAACGAAAAGCGCGGAGAAGGAGGCAAAGAACGGCAAGGACGGCCACAAGAAAAAGAAGAACAAGGCTGCCGAAGGCGTGACCTTGGGTCTCGTCCCGCTGCCGAAGCAATGCCAGCGCGTCATCCAGCTGCCCGGCGAGGGCTTCCAGTTCGTGCTGTTGGAGCACGCGATCGAGACCATCGTGGAGGAAATCTTCTCCATGTACACGGTCAAGCACGTGAATGTCATCTGCGTCACACGCAACGCCGACCTTGACACGACCGAGACTTCCGACGAAGCGGACGACGACTACCGCGAGCACATGAAGCGCATCCTGAAGAAGCGCAGCCGCCTGGCGCCGGTACGCCTCGAGTGCGAGACGCAGCTTTCTTCGGTCATGAGCAAATTCCTGCTGAGCAAGCTTGAGCTGGACGACCACCAGGTCTTCGTCACCTCTGTGCCGCTGGACATGGGCTATGCATGGGGACTTGCAGGCCGCGTGGGCAAAGACACGCGAGCCAAGCTCACGAGCAAGCCATTCGTGCCGCAGTGGCCCGCCTGCTTGGAGCGCAACCGCTCCATCATCGAGCAGGTTTCCGAAAAGGAAGTCCTGCTGTCCTACCCCTACGAGAGCATGGACGCGTTCGTGCAACTGCTGCGCGAAGCCTCCGTCGACCCGACCGTCGTCTCCATCAAGATCACGCTCTATCGCCTGGCCAGCCAGTCCCATCTGGCGGAAGCCCTTATCAACGCAGCGGAGAACGGCAAGGAAGTGACCGCGCTCTTCGAGCTGCGCGCCCGCTTCGACGAGTCGAACAACATCGAGTGGTCCCAGCGCTTCGAAGAGGCCGGCTGCAACGTCATCTACGGGTTCCGCGACTACAAGGTCCACAGCAAAATCTGCTGCATCACGCGCCAGACGGAACAGGGCGTGCAGTACATCACGCAGCTGGGCACCGGCAACTACAACGAGAAGACCGCGCGCCTCTACACCGACTTCTCCTTCATCACGTCCGGCCAGACCATCGGCCGGGACGCCACCATGTTCTTCCGCAACATGCAGCTTGAGAACGCCTCGACGGAATACCAGCTGCTCTGGGTGGCGCCGCTGCAGATCAAGCCGAACATTATCGCAGGCATTGACGAGCAGATTGCGCTTGCGAAAGAGGGCAAGCCGTGCGGCCTGTACTTCAAGACCAACTCCGTGACCGACAAGGACATTATCCTCAAGATCGTGGAAGCATCGCAGGCGGGCGTGCCCGTAACCATGCTCGTACGCGGCATCTCCTGCATCGTGCCAGGCGTCGAAGGTTACACGGACAACGTGCGCATCGTCTCAATCGTCGGCCGCCAGCTCGAGCACAGCCGCATCTACGGGTTCGGCCCGCTGGACGACATGCGCGTCTACCTCTCCAGCGCTGACCTTATGACGCGCAATATGGACAAGCGCGTGGAGATTGCCTGGCCGGTGCTGAACGATAAGCTCCGCCGCCAGGTGGTCGACTACGTGAAGACGTTCCTGTCCGACACTGCAAAGCTGCGCGAGCTGAAGCCTGACCTGACTTACACGAAGCTGCGTCATTTCGTGCAGGAGGGAGATACGCCGTTCGATTCCCAGGCGTTCATGATCCAGGACGCCTACAAGCGCCATCAGGACGCCGTGACCGCCGAAGCCCAGCGCGGCGCGAACCGTCGCCAGGCTGCCGTGAACGCGCGCGAAGCGGAAATGGCCGCCCAAACAATCGCCGCGGCAGAAGACGCACTGCGCGCTGCCGAAGCCGCAGCCGCGACCGCGAGCGCCGCTGCTGGAGCGGCCGCTGCCGCCGCCGAGGCTGCCGAGCAGGGCATTGCGCAGGAAAAGCCGCAGGACGCCCCTGCCACTCCCGCACAGCCCACGCCCGAAGAGGCAGCAGCGGCAGAAGCGGAAGCGAACGCCGCCGTGGCAACGTCGGTCGCGAACGCAAACCGTACGCCGGTAAGCGAGCCGCCCGCCATGGCCGTCGTATCCACGCCCGAGGCAGCAGCAGCCGCCGAGGCGGAGGCGAACGCTGCCGTGGCAACTTCCGTGGCGACCGCGCATCGCGTGCCTGCCGCCCCGGCGGCCCCGAAGCCGCGCGGCGCACGCTACGACCACGGTCCGACTGACGAAGAGGCAGCCCAGGCCGAAGCAGAGGCTGCTGCTGCGACGGCCGCCTCGGTAAGCGCCGCTGTCGCCCATGCAGAAGCCGTCGCCGAGCCTGCCCCGCAAACGAATGCCACCACGGCCCAGCCCGCAACCGGCGTGCCGAGCGCCTCGCGACCGCTGCCGAACGCCCAGCCGCGCCCGAGCCAGACGAACCGCGTGATCGTCGGCGAGCCGAAACCGAAGAAGAAAGGCTTCTTCAGCCGCCTCTTCGGCAAGTAAGCCCTCCCCTGAGCGCGAACACCGCACAAGGAGCACCGGTTTCGGTGCTCCTTTTTTGCTTCGTGGCCTTCTTGGCACGATGAAGCCTTGAACCACGCCGGATCTTGCGACACGCGACATCCTGCCAAACGCCCTCGCACGCGCCTGCGAACGGACTTCCGAGCGCGCCGCTGAGGCTTGCGCGCCACCGATGGTATACAATTCTTCCCAAAGAAAGAGCGCGAACGCGCACGACGACCCCCCGAGCATGCCGCTTTGGCATGAAATCGACCGAAAGGAACGCCATGGGCGAACAGAAGACCATCCTGGTGACCGGCGGTGCCGGATTCATCGGCTCGCACACCTGCGTCGAGCTACTGCAGGCAGGCTACCGCGTGGTAGTGGTGGACGACCTGTCCAATTCGAGCGAAAAGGCGCTCGACCGCGTGCGTGCCATCGTGCGCGCGGCAGAAGCCGAAGGCACGGCGCCGGAAGGCGCATCGGAGGCCCTGTCGTTCCACCGTGCGAATATCCTCGACCGCACCGTGCTCGAAGCGGTATTCGACGCGCAACCGGTCGACGCGGTCATCCATTTCGCCGGCTTTAAAGCGGTGGGCGAAAGCGTTCGCAAGCCGCTCGAATACTACGAGAACAACGTCGCAGGCACGCTCGTCCTCTGCGACGTCATGCGCCAGCACGGCTGCAAGTCCATCGTGTTCTCAAGCTCGGCCACCGTCTACGGTGATCCCGACACAGTGCCGCTGGACGAATCCGCCCCGAAAAAGCCCGCCACCAACCCCTACGGCTGGACGAAATGGATGGTGGAGCAGATTCTCGAGGACATCCAGACAGCGGACCCAGAATGGAACGTCGTGCTTCTGCGCTACTTCAATCCCATCGGCGCGCACGAGAGCGGACTGATCGGAGAAGACCCGAAGGGCATTCCGAACAACCTCGTTCCTTACGTGGCGAAGGTCGCGGTCGGAAAGCTTGAGGCAGTCGGCATCTTCGGCGATGACTACGACACTCCCGACGGCACGGGCGTGCGCGACTACATCCACGTGGTCGACCTTGCGCGCGGCCATGTCGCCGCGCTCAAGTGGATGGACGGGAAGTCCGGCGTCGAAATCGTGAACTTGGGAACCGGCGTCGGATCCAGCGTGCTGGACGTGGTGCGAGCGTTCAGCAAAGCGTGCGGCCGCGACCTCCCCTACGTCATCAAACCACGCCGCGCAGGCGACGTCGCCGAAAACTACGCCGACCCGACGAAAGCACGGGAGTTGCTGGGCTGGGAAGCGCAGTACGACCTCGAGAAAATGTGCGCAGACAGCTGGAATTGGCAAAGCCACAACCCCGACGGCTACGACACCGAGGCATAAAGCGCGTTCTCCGCAGCTTCTGTCGCGTGCTTTGACGTCTGTCGTGACCTTATGCGGGCCCTTGGAAAACCAGGGGCCCGCATTGTTTTCGCCAGAACGCCTCGTAACAAGCTCGTTCGCACGATGGCGGAGACTGCCCGAAGCGCGTAGTGCCCTTTAGGACATTTGCCGAAATAGCATGCGTGCAGGCATGCATTTTGCACCGAATTCATTTGCATTGCTCCACCGAAAGAGCGTATGATGAATTTATGCATGGAAAAAAGCGAATGTGCATCGTTTTTTTTCGTTGGAGCCTTAACCGACTTGCAGGATTTATTAGCTTTACATTTTTTTGTTTCCCCATTTCAGAGCCCATATATTTGCGTTACGCATTGTATGGAGCTACATTGTCTGTAGACCGATGCTCTCGAGAACGCCACCATTTCCTCCATATAAGAGGAGGTTCGCTATGACCGTGCTGCATACTTTCGCGGCGAACATTCGGCGCTTCCGCAAGCAATCCGGGCTTTCCCAGGAAGCGTTCGCAGAGCGGTGCGGTCTGCACCGCACGTACATCAGCGCCGTGGAACGGGAAAAACGCAATATTTCGCTGACCAACGTGGAGAAAATCGCCCGAACGCTCGGCGTGCCCGCATTCTGGCTTTTTATCGACCCTGTCGACCCAGATTTGCAGAGCATTCCAGCGCCTTTGGAGCTTCCGCCCGAATATTATGGGGCAAAGGCGGATGAATAGACCGCTCTCAGACCTTACGCAAGACGTGAGGTTCTGACAGCGGTTAGATGCCCGCGTCCATCTTCGAACACGCACAGAAGGCGGTCGCGGCTTTCGTAGAGGCAACTCAGAGCGGAAAGATGGAAGCGCCGTTTTTTCGGCGCTTCCTCTGTCGAAGGGTACGCGCCCTGCACAGAGGAAGATGTTTCCTTTGCCGGGGAAGACTGTTTGCTCGCGACGGCAGCAGTGCAGCAGTGCCTACCCCACCCCACGGTGCTATCCGCGCTTTCGAACGACCGCAAAGATTCCCCCGATACAGCAGAGGCCACAGCGTCTGCGCTTTCGGGCGCAAGCTGGGAAAGCACGTCAACGTCAGGGGCGCCAAAACCGCCTTCGCCTTCGGACGGTGCTTGCGCATCGGCAGCGAAATCCGAGCAGGCGGACTGCTGTCGGTCGAACGCTGGATAGGTGTAGTATCTGCGCGCCATAAACCGCCCTAGCGCCCGCATGCAGCATCGAGAGGGGTTGTTGCGTCCGAAGGAGCAAGTGCGCCCAGCTGCCCCTCCTCGAGACGGCTTACCGGCGCACAAGCAGGCGGGTATCCGACACGCCAGAACACAAGTCCTGAAGCGGGAGCATTCTCTCCCGCTGCCGACCGGTCGCGCGCATCAAGCACCTGTTGCACCCATGCAGCATCCTGCCTGCCGCGCCCGACCGCCATGAGCGTGCCGACGATGGTTCGCACCATAGAATGAAGGAACGCGCTTCCGACAATGCGCACGGTAGTCACGGGAAAACCCGCCAGTTCTTCGGGATATATCTCCAACTCCATCACATTGCGAAAGGTCGACTTGCCGACAGCGGAAGCTGCCAGGCAAAAGCTTTTGAAGTCGTGCTCGCCAACCAAATACGCAGCGCCCGCGCGCATGGCGTCCACGTCGAGCACGCCGCTGCCTGCATGCCATACGAGCGGTTCGATCAGCACGGGCGGAGCCTCTTCCGTGCTGATGTGGTAGTGGTATTCGCGCCAAAGTGCGTCAAAGCGCGCCGAGAACCCGAGCGGGCGCTCGTCCACGCTGGCAATGGAAATACCCTCGTCTGTCAACGCGTTCAGAGAGCGCTTTAAGCGACGCAGCTCACGGCCGGCAAGCTCGTCCTCGGTCACGTCGAAACTCACGACCTGAGCGCGCGCATGCACGCCCGCGTCCGTCCTTCCGGCGCAGACCGTCTTCACCTCGCGGCGGAAGAGCAGGGAGAGCGCTTGCTCCACTTCGCCCTGCACCGTTTTCAAGCGCTCCTCTTTCTGCCGGGCAAAGCCGGAAAACGACGCGCCTTGGTATGAGAGCGTGAGCGAAAGCGTGCGATCCCAGCCCGCTTCGCGCGCTTCGGCGGCACGCTGCTCCAAGCTGGGACGGTCAGGCGCGGACGAAATGGACGTCGCCACGTTCGACGTTTCGCAAGAAGGCGCCTGCATGCCGTCCTTCTCTCCTGCTGCACGCACTGACGCGTTCGCCGTTTCTTCGCTCATGTGCCTTAAGGCCCTTTCCCGTCTGCAGGCGCGGCCTTCACACCGCAATCCTGGCCAAAGCCGATCGTCCACCGCATGCTACCGGCCTCTCGGACCGCACAATGCACGCCGCTCCTTCTCCCTTGCGCACGCTTTTTCGCATGCAGTCTCTTGCGCGCATGCGCTCTGCCCACGCCCGGATGTCCAGCCGCCCTCGCCCTACGACGCTCGCCACACCGGCGCGCCGAACAGGTCGTACAACTCCGACAACATGATGGTGTTGCGCGAGTCGACCTGCAGGGGCAGCTCTGCTCGGAACGTGCGCCCGTCAGATTGTCGCACAACGAGCACAACACCGTCATGCCCCGGATGCGCCTTCAGGATGCGGTTCAGCTTCATCGACGACGTCTGGCTGAAAGACCCTGCCGTAAGATTGAGCGTCAAGCGCTGCGGTGCAGCGTTCGCCATGCCCGCAAGCTCCAATGGCTCGACCTCGAAGGCAAGCACCTGGTTACCGCGGTCGGAGTGTTCGAATTTACCCTTCACCTTCACGATAGCGTCGTCCACGAGCGCTTCGGCGAAGTCGTCGTACTTGAAGCAGACGCATTCGATATGGCCGGTCGTGTCCTCGAGCGTGAAGTTCGCCATCTTCGTACCGCGCTTCGTAATGCGCGTCGACACGCCCGTGACCAGGCCTACGAACGTGGCGGAGGGGATTTCCTTCGTGCGTTCCGCCAAATCTCCCAGCTGGAACTTCGTCATGCGCGAGATGGCAGCTTCGTAGGGGCCGAGCGGATGGCCAGAGACGTAGATCTTCAGAATCTCTTTCTCGTAGGAAAGCAGCGTCCTCGTATCCCATTCGATGCCGTCCGGATCCGGCACGTCCTCTTCGAAGCCAGAATCCGGCATGTCGGCAAACAGGTCGAACATGCTGACCTGCCCAGCATCACGGTCTTTCTGGCGCTTAGAAGCAGACTCCAGCAAGGGCGTCTCTTCGATAAAGTACATGCACTGTTTGCGCGTGTAGCCCGTCGAATCGAACGCGCCCGCCTTGATGAGCGCTTCGAGCGTCTTGCGGTTGTAGCACTTCGCATCCACACGGTTCACGAAGTCGTGAAGGCTCTTGAAGCGGCCGCCGCGATTGCGCTCGGCAATCATCTCCTCCGCCACCTTCTCGCCGACGCCGCGCACGCCCGCCAGACCGAAGCGCACGCCTTCGTCGGTCGGCGTGAACTCGAGGTTGGACGAGTTGATGTCAGGAGGCAGAACCGGAATGCCCGTGTGGTTGCAGCTTGCGATGTATTTGATGAGGCGATCGGAGTTGCCCATATAGGACGAAAGCACCGCCGCCATGTACTCGTACGGGTAGTGCGCTTTCAGGTATGCCGTGCGCATGACGAGCACCGCGTAGGCCGCCGAATGCGATTTGTTGAACGCGTACTTTGCGAACTCTTCCGCGTCGCCCCAAATACGCTGGGCGATGTCGAGCGAGAACCCGTTTTCGACCGCACCGTTGCACCAGTCGTCCTTGAGCTGCATCATGACATCGATCTTTTTCTTGCCCATGGCCTTGCGCAGGCGGTCTGCCTTTCCCGCGGAGAAGCCGCTCATGCGCATGGAAATCTGCATGATCTGCTCTTGGTAGACGATGGTGCCGTACGTCTCTTCCAACACCGGCTTCAAGCGGTCGTCGTAGTAGCTGACCGGTTTTTTGCCCTGACGGCGGTCGACGTACAGATCGACGAAGCCGTTCTCGAGCGGGCCCGGACGGTTAAGCGCAATAGATGCGACGACGTCTGAGAACGCGCGCGGCTTCATGCGCGCGAACAGGCTCACGTAGAGGGCAGACTCCACCTGGAACAGGCCATCCATGGAGCCGTCGCCGCATAACAGGTCGAACGCCTTTTCGTCGTCGATAGGAATCTGGTCCGGAACGATGGTCACGCCGTAGCGATCCTTGATGTTGCGGCATGCGCGGCTGATCACGCCGAGCGTGCGCAGGCCCAGGAAGTCCATTTTGAGCAGGCCGAGGTCCGGCGTGTAGTGGCCGTCGTACTGGGTGATGATGCCGCCACCCTTGGTATCGCGCTTCATGGGCACGTGCTCGCTCATCGGGTCACGGCAGATAATGGTGGCGCAGGCGTGCACGCCTTCGCCGCGAACATGCCCTTCGATGGACAGCGCCGCGTCGATGACGGCCTTCGAGTCCTCTTCGGTGTCGTAGGCCTTCTTCAGGTCGGGGTTGCCGTCGAGCGCTTGCTGAATGGTGATGCCCAGTTCGTCGCCCACCAGCTTGGAAATCTTGTCGCCGACGCTGTAGGGATAGCCGAGCACGCGCGCTGCGTCGCGCACGGCGTTTTTCGCCTGGAGTTTGCCGAAAGTGATAACGCCCGCCACGTGGTCTTCGCCGTACACTTCACGCACGTGGTCGATGACCTCCTGGCGGCGCTCGTCCTCGAAGTCGACGTCGATATCGGGCATCTCCACGCGCTCCGGGGACAGGAAGCGTTCGAACAGCAGGCCGTTCTGCAAAGGCTCGATGTCCGTGATGCCCATGGCGTAGGCCACAAGCGACCCTGCAGCGGAACCACGACCCGGCCCGACGCCGATACCCTGGCTTTTCGCCCAGTTAATGTACTCTTGCACGATCAGGAAGTACGCCGGGAAGCCCTGCTGGATGATGATGCCTGCTTCGTGCTCGTAGCGCTCCCAAACTTCTTCGGGGATGTCGTCGCCGTAGCGACGGTGCAGGCCCGCCTCAATCTGCTTGCGGAAGTAGCTTTCGTCCGTCTCTCCTTCAGGCAGCGGGAAGCGCGGGAGAATGGAGTCGCGCTCCAGCTCCACGTTGCATTTTTCTGCCAGCTCGACGGTGTTGTCGCACGCCTCTGGGAAATCGCGCAGCGCTTCGCGCATTTCCTCTTCAGTCTTCATGTAGAACTGATCGTTCGCAAAACGCATGCGGTTCGGGTCATCGAACGTGGAGCTCGTGCCGATGCAGAGCATGATGTCTTGGGCGCGCGCGTCCTCTTGGGTGAGGTAATGGAAGTCGTTCGTCGCGATGGTCTTGAGGCCGCATTCGTTTGCCAGCTTCGTGAGCTGCGCGTTGAGTTCGGTCTGGGTGAAGCCCGCGTCGGTCATGATGCCCTGGTTCTGCAGCTCGATGTAGAAGTCGCCCGGCTCGAAGCAGCTGGCGAACTTCTTCGCCCATGTGACCGCTTCGTCGAACTGACGGTTGTCGAGCAGCTTCGGAATAATGCCCGCAATGCAGGCGGACGAGCCGATGATGCCCTTGCCGTAACGCTGCAGCATGGAAAAGGTCGTGCGCGGCTTGTAGTAGAAGTTGCGCGTGTAGACTTCGTTGCCCTGCTCGTCGCGCTGCGGTTTGCCCGCTTCGTCCAGCAGCTGGCGGCCGACATGGGATTCGGACACCAAGCGGACGAGGTTATGATAGCCCTCGTTGGTCTTCGCGAGGAGCAACAGGTGATACAGACGTGGCTTGATGTCCGTGCGCAGGCTCTCGTCGTCCGTGAAGTAGACTTCGCACCCGTAGATGGGCTTGACGTCCTTGCCTGTCTCCTTTTTGACCGCAGCGCACGCGTCCGCCAGCTCCGGCACGCCGCTCATGACACCGTGGTCGGTGATGGCCACGGCGGGCATGTCGAGCTCTGCGGCGCGCCTGACCATGTCCTTTACATGCGTTGCGCCGTCGAGCAGGGAATATTCGGTATGGTTGTGCAAATGTACGAATGCCATAATGTGCCTCTGGTCCGCTTGCGCCCTGCCGCGCAACGTGGTGCCCCCTTCCGGCGGAAATGCCGGACCCCGCCTGTCGGCTTCGCACCTTCCCGCGCGCAGGAACTGTCTCGTTCGACCCCTCATGATACCAGCGTGCACGAAGACGGACACCGAACAAAGCATGGGGATTCGCAGGTTTTGGCAATGCGGATGCCAGCGCGACCGGCAGACGCGAAAACCGACGCTTCCTTGGCGCTCCGTTTTCCGGAAGGCTCGTTCGCAACCCTCCCGCAGACAGCGCGTCACGGCCTCGCTCGCCAGCAGCACGTCACGCCCCCCATTCCCGGCAATGCGTCAAGCAAAGCCTCGATTGTGGACGCAAATTGAAAAAGAGAAGCATTACGTCCGTAGGCTTGTGCTGCTTTGCACCTTACAAACAATGTTTCCCCAAGTTGCGATTGTCCCGTACCGGGTTCGCCGGTCAAGCCTGCCCGTTTATCGCCCTCTAGCGCTTCTCGCTTTTCGGATGCGTCCACAATCGCCTGGTTTCCAGGCACTTCGGAGCGCCGTCGCGCGCTTTCGCCTTGGCCTTACTGCCACGGCAAACCATGTGGCGCGATGAATGGACGCGGCGAGGAGTCTGACTCAGCGTACAAAGCGCGATGCAGGCCCTCTCTGCGCTGTTCGAGATTGCTCGTCCTGCTGCGGAGCCTGATTCCGAGCAATCGCTCGAGATTCTTCGCAACGTTTTCCATCGCCGCGAGGTCATACGCTTGCTGCTTGGTGAGCGTGAGGACTCGGTACCTTCGCCCTACGAACTCATTACGACGACGAGCATCACGGTCAATGCACGGCTCGCCTTCGTGATGTTCGCTGCTGTCGTACTCAATCACAACGCCCTGCTTTTCCCAAAGCAAGTCGCCTTTTCTGACGACTGCATCCTTCTCGAATTTCCCCGAAAGATCGACCGGTTTGTTCAACGTAGGAGGTGGAAAACCGAAACCCCCGATGCAGCGTGGCGCTGAAAGCTCGAGCGCTATCCTGGATTCCATGGGGGAATACGACCCATCGAGTACAAGCTTTGCCGCCTTGCGCACCTTGTTTGCTCCAGGTGTATTTCCAAGCGCCCGAGCATAATCCTGCAAGCAACGTGCGCTCGAAATCGGACGACGGTCAATAAGCTTTCCCGTCGCACGATTGATGGCAAAGGAGCCGCAGAGTTCAAACCCAAACAACGCGAGTTCGACCTCTGAGAACGCTGATGCGATTTGAGCAAGACACAGCTCAGGCCGACACACCATGAGGTGGTTTGCGGCACGATAGAACGATCGTTGCGGATACGCATTCGACGCCCTTCTTCTCCGAATACTACCGCTGCGCCTGTTCGTGCCCTCAGGAGAAACCAGCACGTCGAGCGTTGTTGGATTGACCCCAAAGCGGCCAACGTCATGCTTTCGGATGTCGTCAAGCGACGCAGCGCACTGTCTCAGCGACGTTGCACGCGAAGGCTTTGGCCACGATATGCGGCCGAGCGCAGCTGCCGTCCAAAGCTCAAGAGCCGACAAGCCCGCAAGGAACAATGTTCGTTTGCTCATAGGACGTCCGTTGCAAGCCGATTGCAATCTTTGCACGCACATGCATCGAGGACCATGGCGGCGGCTACCATTCGTTCCACCAATCGAAGTGGAGTGAATGGCTCCGAGGAACGTACTCGTCCGAGTACAGGTAGTAGTCCACGTCCGCCTCCATGTACAGGTCTTTCGCCCAGTCATCCCAACCTGGTTCATACCCCCACTCGCCCATGAGAATGCCCGCGCACTCGCACATAGAGCGGATTGCCAGCAGGTCCGTAGTCGTATGCACATGAATTCTGCCTGTGTGTTCTGCGCTTTCGCGGAGACGGCAAACCGAGCACTTGAACGCGTAGACGAATTCGTAATCATAACGTGTGAGGAATTGCTGCGGGAGCAGGTCTTTGAGCCATGACACCCCCAACTCGCCGACATGAGAGCCATGCGGCATGCTCGCGAGCTGCTCTAAATCTGCAGTCGTGTAATCGAGCAGAATCTCACTTCCTGCAACAAAAGACACAGCAGCTGCTCTACCGTAGCATTTGCACATTTCATCTGGCCATGCGAGCGACTTTTCGTCGATGTTCAGGTCGTACGTTTCCGTTCGCGCTTCATCCCCACCGCCGAGGGCGGCCCATCGGAGAGCCTTGCATATGCCATGCACTTTGTCGGTTCTGATGGCAGAGCCAGATTCATAACGCACCCACGTCTTCGTCCCAACGCCAGCGCGAAAAGCAGCGTCTTCTATCGTGAGACCAAGCTCAAGCCTTCTTGCCTTGATGGCGTCGCCGAGAGCTTTATTCGAAGGGGTAGTTCTGGGAGGCATGTTCGACCTCTCTTACTGGCTGGTCATGATATGGTCAGTATATATTCTTTTTTCGCTGATAATGCCCCGTCGCTTTAATCCTTGATATCCACATGCGGCCGCTTTGGAGCAACTGCGTCGGGGCAAGCCTGCTTGGCGGAATGCCAGCCATGGCCCTATGTCCATCAAGCCTCGTGACAGCCGAATCCACGAATCATCTGCGTCAATATATCTCGAGTTTGTGGACGGAAACGAAAACAGAGAAGCGCTTTTGATGCCGAAAAACCGCTTGAAAGTCGATTTCGCTTCGCAGACCCCATAATTTCCCGCAAATTCCCTGCTCTGTCGTACGAACATGCTTCTCGGTTTTCGTTTCCGTCCGCAATCCGCCATATCGTTGGCGCACGGAAAGAATGCGATGAGTGGGTCCGGGGGGGTCCG
>DVGB01000004.1 GCA_018712955.1 Candidatus Aveggerthella stercoripullorum
CGCGGGAACGTCCGAAACCGCTTCCGTCATGACATCATCGACTTCGACCGTTGCTTCCGCCTGAGCAGCCTGCCCAGACGCAGGTTGTTCAGCCTCTTGTCCAGCGCAGCCAGGTAGAAGCGCAAGCGAGACCACAGCGGTGCCCGCCACGATTAGAAACCCAAACTTCTGCCGCATGCCCGTAACGCGCTTTTGCATGATGCTCCTCGCAAACTCAACCATCAGTCCAGAGGGACAACCGTACAGTTCGTCAGGATAACATCGGCCTTCTGCCAAATCGACCCTATCCAGGAATCTACTGTGCCCACGACCGCAACGCGCCTGTTAAGGACGCTTCCGGGAAGGGATCCCATGTTTTCGTACACTTGGACCAAGGAAACGTTCTCATAGCGCCGAAAGCTGCCCATCGTTTCGACATTGAACGTAGCCGCATCATCGAGCCATAGTAGAAACGACTCTTGAGGTCCTGTCGATCCCTGCGACCACCAGTAATCCTCCAGGTAACCTGAAAGATAGACGACATCTCCCGTTGCGTAGACGGAACCAGCATCGCACTCCCCAAGCGTGCCCCCTGCAGAAAGGTCGAGAACGTCACGATGCTCAACGGATATCATCTTCGCAAAGGCGCAGCGTTGCGCAGCGCCCTGCGGATTTACCCTTCTTGCTCCGTTTGCCGCTGCCTCGCCTGTAATAATGCCTCGATCGACCGCCCATCCCATTGCCTCACGCGCCCAAGAAGAAACTTCACCACTGTCGCCAAACTGATCCAGCGCACGACAATTCGAAGCTGTTGGCTGGTGCGCAATCAGCCTTGAAAAATTAGATAGGATGACGGCAAGCTGCTCGCGCGTTATGGGATCATCCGGCCCAAAACGATTCGTTCCGCCATAGCCGTTGATAACCCCTGTTTTCCTCGCCCATAAGATAGCGCGGCCATGATACTGGGTATAGTCAACATCGTCGAAAGCAGCGCCGCCCACGGCAGGCTCGCCGGCTATGCGCCAAAGCACAATGGCGACCTGACCGCGCGTAATTGCATCGTATGGACCGAACAAGTTCGTCCCGCCGTACCCCTGAAGCAAACCATGATCGAGCACGTAGTCCAAATCGCCACTGACCACAAACCAGTCAGATGGCGAAACGTCGGAAAAGCCTTGGTGAGAACGAACAGCTACCGCATCCCCTACGGGAGCAAACGATTGCGCCGTCGCCTCTTTCAAGCAGGCCGACCCGCATGCTAAAAGCGCCGCCAAAACGGCGAAAAGCACTCGTGAAAACGCGAATCTGAGCTGTTTTGAAGCGGTCTTCATCGTTCCTTCCTTTGCTTAACGGGCTTTAGTAGGAGTAAATGCGACATTCACCGTCGTGTCGACTGAATTGCCCCCTACCAGGTTGACGTATTGAATCACCAGGTGAGAATCGTCGACCCGATGCCACGTGCCCACCATTGGGTCATTCGCCACCTGTTCACCGTTATCGCCCCTATAGGTCATCGAGAAGACAGCGTCTCCTTGTTCCTCGCCGTTCGAAGGCTCTAGCATATTTGCCGACAAGAAGCCCTGCGCGCTCCCATAGCCCTCGTCTGGTATCGTAATTTCAAGAATCCACTCGCCCTCTCCGATGGGCTTTTCAAGTCCGCTTTTAGGAACGCGGAGTTTCAAAGACCAGCTGTTGAAGAGGCTTACCATGTCGTTCATTTGCGCGACGAAACTCTCTGTTTCCGCATCGGTCATACCGTACTGCGCGCGCAGTCGCGAGAGCATAGGCTCGTTAGCACGCACTCCCTCAAACGCCAAGGAGTAAGCCAAATCGCCTCCTTGATCCGCCTCGAGCACGCAAGACCCCGTCGCTGATATGTCAACCTGGTCGCTTCCCGTCAGGCCGAACAAACTCATACCTCCCGCCGTGCCCACAATATCCATGCTGAACGCACCGTCTTCGACCACGAGAGTCACATCTGGATACGACAAAGTGACGCCATTGGCGGTTCCTGTCGAGCTGAGCGTCCACGTGCCCTCAAGAGAGGGCTTGCTGAACAAACGCGGAGCTATCGTCACCACGAAGACAACAACGAGAACCAGGAGCGTAGCTATCGCGACGCCGACAGCTACTCGCTTTCTTTTCTTGCTCCTAGGCTCCCCTTCGCCCACTCTGCAACCACACCGAGGGCAATACGCCCCGCCAGGCACTATCTCCTTGCCGCAATTTGGACAAAACATCCAAGCCCCCATCGAATAGCATTACCCAAGGCCCAGCACATCACGATGGAATACGCTAGCCATCTTGGCGACAGCGCACCGCTGCGCGTTGCCCTGCGGGTTCACCCAGGTGCCGCTGGCGGTCGCCTCGCCGGAGATGATGCCCTCATCGACCGCCCAGCCCATCTGCTCGCGCGCCCACGAGGACACTTGGTCGGCGCCGGCGATGCGGTCGAGCGCGACGCAGTTGGTGGCGGTAGACACGCGGGCCACTTTCTCGGCGTAGTTCGCCAGCATCACGCACAGCTGCTCGCGTGTCACCGGGTCGTCAGGGCGGAACGTGTTCGTATCGCCGTAGCCGCTGATCACGCCCGTCGAGCGCGCCCACCGGATGGCATCGCCGTAGTACTGAGAGTAATCGACGTCGGAGAAAAGCTGCGCAGAGGCGCCCGGCTCGCCTGCAACGCGCCACAGGATAGTCGCCATCTGGCCGCGCGTCACGGAATCGTAGGGACCGAAGCGCTTGTTGCCGTAGCCGGACAGCAGCCCGTGGTCCACCGCGTAGCCAAGAACGTCGTCCGTTGCATACCAATCACTTGGGGACACGTCGACAAAACCGTACGAGCCGGGCGAAGGCTCGTTCGCGGCGTTCACCCGGAGGTGGTAGGTCGCGGTCGTGGTGCCGCGCGGCGCCACCTGGACGTAGTAGGTGCCGGCCGGCAGGCCGACCTGCTGCGTGGTGAAGTCGCCCACGTTGCTGCGGTAGACGTTCCAGCGGTCGTAGTCGTCCCCGTTCTGGTCGCGCAGGTAGACGGTCCACCCCTTGTTCTCGTCGACGAACTCCGTCCCGAAGGTCAGCGTGACGACGCCG
This sequence comes from Candidatus Aveggerthella stercoripullorum, assembly GCA_018712955.1. Classification (GTDB taxonomy): domain Bacteria; phylum Actinomycetota; class Coriobacteriia; order Coriobacteriales; family Eggerthellaceae; genus Aveggerthella; species Aveggerthella stercoripullorum. The sequence continues at coordinate 3,070 of DVGB01000004.1, forward strand.
GCAGAGGACAGCGAGAAGCGGTAGAAGTCGTCGTCGTAGCCGTCGAAGATGCTGCCGTAGTAGAGCGAGTTCACCGAGATCGCGTCGGCGTCGCTGCGGTTGTCGTTGTACTCGGTCTCCCAGTCGCCCCGCTGCTCGAAGTTCACCCGGAGGTGGTAGGTCGCGGTCGTGGTGCCGCGCGGCGCCACCTGGACGTAGTAGGTGCCGGCCGGCAGGCCGACCTGCTGCGTGGTGAAGTCGCCCACGTGGCTGCGGTAGACGCCCCAGGAGTCGTAGGAGTCCCCGCCCTGGTCGCGCAGGTAGACGGTCCACCCCTTGTTCTCGTCGACGAACTCCGTCCCGAAGGTCAGCGTGACGACGCCGGCAGAGGACAGCGAGAAGCGGTAGAAGTCGTCGTCGTAGCCGTCGACCAGCGCTCCGGTAACCGTGGCGCCAACATTGATCGTCGTCGCGTTGCTCAACGAATCATTGTCCCGCGCCTCAAGCGTCGCCCCTGCGTCTTCCTGCGCAGCGAACGCCGTAGTCGGCATCAGCCCGAACGCCAGCACGAGCGCGAACGCGCATGACAGAATTCGATTCCTGCCCATATGATCACCCTCCATTCGGCTTCATGGCGCATTCCTCATGGAATGCGTGCTTCGAATGTACGGATGATCGAGGCCACTTGGTCCGAAACGGAAAAATCATTCCCGTTTATGTCAAAATCGGTTTTACTCCGCCTTACGAGCTGCAGCAGACGGCCTACTTGCCCAGGCAAACGGTGCGGCACCACCTCATGGCGTCACGGCATCTTCGCGCGGCAGCGCCAGCGTGACCGTAGTGCGGAACGTGCCGTTCGTCTGTTCCGTTTCGACCGTGCCGTCGAAACGGTCGGCCACTTCGCGTAGGATAGTCAAGCCCCAGCCATGCTCATCCAGTCCCTTTGCACGCCTTGCGCGCCGCTTCTCGCGCCCAGTACGCAGCGGGCACCCGTTCTCAGCGTCGATTACGAACAACCCGCTCGCCTTACCTGCGCGGATTTCGACATGCCGACGCTCCATGCCGCATGAAGAGCAAGCTTTAATCGCATTATCCATGACGTTAGCAAACAGGGAGCACAAGTCCATCTCGGGAAACGGCAAATCCTGTGGCACGTCCAGATGAGACGTAAGCGCGATTCCCTTGTTTTCGCACTCGGCAGCCTTCGCTCTCATGAGCGCGTCAACCACCCTGTGCGCGCACTGTCGATTGACAGGGGACCTCAGCAAGCCCGCCGCCATGTCGATATGCGCCATCGCGCCGTTCACGTTACCCGCGTCGAGCTTGCGCTCTATTGCAGTCAACTCATTTTGAATCGAGGAACGCAATGTACGCGCAGCACTTGCCTCCGCATCGAGTTCGGCACGATAAGCCTGCTCTGCTTGCAAGCGCTCTTCGAGCAACAAGGCGCGCGCTTCGTCGAACGCTCTTCTCCGCAATCTCCGAATCGCCTCGAACAGTGCGACATCAGCCCCAGCACAGCCTACGCAAACGAGCGCAATCATCGTCACGACGGCAGTTCCCAATTCTGCCCGGAACGCCACCATGAACAAAAACGTCGCCATCGCCAGCTGGGCAAACGGAAAGGAACTAATTGCCAATCGGCGAGAAAGCGACGCGTTGCGAAACCGCCCAAGCGAAAAGACAACCACGCCCGCGAGCAACCCAAGGGCAATAATTGCAAGGACTGCTTCAAGCATGCTCGACCTCGCTTCTTGCCAGTCTGCTAGACAGCTTGCGCGCATAACCGCGCGCCGCTTCGCTTTCGCCCTGATCCGCGAGCGCAGCAATCACCTGCAAGTGATTCCGCATGTCGTGACGGAATTTCGCCACCTCTTCGGTCCGGCGAATCGTGGCAGCACAGTAGGTATTATCCAGCTCCAGCCGTTCCGCCAGCTCTGCAACTCGCTCGCATTCCGCCTGCGCTGCATAATAGGAGTTGAGCGTCCGTAGGAACAGGGCATCTACCACAAGACCGACCATCACCATGACACTGCATGCAAGATAGTAGGACGTCGACGACCTGAAGAATAAATAGCCCATATTGACCGCACAGAACAGCAAGGCGAATTGTGCCGCCGGAAAGCCCGCTAGCAGCCACTGCCCCGGCATGTGCGAGCCTTCCGACCACCAGTCGAAGGCCACGCGTAAAAGCGTCAACAGCCCCACCAGAATGACCAGGTGAACCGCATGCATGAGCACGAAAGCCCCGAAGTACTCCCGTGCGGCATCGTAACTCGACATCGGCGCGTCGGTAAGCACCATCCACAACGCGCCAGCTACGAGCTCATCCGCAAACAAACATATCTCCACCGACGCAATGACGATAACCCTTCTGCTCACTTTGCCCTGAGAGAAAACGAACGGAAGCAAAATATCGTAGAAAAAGCCGAGCGCAATCTTGAGCTCGGGAGTAAACCCCGAACGGAAGGAGTTGACCGTCACTGCAATAAGGAACACGATCGCAAGGTACTGCACCGGCTCTCGCATCGAAAGCAACCGCGTATGAAAGTAGCCCACCACAAGTCCGGTTGGCATAACGAACAATAGGTCGAGTTGGACATCCGTGAACACGGTGACAGCCTTTCCATCGTGCGGCTAGACAAGCGAGCGCGCATACAGGGATAAGGCTCGGCGGACCTCTGCTCGATGCCGCTGGCTGACCGGAACGGCGCTCCCGTCAAGCAACGTGACACGCCCTTTTTCGATGCGCTCTACCCATGCCATGTTCACGAGAAAACTTTTGTGACACTGCACAAAACTCGAGGGAAGTAAGCGTTTTGCATCTTTAATCTTGGCGTATGTCTCGAATGTTTTGTCGCTCTGAACAATACGAATCTTTCTTTTCACGCTTTCAACGTACAGAATGCAAGACGGTCGCACAACAAAGCCCTCCCGACCAAGCTTCAGCATGACTGGCCGAAAAGACTGCTCTTCCAAGCGCGCGCATGCTGCCTCAAGAGCTTCATCAAGATGCTCTTGAACAAGAGGTTTCTCGAGTAGGTAGACATGTTGCGTCCTGTATACGCTCGTGTGGTATTCGTCCGCATAGCCGGTTACGTAAATTACTTGCGTAGCATCGCGCTGCCCAGAAAAGCAACGCTTAACAAGACCGATGCCATCTTCTTCGCTTTCTCCAAGCTTTATGTCGACCAGAAGAATGTCGACAGACGTGCCCTGCGATAGGAACACTTCGAGTTCATTCGGCTTCATGGCCTTTACAGAGCTAAATGCAGATGCTCGCTTAGAGCGTTCGACCATGCCCGCAATATGAAGAGCTTGATAATAATCGTCGTCGATCACTACGATCGAATATCCCTCGTCGAGCATCGCACCCCTTCCTCGACCACCCCCGCTCTTTATTATAAATGCGAATTGAGCAATCCCATATCCCACCGCTTATTGGCGAGGCTTTCCTCCCCGCCCGCTTCATCGCCGCTGAGAAACTATTTGGCGACAAACGAGGCGCACAGCTCTTCGAATTCCGATTCGCTCAGCGATTCGTTTACCACGTACATTGCCGTCGCTTTTGAAGAGGTAAACGACCGGGCATTATTCGGAACGCTGGGGATGTTGAAGTTGTAAACGGCTACATAGAATCCATCCACGGCCGCGCCCTCTTGAGCACCGGTATACAGATAATTTGCAACGGGGCTCCCGTCTGCTTTACGCATTGCCTCCCGCGTCTCAATCGCAGACTCGTCCATTCGCCATGCTTCGCCCCAAGAAGTCGGCATCGCAAGACTGAAGTATTCACAATCGTACAAGGTGCCCTGCTCGGGAGCGGAAGCAGCAGCCGTTTCAGATGAGCTGCCAATGAATTCACCCGAATACTTCGCATAGGCACTTGTATAACCTCCGTCGATTGCAGCAGAAAGAGCAGCGTTCGCTTGACTTTCGTCGCTATACCGTCCTGTCGTGACGCACCACCATGTCTCCGAGTTCAATTCTCCCCAATCGTCGGACCGCACGACTTCGGCGCCTAGACCTTTGTCTGTTGCGCCTCTCGCAATTTCATTCGCCTGGGTTTCTTCTCGACTAGCCCCGATCCACACGCCCCAAAATGGAGCACTCGTACTAGGTGCGGACGCCTCAACATCGTCCTTTTTCTGACCCTTTTCCTGTGAATCAGTCCCTCCCGCAGACGAGCTCAGTGCAGCATCTTCTGCCGACGGCTGCTCTTGCGTCGATTCGGCGGCAGTTTCGTGCATGGAAGACGCCTCTTGCGCTTCGTCTCGATTGGCAAGTGAAGGCACGACGACGATTGAGACCATAGCTACAGCGGCAATCGCCACAACAGCAACGATAGCAATAGCGCGCACCGCAGACTTGTGGCCATTGTCCGAAGCGCTTACCTCAGAAGGCTCTAGACTCTGCAACTCCGCACCGCAAGCGTCGCAAAACGACGAGTCGTCGGGAAGCTGTTTTTTGCAATTTGGACAAATCATGCCATCTCGCTTTCCACGCTAAAAAGGCGCTTTATTTCCTCCCTTTTGACTGCAGGGAAAGCATCACGATCGAAACGATTCCCGTTGCCCACGGCCAAATCGTGGCAGAAATCACACCTGACACCGTCACACCAACCATGGAGTTAGTACCCTGCGAAATACTCGCATCGACCCCGAAGCACGCAATGAGCACCACCACGACGGCCAGGAGCGCGGTAACGTACCCCGCTTGCGTTTCCTTACTATGCCTAAAGCTTTGATATGCGGCATTTCCGAGCATGCAAACCATAATGAGCCATAAAAAACCAAGCACAACAGCGACAGCGGCAAGCATGATATATGCATCGGACGAAGCAAAGCTCTCATAGCTCGACAAGCGCGCAGCTAATTGGAAGAGCTCAGGCAGAGAAGCCGACTGCTTCAGAATGTACGCATCAAGCGAAACCCATGGTAAAAACGAGGCCAAAATGAGCGCAATGCTCACGATGCCCGTCACGTGCTTAAACTTCGTATCGGAAACCTGAGGGGTAGGAGCTGGGTACGACACGGAAGCCGAACTGCTGTTCGGGGCAAAATCGGGCGCTCGATCAGGCGATACGCCTTCACGCTCCGCACCGCCCAACGATGCGACATCTGCTACAGGCTCGCCACAATTGCCGCAAAACGCAGCGTGCGTTTCTAGCTCATGCCCGCATTTAGGACAAAACATCATTCCCTCCTTTGCTTGCCGCCATCAAGGCTTTCATCGAAGCTATTTCAGCGACGCCCCGCATTTGCGGCAAAACGATGCATCCGGATTGTTAAAAAAACCGCACTGTCTGCACTCCAGCTGAGCGCACGACGAAAAGGCCTCGGTCGCGATCTCCTCTGGCACCGAGCTGACCACGCAATCGGCGTCGGAGAGGGCCTCCGCCTCCTTCGCAGAGCCGCCTTCAATCGCAGCACCGCACACTACACAAAACGACGCCCCATTTCGCAGCTCGGCGCCGCACCGCACGCAAGTCGGCGCCGACTCCGCACTATCCCCCAAATTGTCAGGAAGACGCGTTCCACAATGAATGCAAAATGCCGCCGTCTGTTTGTTGACACCATGACATTGCGGACAAGCAACCGTATCGCCGCGCACCGCCGAACCAGACGCCTCGCAAACCACCGCAGCGTCTTCCATCGGACCAGAGCCCGCTCCTGTCGTCGACGCCGCTGAAGCAGCAGCCATCTCTCCTAGAGCTCTCACTTGTTCAAGCTCTGCAGCGAGCGCAGCACGCTGCTGCTCATAATCGGCAATTGTGCTAAAAAGCGCGCTCTGAGAACTGCAGAACGCGTCATCGTCCTTCAGGGCATCGAAGCCCGCACGTCCAAGCTGCGCATATAGTTCAATGCCGCGCTTGTCCAATTCGGAAATCTGCGCTTTAAGCGCGATGGCCTTTGTGCCACGTCCAGCGGAAGCAACGCCCCGGTTGATCAAATCGTTTGCATCCTCAAGAAGACCCATGGTGCTATCCCTCCATCCTTGCCACCCAAGATAACCGTCCATTATTCCGGGAGAACAAATTGTTTCGTCAGCTTGCCCGCATCGAGACCAGCTGGTATCCATCCCCATTTGGACGAACGACGGCGGTGCCGGAGTATGCCTGCTGTCCTCCGTCGAGATGACCGAGCAGTTCCTCCTCGGACATTCCGTACAAGCTTGTATCGAGGGCGTTGTACGGAGTACCCGACGTGTACACGACGTACGAAACTCGATACAAGCCATCACCTATTCCTTCGGAAGAAGTCGCAAGCGCAATGCCATTCGCCGTGCCCGGTGCCGTCACGCCAAAATACAGCCATCCGTCATAGCAGTAATACGCGTCATCGAAGATGGCATGATCGTACGTCGTGCCAAGATAGCGCTGCGTGACCTCGTCCAAGACACTCTCAGGGATTCTCGCGTTGTAGACGCCCTGGGCACCGCCGCCTCCCGGCCCGGGAATGTCATAGGAATTCCCGGGAGCATACTCGACCACATCAGTCTTGTTGATGCGGCAGTGCTCTCCGACAAACGCGCCTATCACGTTGCCCTCAGGCGCCGCAGTGCTATCGAATGGACTCGTTCGAGCGAAGTTCATTTCCGTGAAGTTGCTCAAGAACTGGTTCACGCCTTGATACGTTTCTGCATTCGAGAGATCGAGCCCCGGCAACGCTTCGACAGGCTCCTCCTGTTTCGACGGCGCATTCTCCTCGCCTTGCTCGGCCGACTTGCTTGATGAACTCTCTGACTGAGACCCAGCTTCTTGCTTCTCGCTCAAATCCTCCCCTTCGGACGCTCCAACGCTGCTTGCCACCGCCGGAACGCCGTTCAAGGAATCGCGATCATGAGCCCGCAGCGAGAGCTCGCCTGGGCACAACGCAAGCGAAGGCACCGGATCGACACTGTCAAAGGGGACATAGGCCGCATCGCGCACAGAGAAGACAACACCGTATTGAGGAGCTCCACCGCCCGGAAACCACAGGTCATCGCTCGAAGGGCCGTTCCAGGTTGCCAGGCCAAACTCGATCGAGACTTTCGGCACATAGGCTTCCTTTGCCCGATCGTCGAGCGATCCAATGCGCTTGACGTAGGTTATCTTGAACACTGTTCCGCCGATTCCGTCGTTTTCAGGGGACGAAATTGCAATCGATTCAACATAGCCGTCGGCGTTGCATGCGAGCTCGGCCGTACGAACGTCATCGCTTTCGGCAAGACCGTACTCGACCGTCGTTGGGAATCCATTGCCATCATACGTAGCTTTCGCGTAATACAAATCAAGGGCCGTCGAATATTGCTCCGTCGAGTCTGTCTCGAGCACGAGGCGTCCAGCGTCGTCATAGGAATAACTACCCGTGTCGCAAATCGTCAACGGACCGGCAAGGCCGTTATTGCGCCATGTCTCGACACGCCACGCTTGACCAGACTCGCCGTATGCAATCGTCGTGTTTTGTACAGTCTCGCCACCGGTCGAGGAGTACGTTCCCGAAAGGTCAATCGCTCCCAAACGCTCGCCGTCATACGTATAGCTTCTCGCCACGTTCGAATGCATTGTCTGCATCGTAAAAGACGAGAGCCTTCCTTCGCCATCGTACGAGAACGCATAATCCCCGCGCGAGAGTCCCGTCTGCCGCATGTCCGTTACCCCAACGATGCGGCCGTCTTCGTTGTAGCTGTATTGGTACATTGGGCCATCCTCTCCGGAAGTTCGTTCGGAAAGGCGCCCCGCTTCGTCGTATTTGAAATACTGGAGTTCAGTTTGCTCGCCAGATGAATATGTCAAACAGTTCGGACGGCCGTCGCCAAGGTAAGTCATTTCGTAGCTTTGCACCTGACCATCCGGAAGCGTCCGCGTTACGGTCGTTGGCAAGTCAGCAGCGTATAAACCTGCTTCCTCCAAGCCCACAACCTGAACTGACGGATCGCAGAATACGGTCGAAATGCTCGCGTTGTGCGACAGGTCGACACTTCCCACAGAGCTTCCCTGCAAGTCGACAAATTCAAGACCATCAACGCCCGCAAAATCAAGATGATCTATCGTCACGCCTCCACACACAATCGTTTTAATATTCGCAAAACAGCCAATGCCCTCAAGCGTAATCTGCCTACTTTCCTGTCCAGACCACACCGGAGCGTTTCCGGGCGTTGGATCGACACCGGTCATCCGGGCATTGCTGTCGTCGACAGTATTAACGGTCAAAAACGTGAACGATTGCGGGTAAACCTCGAGGGCTACGATTGCGGACGTCTCGTTTTCCGTGAGTATTCCGTTGTGATCAAGATCAACTTGCTCTTCAATGGCGGTTCGCATCATTTCATCCGGAAAAGCGACGCCGTTCACAAACGTCAAGCCGAACATGCCCGGCAAAACCGCACGTGCGGCGAAAAAACCGCCCACTGCGCCAAGGAGCAAAGCGGCGACAGCAATTGCAATACATGTAGCAGTTTTAACCGTGCGCTTTTTTGGACGTCGCTCGTCTTCGGGCACAAGCGACCCTTGCGGGTCTATGTTGACAGGAGTTGGCGTCGTCGCTGTATTTTCCGAATCAGGACAAACGCAGAAACCGCACCCGTCGCAGAAGATGGAGTCATCAGCAATATCTTTATGGCATTGCGGGCAAATCAAGAGCGCACCATCCCTTCGCGCATAATCGGCACGCTGGGGAAACGCACGAACGACGTGAGCTAACTCGACCTGCGAATTCCATTGCTGCCGCGTACAAACATTGTGTTAGCCGTATTTTTCATTTAATCCACAGCTTTCTTAGCGTGGTCAATTTGAGCGTAAAAAATAAAGCCATTAATGTTAAAACTGACATCTTCGCTCCCGGTTCCGCCCGGCCAAGCTCACAGCGTACAAAACCACCTGGCATTAGAGCAAAACTCATTGCGTTGATAGATTTCGCCAATGCGGACTCTAGGCAAGCCAACCCACTTGAACATTGGAAGCGACAATGCAACTGGAAGATTGCGCGATTGAACGAACCCTGGCGCAAGAACGCATGAGGACCTTTTATTTCAAGCCGCCTCACCCAGAGCGTATTCATGCGGAACAGCCTTGCTGTTTTGCGCCAAATCAGGCAGATAGTGGAAAGAATTTCGAGTGCTGAACCCACCATGCTGAAAATGCCGTCCGAGCAGAAAACCCGACCTGGAAAAACACTCTTGCAAAGCACGCTCAGATGCCGAGCAGCATCTCTTTTCTCGCATCATGATCGTAGGACGGGTTCAGCACTCGAAATTCTTTCCGCTATCTTGTCGTTTTGCTGCAAGTCCTGAACGAAACAACCGCGAACAGCAGCAAAACAGGAAGCAAGCCGAGAGCCGGCCTCTTCTCGCAAACACCCCCGGAAAAGCCCGGCACCCTGTTCGCCGCCGCCACCCAACAACAACCGCAACGCAGGTTCCAGACCGCGCCTCAAACAGATGTGATGACCTTATGAGCAACGAGTCGGCCACCATCGCCCGCGGCTCCAGCCGCCAGATGAACGGGTTCCAAGCGAACCTGTGCCTTCTGTGCGTCACGCTCTGCTGGTCAACAGAAGCTATCATCTTCGCTGCCATCCCCGACAGCGTCTCGTCGTTCGCTACCACGTGCATTTCCGCGTTCATCGGCGCGACCTTGCTGTTGCTCGTGTTCAACAGGCGCATCGTCTCCGCCTTGCGTGCAGACCGCCTGCGCCTCGTCCGCCGCTGCGTCGTGCTCGGCGTGCTCAACTTCGTGCTGAACATCGGCTACATCGAGGGCCTGCGCTACCTCAACGTCGCCACCGGCGCGTTCGGCTGCATCGCGACCGCCGTGTTCGTGCCACTGCTGCTTCTTGCGTTCCGACGCAAGGTCTCGACCATCACCTGGATTTCCGCCGGGCTCATCGCCGTCGGCGCGACGCTCGTCATCTCCAACACCGCTGAGCCGGAGGATTTTCGCGGGCTTGCTATCCTTGCAGGCGCCTGTCTCGTCAATGCCTGCTATATCGTCAAGCTCAGCGACTACGCGCGTGAGCACGATCCTTTCGCCGTTGCTGCACTCTATCTCGTCGTCGTGTGCCTGGTCAGTTTCGTCGCCTGGTGGTTCGTCGACCCCGGCGTGGTCTTCACGTTCGCGTAGACGCCCCGGACGGTCGCGTGCCTGTTCTTGCACGGGTACTTCATCACCGCGTTCGCGACCGTCGTCAACACCTTCGTGAACGCGCGCACGACGGCAGACAGCGCCGCCATCGTCTACTCGATCGAAATCGTCTTCACGGTGTCGTGGGGCGCACTGCTTCCCGCAACCATCATCGAGCCGCTGACCCTCACGCCCGTCATCGTCGTCGGCTGCGCCTTCGTGGTCGCCGGCAACGTCATCTCCGTTGCCCGGGCACTCTTCACGTCGCTTCGCAAGGAGAGGAGCGGCGCATGACGGCGCCCTTTGCTTCCGCACAAGCCGACAGCGGCATCCTGCGCCGAATGGTACGCTTCGTCGCAACGGTCATCCTGCTCACGGCGGTCTACCTTGCCGTGTCGCTGCCGTTTAAGTTCGCGCTCGAACTAATTCCCGGCTTCACGGACATCCGCCCGGTCGCTTGCTTGCAGCCCATCTTCGGCGTGTTCTTCGGCATCCCGGGATGCCTCGCCTTCGGCGTCGGCAACCTTATCACCGACGCAATGAGCGACAGCCTGCGCTGGTCGTCCATCGCAAGCTTCGTGGCAAACGTCGGAAACCCGCTGCTGTTCTGCCTGCTGTGGTGGCGCCTGCGCGACGGCGTGTTCGACCTCCGCACCGGGCGCAACATCGCTTTGCTCGCGGGCCTTTCGTTCACGTGCGCCTGCCTGCAGTCGCTCGTCATCTCCGTCGCTGTCGCGGCAGCCTACCCGGACGTGGACGTCCTCCTCTTCGCCCTTTCTGTCGTCGGCAACCACACCGTGTTCCCCGTGCTGTTCGGTGCGCCCATCGCCATCCTCATGCAAGAGGAGATGGGCAAGGACCCGCGAGGGCTGGGCGGTCGTTTCCGCCTTGCCAACACCCCTGCATGATGCCGCCTGGGCGCAATCCGCGCACCTCACGATGAGACGTCGCACAACCCGGGGGCATGCACAGTGCTTGCACGGCCCGCAGTCCGACCATAGCTCTTTTGCCCGCATCGCAGACGCCCTGCAAGGCCGCGAACCCTCTCCTTGAACCATCGCACGATTCGTCGCCTCCATGCGCGCTATGAGCGCTATCATGGACAGCACAGATGCAGGGGTACTTGCCGGAAGAAGCCTCCCGCAGCCTGGCGCGTCGGCGCAGGGAAACCCGACGCCGCGCATCCAGCACGCAGGCTTCGTTCGGTCGGTTGAGAGGGCAGAGCCCAACCCTTCGAACCTGTCAGTTAACACTGGTGTAGGGAGCATGCTTGCGAAGTGCATTGCAAGGGCGCTGCCGAAATCGGCGGCGCTCTTTTTGCATTCGCCGTGCCCCGCCCCGGCGCGCCGGGGCCGAGCGAAAAGAGGAAACATGATCAGCAAGGCAGAACTTCAGCAGCGCATCGTGCAGACAGTACGCGATGTGCGCGAGACCAATCCCATGGCGGGGTCCATCACCAACACGGTGACCGTGAACTTTGTGGCAAACGCGCAGATTGCCGCCGGCGGGTCGGCCGCCATGGTGTACCTGCCCGACGAGGGCGAATTCCTCGCCAACGCAGGATGGGCGACGTACCTCAACATGGGCACGCTTTTGCCCGTCTACGAAGAGACGATCCCGCGCACAGCGCAAACGCTCCACGAGCTACGCCGTCCCTGGGTTCTCGACCCGGTCGGCATCGGCATCGGCTCCCTGCGCACACGACTGCTCGCTCAGCTCAAAGAGTACAAGCCGACCATCATCCGCGGAAACGCCTCGGAAGTCATCGCGCTTGCCTCCTTGTGGGAGATTGCGACCGAGGCCACGGCATACGTGCGCGGCGTCGACTCCACCCAAGGCGTCGGCGAAGCTCGCTCTGCTGCCATCGCGCTTGCGCGCTATACGGGCGGCGCCGTCGCTGTCTCCGGCGTAGACGACCTTGTGACCGACGGCGTTATGGTCGCCCGCTCGCACGGCGGCTCACACTTCATGGCGAAAATCACCGGGTCCGGCTGCAGTCTGGGTGGCGTCGCCGCAGTCTACGCCACCATGGCCCCAAGCCCTTTCACCGCCGCACTGACCGCCGTGAACGCATTCAATCTGGCGGGAACGCGCGCCGAAAAGCGCGTCGACGCTCCCGGCAGCTTCCAGGTGGCGTTCCTCGACGAGCTGTACAAAGCCTCTGCCGAAGACATCGCCCGCAATTCCTTCGATCTTGAGGAGGCATAAATGAACACGCTCGTGGCAGTGGCCATCACGCCGTTCGGCGTAGGCGACGAGCTAGGGCCTGAGGTGGCAGAAATCGTGCGCATCATTCGCGAGTCCGGCTTGCCAAACCGCACCTACTCCATGTTCACGGAAATCGAAGGCGAATGGGACGAGGTCATGGACGTCGTCAAGCGCGCTACTTTCGCGCTGGCCGACAAGGGCATTCGAACCGAAGTCGTGCTGAAAGCGGACATTCGTCCGGGACATGAGAATACGATGGAGCGAAAGGTCGAGACGGTCGAACGCATTCTCGCTGAATCCTGATAACGCGGCCGAGCGGGAGGAGGGACGCAGAGTGCTCGGTTCGACGTTCCGCTGCTCGGTTATTCCTTGGGACCAAGGAATAACCTCGTGCGCTGCACTGCTTCGTGCCTAAAAATGCGCGCTTTGCGCGCTGCAGGAGTAGCACTCAGACTCACCGAGCACTCTGCGTCCCTCCCCCGCTTCCAATCGCGCCCGCATGCCCGGTCTCGGGTGCGGGCGGGGCGTATGGCGAAAGCGAGTCTGAACACCATTCCTGTAGCGCGCGAAGCGCGCCGTAAAAGACATGAAGCAGTGCAGCGCATGAGCTTGAGCCCGACGGGCTCAAGCGAACAGCGGAACGTCGAGCTAGAGCGCCATGCGCCCCGCCCGCACCCGAGACCGGGCATGCAGGCGCATCTCGAAACGAAGAAAGGAAACGACATGTCAATCCGCGAGAACTTGGATATTTCGGCCTACTTGGTGCTGGGTCCGGAGAACACACTGGGCCGGCCGGTAGGCGACGTTGTCGCGCAAGCGCTCGATGCCGGGTTCACGTGCGTGCAGGTTCGCTCGAAAGTCTGCGGCGCACGCGAGCTCATAGCATGCGCGCAGGAAGCAGCCGACGCTATCGCGGCAGCAGGCGCGCAAGACCGCGTGGCCCTTCTGGTCGACGACCGCCTGGACGTGGCGCTTGCAGCACGCGATGCAGGCATCAAGGTAGACGGCGTGCACGTAGGGCAAAGCGACGTGCCGGTCGAAGTCTGCCGAAAATACCTGGGAGAAGACGCCATCGTCGGCCTGTCCGCCCGCGCGCACGAAATGCGCGCGTATATCGAAACCGCCGATATGAGCCTTGTCGACTACCTGGGCGTCGGGCCGTTGCACGAGACGGCCACGAAACCCGACTGCGGCATGGACGACGACGGCCGCGTCATCACACGCAGCCTAGAAGAGCTGGCCGACCTGCATCGCGTTTCGCCCAAGCCCATCGTGGTGGGCGGCGGCGTGAAGGCAGCCGACATCCCTGCTCTTGCGAAGACCGGCGTGGAAGGGTTCTTCGTCGTGTCCGCCGTCTGCAGCGCGGAAGACCCGCGCGCCGCAGCAGCAGAGCTCGTAGACGCCTGGCGTGCAAACGCCTCGTAAGCAGCGCGGTTCTCACATTCTGGCCAGGCCTTTCCGCGACCAATGCGCCTGAGGGCGAAAGGCGGGTTTTCGGAAAGAACGGCTATACTGGAACGATGCATCGAAGGCGGGCTGCATGCCCGCCTTCGCATACCTGCTCAAACCGACGGCACGAAAGAAGCTCCATGCCCGCACAGCCCACACCCCATAGCATCGATACCGCCACCGGCAAGGAAGCGCCTGCCGAAATCTCCTCCGAGCGCGTGAAGGACATTTTTTCGCGCATTGCGCGCAAATACGAACGGTTCAACGCCGTCTCGAGCTTCGGGGCGTACAAAAGCTGGCTGCACACTATGGCGCGCATGGCGCCTATCGAGCACGCCGACGACGTCCTCGACATCGCAGGCGGCACAGGCGATGTCTCCTTCACCATGGCGCGCGAAAAGCGGCCGCACCACATCCAGTGCACCGACCTTGTGCCCGAAATGCTCGACGTAGCACGCTGGCACGTGGAAAAGCAGGGAAAGAACCAGGGCGTGCCCATCGACTTCGAAGTCGTGGATGCCCAGGACATCCCCTACCCGGATGCCAGCTACGACGTCGTCACCATGGCGTACGGCATCCGCAATATGCCCAACCGCGAACAAGCGCTTTCGGAAATGTTCCGCGTGCTGCGCCCGGGCGGCTCGCTCGTGTGCTTGGAATTCTCCACGCCGCCGAACGCACTCTGGCGGGCGCTCTACGGCTTCTACCTTAAGCACCTTATCCCCTTCTGGGGCGGCCTTATCACCGGCGATCGCGAAGGCTTCGTGTACCTGAGCCGCTCCATCAAGGCATTTCCCGACCAGCGCTCTTTCGCGCGCATGCTGGAGGACGCCGGCTTTTCAGGCGTGACATGGAAAAACTGCACGGGCGGCATCGCAGCGGTCCACGTGGCAAAAAAGCCCCTCGGCTAGAAACGCGCTGCCCAGCCGTCGCGCCATCGCAGACACCGTCCCGCCATATCGTCAGCACCGCACTCCCGCCCCGATGACCACCGTCACGTTCGCTTGAAGCGGCGACGGGCCCGTCGCCTCATGCCGCGCGCTTTTTCTTCAACCTGCCATGCATGCCGTTGCCTGCACAGCCCTGTATTCCTATAATTCTGCATGCAAGGTATTGGACGAAGATTCCGGGAGAGATCCGGCGGCAACTCGCCGGGCGCCGAAGGGGCAGAAACTCTCAGGCAAAAGAACCGGAATCGGACAAACCTCTGGAAAGCCGATTGAACGGCGCCGACGAAGCGAAGCCTGCTGAGCGGGCGAATCTTTCAGGCAAACAGACAGGGGCTCGCTCGCATCGGCGCGCCCCTTTTCGTATCCCCGTGCGAAAAGCGTCCGTCGCATCGTGAACATGCTTTGCGAAGGGCGTCCCGCACTCCTTTATCCCGGCTGCCCCTGTTCCGAGATAGCGAACGTCCGCCGAGCGCAGGCACGCACGCACCTGTCTGCGGCGCTCGCCCGCGCTCTATGCCCCGCGCGCTTGCCCGCACGCGGGGCATTTCTCTGCAATCAGAATTAGTACGGTTCGTCCAGCGGCGCATGAGCCTGGGCATCGGCGTCCAGGGAGAAGAACTTCCCCTGCCGATACCGATCAAGCGCCACCAGCGCAATCATGCCTGCGTTATCACCGCACGCGGACAGCGGCGGCATCGTAAGCCGCACGCCAATCTTCTTGCACATGTGCTCGTACGCCGCACGCAACGCCGGATTCGCCGCCACACCGCCGCCCAAACAGAACTCTTTCGCGCCCGTCTCCACGAGCGCCGTCTTTGCTTTGGCCACCTGGACGTCCACGACCGCTTGCTGGAAGCTCGCCGCGATATCCGGCAGATTGAGCTCCCGCCCCGCCTCGCGTTCCTTGTTGATGTACGTGGTCACGGCAGTCTTCAGGCCGGAAAGCGAAAAGCGCAGATCGTGCGAGTGGAGCAGCGCGCGCGGGAAGGGAATGGCTTTCGGGTTGCCCTTTGCCGCAAGCTTGGAAATGACCGGGCCGCCCGGATACCCCAGGCCGAGCGCTTTTGCCACCTTGTCGAACGCTTCGCCGACCGCGTCGTCAATGGTCGACCCCAACGTCTCGTAGTCGCCCCACGCCTTCACGAGCACGAGCATGGTGTGCCCGCCCGAAACGAGCGAGACCACCATGGGCGGCTGGATATCGGGCGTGGCAACCTTGTTGGCGTACAGATGGCCTTCCATATGGTTCACGCCGATAAACGGCAGGTTCGCGCCCCACGCTGCACCCTTCGCGAAGGCGACGCCTACGACAAGCGCGCCCACCAGGCCGGGGGCATACGTGACTGCCACCGCATCCAAATCGCGCCAACGAAGGCGCGGCACGTCTATGCGGCGGGCTGCCACCTCCAGGCATTCGTCCGTCACCCCGCAGATGGCTTCGATATGCTTGCGGCTCGCAATCTCCGGAACTACGCCGCCGAAACGCGCATGGAAGTCAATCTGGGAGGCCACGATGTCGGAAAGGAGCGTCCCCTCCCCGTCGATGACGGCAGCCGCCGTTTCGTCGCACGAGGACTCAATGGCCAAAATGAGCGGACGGTGCGCGCTCAGCACGGCTTCCACACCCGCTGCAGAAGACGCAGCCGAAGCGCCCACCGTAGCCGCTTCGGAGGACACCACGCCCTGGTCCTGCGCAATCGCCTGCTCCTGAAGCGTCATGCCCGCCACATCACGGGATGCAAGCGGCAGCGGGCCCGTCATGATGACCGCGTCTTCGCGGTCGGAGTAATAGCGCGGACGCACGCCCAAGGATTCGAAACCGAGCGCTTTGTAGAGCGCCTGCGCACCCGTATTCGACGCACGCACTTCCAACGTTGCCTCGTGTGCTCCCAGATCGCGCGCGTCAGCCGCAGCGCGCGCCAACAGCCCGCGCGCAATACCGCGGCGTCGGCACGCCGGCTCAACGGCAACCTTCAATATCTGCATCTGCCCGTCGACCACCCACGTGCCCACGTAGCCCGCAAGCATCAGGCCGTCCGCGCCGGCCGCAGCGTCCGCCCACGCCGCCGATTGGCAGGCCGGTCTCTCTGCCAAACTCACGATGGAGGAAGAGCCGCATTCCGACCCCAAAATCAGCGAGGGCGTTCCTGGTGCCGGAGATTGACGGGATTCCGAGGGCGTAGCGTGCTCCGCACGTGAGTCCTCGGAATCGCGGCAAAATCCGGCGCCGGGGGCGGCCGCAGCGTCAGCAGGTTCCGCCGGCTGGCAAGCCGGCGGAACCATATAAGCCGCCCACCACACGCGGTCTTTGCGCGGCAGTTCGTCCAGTACGAGCGCTTCGCTCCACGCATCCGTGCCCATAGCACGCGCCTCCAACGCCGCAACGTCGGCCGCGTGCGCCGCATCGAGCGGCTTGTAGACCACCCCATGCTCGTCAGGCTGCGCATTCAAGATAGCCGCATCATGCATGGTGCGGCGCTGGTCAGCGCGCAGCCCCGCTTCGGATTCCTGGACACCGGTCGTGAGATTCTTCGGGTCGTTCTTCGCGAGGCGGATACGCTCGTTCTCCTCTGCATCGGACAGGCGCGTGTAGACCGGCAGCGCAAACGCCGGATTGCCCGCCTGCGCATCGCACGGGTCGAAGCCGTCCTTTCGCCAGGCAGCCTGGAACGCCAGCAGCAGCCCTTCGCCCGTCGGCGTCCAGAACGCTTCGTCCGCAAAGGTGCCGAGCGGCGCGAACAGGTCAGCGTACTTTTTGAGCGCATCGCCCGCGATGAGCGCAGTCGATGCACCATCCCGCCTGTCGGAGCTTGCCCGCCTGGCCCCATGCCCTGAAGCAGCACCCGTTGAAGGCCCGTCCTGAACGTCCTCCCTGCCATCGTCGCCGTTTTCGCCCGGCAGCACGACATTCAGCCCTTCAGCCAAAAACGATGCTGCGTCGGCCGCCTTCAGCACGCAGTCTTCGTTTTTGCGCACCACGTCCGCATCGGTCAGCTCATAGCGGACGGGATAGACCTCTTTGCGCATGGCATCCGCCGCCACGGCGATTGCCCCGCGCACGCCTGCATTCTGCAGTTTCCACGCCAAGGCGTCCATCGTGGACACGCCCCACAACGGCACTTCGAGCGCGCTCGCGACCCCCTTTGCCGTTGCCATGCAAATGCGCACGCCCGTAAACGAGCCCGGCCCGCGTCCGCAGACGACGCACGCAATCTGCCCGCGATCGACGCCCTCGCGCGTAAGCAGCGCATCGATCTGAGGGATAAGCTGGGTGTTCGATGCACGGCGCGCCTCCATTTCGAAACTTGCGAACGCACGCACGCACTTCGCTTTCGCATCCAGCCGTCCCAGCCCGATGGCGATGACCTCGTTGGCCGTGTCGAATGCCAGCACGATGTTTCGCTGATTCATGAAAGGCCTGTCCTCCGATTTCGCACGAAAAGGCGCAGCGCCCGTCTGCCCCCGCGCTCGGCAGGAACAAACAGGCTGCTTGCGCCCGTGATTCTCGAATCCGCATTGTAGCGCATTCGGCGGAAGGCTTTGCGCTTACGAATAGTCCTTGCGCAGACGAGAGCGAGAGTCCTTCGCCCACAGGAAGAGCAGACGGCGAGGACGGTCGCCGTACGCGTGCATGCGGAACGTGCGCGTTTCGTCCTCGTTGACCGTAATGTCGACCTCGAGGTATTCGTACGGCAGCTCGTCGGGGAATTTGTCGCCCCATTCGACGAAGCTGGCACCAGGTCCGTCGAGAATCTCGAAATACCCGATGTCCTCCAGCTCGTCGGGGCTCTCCAGGCGATACAGGTCGAAATGGTACAGCGGCAACGACGCCTTTTCGTATGCCATCATGATGTTGAACGTGGGGCTCGTGACCGCACCGGTCACGCCGAGTTTGGCCGCCACGCCTTGCACGAATTGCGTCTTGCCCGCACCAAGGTCACCCGAAAGCAATATCACGTCGCCCGCGCGCAAAAGCGGCGCGAGCGTGGCAGCAAGCTGCTTCGTGGCATCCGGGGAAACCGACGTGCGCGTGTATGTCAGACCGTTCGCCATAAGCGCATTGTACGCCCCTACCGCCAGAAGCCAGCGGCACAGACTGCCCAGCGCGCCGAAATCCCACGGGACTGCTACCGTTCTGTAACGAGAAACACGCAATTGGGCATCCGGTGCGCAAGAGACGCCAGAAAACAACAGGAGCACCAGATTGCCTGCGCGTTTTCGCGTGCAGCCAAAAGCCGCACGGTCCGAGAGCATTATCGGCATCCCTCCGAGCTACGTTGCCTGCACGTTTGAATTTTCGCCAAAGTTGCAGTTTCATAAGGCTGTCACCCCTGTTTTCGCGCCCTCTGCGCGACCAAGACGAGAAAGACGAGGCATAGCATGAAAGTACTGCTGGTCAATGGCAGCCCGCACGCGCAGGGCTGCACCTACACGGCACTGTGCGAAGTGGCGAATGAACTGGAGCAAAACGGCATTGAGACCGAAATCGTCCAGACGGGCACGAAGCCCGTTCAGGACTGCATCGCCTGCGGCGGCTGCAAGGACAAAGGCTGCTGCGTGTTCGAGGACGGCGTGAACGAATTCTTGGAGAAGGCAGCGCAGGCGGACGGCTTCGTGTTCGGCACGCCGGTGTACTACGCCCATCCGAGCGGACGGCTGCTCTCGTTCCTGGATCGTGCGTTCTATGCGGGCGGGCGCCGCGTGTTCGAGGGCAAGCCGGGCGCTGCCGTTGCCTCCGCGCGCCGCGGCGGCACCACTGCCACGCTTGATGCGGTCAACAAGTATTTCAGCTTCGCGGGCATGCCGATGGCGGGCTCGACCTACTGGAATATGGTGCACGGCACCGCGGCCGAGCAGGTTGCGCAGGACGAAGAGGGTCTGCAGACCATGCGCAACCTGGGTCGCAACCTGGCCTGGATGGTGAAAGCGTTCGCCGTTGCGCGCGAGCAGGGCATTAAACCGCCCGTACCGGAAACCACCCTCAAAACGAACTTCGTGCGATAGCGCCTGCGCATTTTGCGCACGAGCCCCCTCGAGGCCTATCGCCAAACGAAAGCGCCGCTCGGCTCGCAAGAGCCTCGAGCGGCGCTTTTGCACGGCGTTTCCTGCGCCCTTATGCCAGCGTCAGCTCCGCCGCGCGAACCGTGTGTTCCATGGTCGTGGACGTGGTAACAGACCCGATGCCGCCTGGCACCGGCGTGATTGCGCCGACCACGGGCTCCACCTCGTCAAAGTCCACGTCACCGCACAGGCTGCCGTGCGCGTCGAAGTTAATGCCCACATCGAGCACCGTCTGGCCGGGCGAAAAGTAGCGTGCGCCGAACGCCCGCGGGCGGCCGGTCGCGCAGATGACGATATCGGCGCTCTTCGTAATCTCTTCCAGATTCTCCGTGCGAGAATGACAGATGGTCACGCTCGCATTGCGACGAAGCAGCATCATGGCAACAGGCTTGCCGATCACAAGCGAGCGTCCCACGACCACGACATGCTTGCCCGTGATAGGAATCCCATAGTGGTCGAGCATGGTCACGCACGCCTCTGCCGTGCACGGGGGAAATCCTTCATGGCCGTCCGCGAACACCGACGCCAGCGAGGTCATGGAAATGCCGTCCACGTCCTTTGCGGCGGCAAGCTCGTTGCACATGGCCTTTTCGTCCATGTAGGTCGGCAGCGGTCTGAACATGAGGCAGCCGTGGACCGCGGTATCGTAGTTGATGGACTGGAGCGAAACGGACAAGGCAACTTCGGGCGCCAAAGAATCGAGCACGCATTTCTTGACTTCAATGCCCAAGCTGGCCGCACGCTTGACCGCCGTGCGCTCGTAGCTCAAATCGTCGGGGCGCTCTCCCACGCGCACGATGGCGAGCATCGGCGTCACTCCCTGCTGCGCAAGGCGCTCAATGCGCGCTTTCATGTCCTCCGCCATCGCGGCGACCACTTCTTTGCCTGTCAGCAGCTGTGCCATATGAAACCTTCTATGTCCTCGAGGCGCCTCTTCAGGCGCGCGTTTACTTGATTGCCTGCATCACCAGTTCGATCGTCGCCTCAGCGCGATCGCCCCACACGTCGATAAGCTCGTCGGCTTCGGCGCGATAGGCGGCAGCACGGTCGGCATCGTCCATGCTCGCCACGTTGATGTACACGTTGAACGACGCGCCCACGAGCGCTGCCTTCGCGAACGCCGCAGCCACGCCCGCGTCGGAAACCGCCAAACGCGAGCCCTCTGCCGCCATAAACTCCGTGATCTCGATGACCTCCGCGCACGCGCGCATAATCTCGAGCGGCACTTCGCACGCATCGACAAGGGCCTCTTGCAACGCCGCGTTCTTTGCCGCCTGCTCCTCGGGCGTTGCTTTCGGCAGACTGTAGGCGCGCGCAAGCGGCGCGAAGGCTTCTGCATCCTCGTCGATAAGCTCAAGCAGTCGTTCGCGCAAGGCCGCCAGCTTCTCGAGCGATACGATCACGTCCGCTTCGACCGCCGCATACTTCTTTTTGCCGACCGTCAGGTTGCCCACCATGGACGACAGCGCGCTTGCCAGCGCTCCGCAGTACGCGGACGCGCCACCCCCGCCTGGCGTGGGGTCTTTGCTTGCCAGTGCGTCAATGAACGCGCGATTAACCATGCTTTGCCTCCTTGCTGCGTGCGGGCGGCGTCGCGCCCCCGCAGCCGTGACGAACCGTCTGCGAGAAAGCATGCCAGCTTTCCAAAGCGCCGTCTACCACAACACCCCGCCTTGTCGGCAAAAATCCACCGGTCGACAGTGCGCGAAAGCAGAAACGGCGAAGGCTTACCGCGCAGGGCAAAGTACCGCCACCGCACGAGACGCGCTGCCGCAGGAACAGCGCCCGCCCGCAATGCAAGCGAACTATTGCACTGGACACGACGGCATGCGCAACAACCTGCCGTGCAAAAGAAAAGACCCTGGGGGCATCCTCCAGGGTCTCATACTCTCGTAAAGCCGCTATCGCGCGCAAACAAGGCTTTATCGCCATCCTGCGCGCATTCGAAGCCGCGCTTAGAACAGGCCGGAAATCTTGCCCGTTTCGTCGACGTCGATCTTGAACGCCGCCGGGCTCTTGCCCAGGCCCGGCATCGTCATGATGGAGCCCGTGAGCGCGACCACGAAGCCCGCACCGGCCGACACCTTCACCTGACGAACCGTAATGGTGAAGTCGCGCGGAGCGCCCAGTTTCGTCTGGTCGTCAGAGAAGGAGTACTGCGTCTTCGCCATGCACACCGGCATACCGCCAAAGCCCAGGTCCTCGAGTTTCGCCAGCTCCTTCTTCGCCGCCGGCTCGAAGCTCACGCCGTCCGCACGGTAGACGCGTTTCGCGATGGCCTCGATCTTTTCGGCGAGCGAAAGGTCGTCGCCGTACGCGAACTCGAACGTGTCAGCACTGCGGCCGTCCCCGTCGCCCTCAGCGCACAGGCGCACGACCTCGTCGGCAAGCTCCAGGCCGCCTTCGCCGCCCTTTGCCCACACCTGGGACAGCGCCACGTTCACGCCGAGCTCTTTGCACTTGCGCTCGACAAGCTCCACTTCCGCCTGCGTGTCGGTCGGGAACTGGTTGATGGCGACCACGCACGGCAGGTTGTAGACCTTCGTGATGTTCTCGACATGCTGGAGCAGGTTCGGAAGACCTGCCTCCAACGCCTCCAGGTTCTCTTCGTTCAGCTCTGCCTTCGGCACGCCGCCATGGTTCTTGAGCGCACGGACGGTAGCGACCACGACGACCGCGTCGGGCTTCAGGCCCGCCAGGCGGCACTTGATGTCCAGGAACTTCTCCGCGCCCAAGTCAGCGCCGAATCCGGCTTCGGTCACGCAGTAGTCGCCGAGCGCCATGGCCATGCGCGTGGCCATGATGGAGTTGCAGCC
The DNA here is from genome assembly GCA_018712955.1 of Candidatus Aveggerthella stercoripullorum. Classification (GTDB taxonomy): domain Bacteria; phylum Actinomycetota; class Coriobacteriia; order Coriobacteriales; family Eggerthellaceae; genus Aveggerthella; species Aveggerthella stercoripullorum. Next base: position 25,635 of record DVGB01000004.1, read on the forward strand.
GTGGGCGATATTGGCGAACGGGCCGCCATGCACGAACGCAGGCGTGCCCTCCAGCGTCTGGACCAAATTCGGTTTGAGCGCGTCCTTCAACAGCGCGGTCATGGCACCTTCCGCATGGAGATCGTGCGCCGTGACCGGCTTGTCGTCGAAGGTGTAGCCCACCACGATACGACCCAGGCGCTCCTTCAAATCCGTGATGGAAGTGGCCAGGCAGAAAATGGCCATGACCTCAGAGGCCACCGTGATATCGAAGCCGTCTTCGCGCGGAACGCCGTTCACGCGGCCGCCCAGGCCGTCGACGATGAAGCGCAGCTGGCGGTCGTTCATGTCCACCACGCGCTTCCACGTGATCTTGCGCACGTCGATGCCCAGCTCGTTGCCGTTATGGATATGGGCGTCCAGCAAAGCAGCAAGCAGGTTGTTCGCCGCGCCGATAGCATGGAAGTCGCCCGTGAAGTGCAGGTTGATGTCCTCCATGGGAATGACCTGGGCATAGCCGCCACCTGCAGCGCCGCCCTTGATGCCGAAGACCGGGCCCAGGGACGGTTCGCGCAGCGCCACCATGACGTTCTTGCCGCGGCGGGAAAGCGCGTCCGCCAGGCCGACCGTCGTCGTGGTCTTGCCCTCGCCGGCGGGCGTCGGGTTGATGGCGGTCACCAGAATGAGCTTGCCCGGCGTGTGGTCCTCGTTGCGCAGCAGGTTGTAGTCGACCTTTGCCTTGTAGTTGCCGTAGCACTCCAGGTACTTTTCGTCGATGCCCGCTTTCGCGGCAATCTCGGAGATCTTCTTCGGCGTGGTAGCCTGGGCGATTTCAATGTCAGTCAGCACGTCGGGCCCTCTTTCTCTTCGCGATGTTCGCGGCGTGACCGTACGCCGCCAATCAGGAGCCCACGACCTGCGCATGCGCCCCTTCGGCTTCGGACGGCACTGCCGACGCAAAGCCACCGTTCATCATACGAGGCGCCTGCCCCCGCTGCAATCTGCTCCTCGGCAATCGCGCGAAGTATCACGGTCGGTACACAGCAAACGAGGATTTAAGTGCACTGCAAGCATAAACGCCCTCAGTACAGCATAACGCTGAACCCCGCGTCAGCCGCCGCTGGAAGGCCACGCGAAAAATGCTTCGGGCGGAACCGCGCCGAAGTCTTCCCTACTCAGCGAACGGCGAGACCATTATTGCTCAAGCGGCGGAAGGGCGGGCAGCGCCACCAGGAAGCACGCGCCCCCCTCTGGCCGGTTGAACGCGACGACCGTGCCGTCGTGCGCCTCTACCGCTGACTTGACAATGGCAAGCCCCAGCCCTGTTCCGCCTGTCCCGCGCGTGCGGGAAGAGTCGGCCCGATAAAACCGGTCGAACAGGAGCTTCGGGTCTACGTCGCCGAAGCCGGGGCCGTCGTCCTTTACGGCCATAAGGCTTTTATCCCCTAGTCCGTACAGCTCGATCTCAATATGCCCGCCCTCGTCGACAAAACGGCTCGCGTTCTCCACCAGGTTCATGACCACCTGCTTAAGCCGGTCGGCATTGCCCAGGACATCGGGCGCCTCTCCCACGATGGCCACGTTCGCATCGCGCTCGTGCAGGGTGGACGCCAACGCGTCCACCGCATTGCGCGCGATGTCTTTAAGGTTCACGCGCGCAAGCTCTAAAGGCATGGTGTCCTCTTCGATGTGCTGGAGTGTGAGCAAATCGTTCGAAAGCCTCGTGAGGCGCTCTGCTTCGTTGATGATGGTTTCGCAGAACTTCTGATGCAGCTCGGGCGGGAGGTCAGGGTCCTCCAAAATCTCCGCGTTCCCTCGAATGGCCGTGAGCGGCGTGCGCAGTTCATGCGCAACGTCGCTGATGAACTTCGTCTGGCGCTGCTGCTTGGTGGCAAGGTCGCTGCGCTGGGCTTTCGCCGTGCAGCAGAGGTTTTGGAATTCGGCCGAAAGCACGTCCGCTTCGTACAGGCTGCCGGTCGGCGAAAAATCGACGTTCGCATTCCCTTGCCTCGTCGCAATGATCTTGCGGTGCAGGTCGTGCAGCGGCTGCGCCAGGAAATGCCCGACGAGCAACGCCACGCCGAACACGACGACCGCCGCCGGCAGAAGCGTCAGGAACAGCAGCGGGCTCGCGCCGAACGCCCCGACGCCGAACACGACGCAACCTGCGCACGCCAAAAGGGCCAGCAGCGTGGCAAGCAGGGCAAAGTATGTCGAAAGATGCTTGATAGCGCCTCCGGCTAGGCACGGAAACGGTAACCGTAGCCGCGCACCGTCTCCACCAGGCCCGGGTCATAGCCTGCGGCAGCAATCTTGTCGCGCAGGCGCTTGATGTGCGTATCCACGGTCTTTGTTTCGGTCAGGTACTCCCAACCCCACGCTTCGCGCAGCAAATCTTCGCGCGAGACGACCTTGCCCGCGTTCTTCATGAGGCTGACCAGGAGCTCGAACTCCCGCGGCGTCAGCTCGATTTCGCCCTTGTCGCCCGTGGCGGTATGGGCGTCCTCGTCGATCGTGATGCCGCTTGCGGAGATGGCATGGTGCCCGCCCTTCAAATCCGACCCGCCGCCACGGCGCAGCAGCGCGCGCACGCGCGCGACCAGCTCGCGCACGCCGAACGGCTTTGCCAGATAGTCGTCGCCGCCAATCTCCAGGCCGACGACTTTGTCCAGCTCCGTGTCGCGCGCGGAGAGGAACAGCACCGGTGCCGAAGTCTTCGCCCTGATGCGACGGCACAGTTCGTAGCCGTCGATGCCAGGAAGCATAATATCGAGCACGAACAGGTCGTAGGCATGCTGGTTCATCAGCTGCAGCGCATCTTCCCCGTTCGAGGCGACATCGGCCGTAAAGCCCTCTTTGCGCATGGCGTAGCTGACGAATTCGGTAATGGACGGTTCGTCGTCCACGATGAGAATGCGGGCAGGATCTTCGGCCATGGAACCTCTCCTATCGCTGTTCGTACCTATGCCTAGTATCATAGCATGCGTCGAAATGAGCCGCGCAATGCGCGCAGGAAGGATTGTCAGGGACATGTTACTTGCTATCGACGTGGGAAACACCCAGACCGTGCTCGGGATTTATCGGGGGGAGCGCCTTGCGCACATGTGGCGCGTCGCCACCAACAAAGCGCACACGGGCGACGAGCTGCGCCTGAAGCTGTGCGGCCTCATGCAGGCAGAAGGGCTTTCGCGCGATATGATCCGCGGCGTTGCCCTGGCTTCCGTCGTCCCTGCGCTCACGCTGCGCTGGCAGGATGCATCCCGCGCGGAGTTCGGCCGGGAACCGTACGTGTGCACGGCGTCCACCGCAGGCAGCCTGTTCCGCACGAACTACGCGAACCCGGCGGAAATCGGCGCCGACCGCGTCGCAGACGCCGTGGCGGCGCAAGCCCTCTACGGCACGCCGGTCGTCGTGGTCGACTTCGGCACCGCCACGAACATCGAGGTCGTCGACGAAAACGGCATGTTCGCGGGCGGCATCATCGCACCCGGTCTGGAGACGGGCGCGAACGCGCTGTTCTCGCACGCATCTCGCTTGGCCGCCATCGACCTGGTCGACCCGCGCACGGCGATCGGAGGCTCGACAGAGCAGGCGGTCCAGGCAGGCATCGTCTACGGCGAAGCAGACCGCGTGGACGGGCTGGTGCGCCGCGTGTTCGCCCAACTGGGATACGAAGCGACCGTCGTGGCGACCGGCGGCCTGGCATCCCGCGTGGCACCGTTGTCCTCGACCATCGACCGCGTCGACCCCGAGCTCACGCTGCAAGGGCTGCGCATGCTGTTCGAAAGCCACGAGGACACCGTCGAACGATAGCGTTCGACGCAACGCAAGCGCACGAATGGAACGAGCACGCGAACGGAGCGGGCCCCTACCGTAAGCGGACGGGCAAGACGGGCTTCGGAGCAAACGGCGTTCGTCTCGCACGGCAGGATCGACCCGCGCAGGCGATAGGCGTACCTGCCGCCTTATCTTCGCGCTATCCTACCGCTCGCCTGACCGCGTTCGCGACCATAACGGCAACGACCATCTTCACCACGTCGATCACGGCGAACGGAGCGATGGCCACCATGAACGCTTCTGCTGGGCTCATGCCGGAAACCGCCATCAACTGCGCCCAGCCTACCGCGTACGTCACCACCATGAAAGCTATGACCGCAGAAGCGTCCACCGCCCGCGAGGCGGCCTTACTGCGCTCCGCAAGGCCTTCGAGCGCACAGCGTACGCCCGCCGCGCACACTGCCCCCAGGATGAAACCCCACAGAAAGCCGCCTGTCGGCCCCACGAGCATCCCAAGGCCGCCGCGCATGCCGCTGAACACCGGCAATCCGAGCGCGCCCAGCAGCACGTATCCGGCAACCGCCGCCACCGCCTCTTTTGGACGCAGCGCTAAAACTGAGAACGCAACGGCGAAGGTCTGCAGCGTGAACGGAACGGGACCGAAGGGCACGGTCACCCATGCGCATACCGCCATGACCGCCATGCAGAGCGCACAGAGCGCAAGCGAGCGCGCCCGCGAAACTGGCCGACGGTACGCCGTTTTCGAGAACACCGGCTTCTTCCGAACTTCCATGCACGACACCTTTCTCTTCACGCACCGCGCAAGTATAGAAAAGGCCGCCATCCCTACAGGACGGCGGCCTTTCGCAAGGTGACAATTGCAGCTCAGGCGCTTTTAGAACTTCGCCTGAATCTCGCCCGACTCCAGCTTCTTCATGCGGCGCAGCTCATGGAGCATGAACGCCAGGGTCGTGAGAATTGCCAAGCCGTCAGCGATAGGCACGGCAAAATACACCGCATCCAGGCCTGTGTACTGCGGGAGCAACGACGGCAGCACGTACGGAAGCGACAGACAGAGCGGAATCAGGAAGATGATCTGGCGTGTCAATGAAAGGAAGACGGACTTCGCCGGCTGGCCGGTCGCCTGGAAGTAGTTCGAGCAGACGATCTGGAAGCCGACGAACGGAATCATCATCATCTGGACCGTCAGCGCGAACACGGTAAAGTCGGCGAGCTCCGGATGCGTGATGCCGAACGCCCCTACAATCTGCGTCGGCCAGAGGTGGATGATCGCCCACATGAGGATGCCGATCGCCGTCGCGCCCAGAATACCGTACGCAAGCGTCTTCTTCACGCGGTCGAACAGGTGCGCACCGTAGTTGTAGCCCAGCAGCGGTTGCAGCGCAATCGCCACGCCAATCAGCGGCATGACCACAAAGGATGCAACGCGCTGGACCACGCCGATGGAAGCCTGTGCGTCGTCCGCGCCGATAGGAGACAGCGCGCCCCACTTTGCCAGCAGGTAGTTCACTACGAAGTTCACTATGGCCATGCCCACCTGCAGGATGAAGGAAGCAAAGCCCAGCGTGACAATCTTCACGACGACGGGACCGTGCAGCTTCAGACAGCGCGCACGCAGTTTGAGCGGAGACTTCTTCGTGAAGAGGAAGTACCACATGACCGAAGCGCACGAGACCGCCTGGCCGGCGACGGTAGCCAGCGCACTGCCCGCCACACCCCATTTGAGCACCATAACGAACAGAGCGTTGAACACGGTGCACGCAATCGCACCGATAAGCATGGTCATGAACGCGCGGAACGGCGCGCCTGCCGTGCGGATGAAGTTGTTGATGCCCATGCCGACCATCTGGAATACGAAGCCCATGCCGACAATCTGCATGAACGTGCGCGCGTACGGGCGCGCTTCGTCGGTCGCGCTGGAAATCGTGAGCAGCCATTCGACCGCCGGGGTATTGACCAGAATGGCGACGAACACGGCGACGATGATGGAGAGCGTGAACGTGTTGCCCAGGCTGATCTCCGCATCCTCGTGGCGGCCTTCGCCCAGACGCAGCGCCGCGAGCGCATTGCCGCCGTTGCCGACGAGCATGGCGAGCGCCATCATCACGACCATGGCGGGAAATGCCACCGTCACCGCCGTCAGGCCGATCTCGCCCACGCCCTGTCCCAGGAAGATGGAATCGATGACGTTGTAGGCGCCGTTCACCAGCATGCCCAGGATGGACGGGATGGCGAACTCCACGATCAGCTTCGGGATGGACGCAGTGCCCATGCGGTCAACGCGCTCGGCATCTCCTTTTCCGGCGTTCGGGCGCCCTTGTTTGTTGATGTCAGTAATCGTGCTCATGTGCTCCCCCGTATACGAAGCCCGCCTTCGCTCATGCCATTCTGCAGTGCAGGGCGGGCGATGCTGTGCGGAGCCTACGCCCCGACGTAGGACCATCCGACAGTAAGGCGCGAATTCGCGCAATGGCATATTGTACCCATGGAGCAGCGGGGGTTCTCTCTGCCTTGATGGATTTATTGTGGACTACAATTGAGGGCTGCGCGCTCGTTCTTTTGCACAACACCGTTGCCTCATTCCGAATGGAGGTTCCTCGCGTCGTCCTTGCCGCCTTTGCGCGCCCGTACAGCGCGCTCAGCCGACCTTCGTCAAATGGATTTCCCCCGATTGAGCAGGAAAAATCGTGCCATCCGGCTGGCGCAGCAGGAGCCTGCCCTGTTCGTCCGCGCGCTCGACCACGCCGGAGACGAGCGCATCGCCCGCCATCGAAACCGCTTCGACCTTTGCACCGCGCAGGCTGAGCAACCTGTTGTACTCATCGCAGAACGCGGCAAACCCTTCAGCCGTCCACCGCGCATAGCGCCCTTCGAGCTCCGCCAGAACGCATGCGGCAATATCCTCGAGAAGGCGCGCCTGCTCTGCGCTCAATCCCTCTTCGCCGACAAAACCCTCCACGGTGCCTTCCCCGGCGCCCTCGCAATCCTGTAGGCCTTCGAAAGCGTACGCCGGCGAATTCTTTCCGCCCACGACGACATCTTCTGCAGGCCGCAGGGCGTTCACGCCGATGCCCACGCACACACCTCCCGCAAGCGCCTCGAGCGATATGCCGCAAAGCTTCCCTTCCGGGCAGACCACATCGTTCGGCCACTTAATCTGGACCTTGCGCACGCAGCCTAAACGCTGCAGCGCTGCGCGCACGGCAAGAGAGACGACCAGGCTTAACGTGGGAAGCTGCACGAGGGGCACCTCGGGGCGCAAAGCAAGCGAAAGGTACACGCCCCCTACGGGACTTGCCCATAATCTGCCCTGACGTCCATACCCGCCGCACTGTTCGACTGCCACGCAGACCGCCCCTTCGGGGCAACCCGCGCGTAAGGCATCTTTCACCAGGCTGTTCGTCGACGGCGTCGCGTCGAGCACCTTGACCGAAAACGGCAGAGCACATCCGCCTGTGCGAAAATCCCCTATGCGCGCTTCAATGCGCGCCTGGTCGAATACCGCCATAGAGCGCAGCCTAGCGTTCGATACGGTGCGCTTCGCCCAGGCGCACCTCGTCGGCCGTGATCTCCTTGCCGTTCGCCAGCACATGATGCGGCGCAATCTCCAGCAACGGCTTCACCACGAAATCCCGCTCGGCAATCCGCGGATGGGGCAACACGAGCTCTTCGTCATCGCTCACGTAGCACTGGTAATCCAGGATATCCAGGTCGAGCGTGCGTGGTCCGTTCGCGATCGTGCGCACGCGACCCAAGCTGTTCTCTACCGCATGCAGATAGCGCAGCAGCTCGCGCGGCGGCAAACCGGTGCGCACGAGCATGACCGCGTTCACGAAGTCTTCCTGGTCTTCATAGTAGGCGGGCTTGCTTGCGTAGAAGGAAGATACGTCGATGATCTGCGTGTCCGGCAGCAGGCACAGATCGGAAACGGCCTGGTTCAGGATGGCTATCTTGCCTTCCTGCTCTTCGCCCGGATTCGCCACGAGCGCAACGCTGCTCCCCATGCCAATCAGGGCGTACGGGCGCAAATCAGCAAGCTTCGCCACGGTCTGCGCAACATCGTGGGCGCGCACGACGCTGCAACCGAGCTCGCATGCCATGAGCGCTTCTGCCGCCGACGCCTCGTCGCGGTCAGCAGCCTCGTCGATGCCGTACATGCTCCCAATGAAGCTTTTGCGCGAAACGGCGCACATGACCGGATACCCCGTATGCACGAATTCGTGGAAGTTCCGCACCACGTCCTTCGTCTGGGAATACGTTTTGCCGAAGCCCGGACCCGGATCCACGCAAATACGGCTGCGGTCAACGCCCGCCGCCTCCAACAAAGCCGCCTGCGCACGCAGATAGTCGCGCACTTCCGCTACGACGTCGTGGTAGCGCGGGTTTTCCTGCATCGTGGCAGGGTCGCCTTGCATGTGCATGACGACCAGCCCCGCATCGCATGAGGCGGCAAGCGCGCGCATGGCAGGGTCGCGAAACCCTGAAATGTCGTTGATGATGGACGCGCCCGCCTCGACGCACGCCTGCGCTACGGCAGCATGACGGGTATCAATGCTCACGCACACACCGCGCGACGCGAGCGTGCGCACCACCTCCAGCACGCGCGCCAGCTCTTCCTCTTCGGTAACGGGAGCAGCGCCAGGGCGCGCCGACTCCCCGCCCACGTCGATGATGAGCGCACCTTCTTCGACCATGCGCTCCGCATGGGCAAGCGCTGCTTCGACGGACGCATGCTGCCCCCCGTCCGAAAAGGAATCGGGCGTAACGTTCAGAACGCCCATCACCACCGGCGTTCGAGAGTCGAACGCATAGCCTGCACAATGCCAGATCATGGATTCCCAACCGTCCTTTGCTCAAACGAAAAGCGGTACCCTCCGAGACCGTCCGTCCCAAAGGGCACCGCCCTCTCTTACGCTGTCGTCGCTACTTCTGCTCGGAGCCGTCGTGCTGCGAACCGTCCGCGCTCGGCTGCTGCGGCTGGCCAGGCTGCTGCGGCTGCTGGGGTGCCTGCGAACCGGGCTGCTGCCAGCCTTGCGGCGGCTGCGGCTGCTGCATGTCGCCCGGAGCCGCATGCCTACCGCGACCGAAGAAGCCGAACGAAGCGTCTTCCTCGTTCTCGAACGCGCGCTCTACCTGAGCGCCGAAGCCACCGCCTGCTGCGTTGCCGTTTTGCGGAGCAGGCTCTTCGACCGCCGGCGGCACGTATCCTTCGGCAATGGTATTCGCCGCTTCGTCGCGCTCCTTGCGGCCTTCGTCGGACTGCTCGTGAGCAAGGTATTCGTTCCAGCGGTTGTCCAGCAACGCCTTGCAAGCTTCGCCTTCGACCGTCTCGCGCTCCAAGAGCACGCTTGCCATGAGGTCCATCTGCTCGCGACGTTCGGAAAGGATCTGGTAGGCGCGGTCATGCGCTTCCTTCATAATGCGCGAGACCTCGGCGTCGATGCGCTTTGCCGTCTCCTCGGAGTAATCCTGCGTGTTGCCGTAGTCGCGGCCCAGGAAGACCTCGTGGTTCGGCTGGCCGAAAATCTGCGTGCCCATCTCAGCGCTCATGCCGTACTGCGTCACCATGGCGCGTGCCATCTTCGTGGCGCGCTCCAGGTCGTTGCTCGCGCCGGTCGTGATGTCGTCGCAGAAAATCTCCTCTGCCACGCGACCGCCCAGGAACACGGCCAGGTCGTCGAGCATCTCCTTCCGGCCGTTGAGCACCTTATCCTCCTTCGGGATGGACAGGGTGTAACCCAACGCACGGCCGCGCGAGATGATCGAAATCTTGTGCACCGGATCGGCGCCAGGCAGCAGATGGCCGACCAAGGCATGACCGCTCTCGTGGTAAGCGATGGTGCGCTTCGTCTTGTCGTCCATGATGCGGCCCTTGCGCTCCGGACCGGCAATCACGCGCTCCATAGACTCGCTCACCTCTTGCATGGAGATGACCTTTTTGTTGCGACGTGCCGTGAGCAGCGCGGATTCGTTCAGCAGGTTGGACAGGTCGGCGCCGGTAAAGCCCGGCGTGAGCTTGGCGATCTTCGCAAGGTCGACGTCCTTGGCAATAGGCTTGTTGCGCGCATGCACCTGCAGGATGCGCTCGCGGCCTTTCACGTCCGGCGCGTCCACCACAATCTGGCGGTCGAAACGGCCCGGGCGCAGCAACGCCGGATCCAGAACATCCGCGCGGTTTGTCGCAGCGATGAGCACAACCGAGTCGTTGGTCTCGAAGCCGTCCATCTCCACGAGCAGCTGGTTCAAGGTCTGCTCGCGCTCGTCGTGACCGCCGCCCAAGCCCGCACCACGCTGACGGCCGACCGCGTCGATCTCGTCGATGAAGATGATGGAGGGGCTGGCCTCTTTCGCGTTCTTGAACAGGTCGCGCACGCGCGAGGCGCCCACGCCGACGAACATCTCGACGAAGTCGGAGCCCGAAATGCTGAAGAACGGAACGCCGGCCTCGCCTGCAACCGCGCGCGCCAACAGCGTCTTACCGGTGCCAGGAGGGCCGACGAGCAGGCAGCCGCGCGGAATCTTAGCGCCCATGGCCTGGTATTTGGCCGGATTCGCCAGGAAGTCCTTGATCTCCTGCATCTCCTCGACCGCTTCATCGACGCCTGCGACGTCAGAGAACTTCACGCTCGGACGCTCTTCGATGTAGTTCTTCGTCTTCGCCTTGCCGAACGACATCTGCGAATTGTTCGCCTTCTGCATCTGGGAGAAGATGAAGAAGAAGAACACCGCGATAAGGATGATGGGCAGGAAGGACGACAGGATGCTCAGCCACGGGGAAGGCAGCGTGATGTGGTACTGAATGTCCGGATGGGCCGCCATGAGCTGGCCGAGCGAGTCGGACCCCACGTAGGTAGAGGTAAAGTTGCGCTCCGAGCCCAGCGTGGAAGCCTCGACGTCGGTCGTGCCTACGCCCGCGAGCACGCTGCCGTCCGCACCGCGCTCCATGCTCAGCAGGGAGTTCAGTGCGTTAAAGGACGTGTTGAAGGAGTCCGCCACCGTGGACCCCGCCGTCACGGCCGGATAGTACGTGCCGCTCACGGTGTCCCCGCCCGCGTCGTAGTCGACCGTGAGCACGCGACCCTGCTCGACCGCCGTCACGAACTCCGACGTGAGCAGGGTGTCCGTCGGCTTCTGGTCGGTGGACGCGTTCATGAAGCCCATGAACTGGCTGCCCACGAAAAACGCGATGACCAGGAAGCACACCGTCGACACGATGGCCATCCGGGAATCCGGCTTTTGCTGCAAAGGCTTTTTGTTCTTATCTGACATCTATGCTCGTCTTTCAGCTGCATGGCAGCACGTTCGCGCACCCTGCAGCGGTCTGTCTCTTAACGCAACTCTCTTTTCAGGACCCCGATGAACGGGAGGTTCCGGTACCGTTCGGCATAATCAAGCCCGTAGCCCACGATGAACTCGTCGGGGCATTCGAAGCCAACGTACCTGCACGCAACGTGTGCCTGGTTCGCAACGTTTTTGCGCAAAAGCACGGCCATTTCGACGGATGCGGCATTGCGTGCCGCAAAGCTTTCCGCCACACTGCTCAACGTCAAGCCCGAGTCCAGCACGTCTTCCACAATAAGGACGTGCCGACCTTCCACGCAGGACGTCACGTCCTTCAGGAAGCGCACAACGCCAGAGCTCTTCGTGTCGTTGCCGTACGAAGAAACGGCCATGAAATCCATCTCGAGGGGAAGCTCGATAGCGCGCACCAGGTCAGCCGCGAAGATGGCGGCACCGCGCAGGATGGAGACGACCAGCAGGTCTTTGCCGGCGTAGTCAGCGCTGATCTGCGCGCCCATCTCCCTGACGCGACGGGACAAGTCTTCTTCAGCGAACAAGACCCGTTCCACGTCCTGGTGTACGTTAGCAGCCACGTGCTCCTCTTTCCGAACGGTCGGTACAACGGCCTAGTGTAGCATTACGCACAAAAGCGACGGCTACAAGACCGTAACGCCCCCGCCCTGTCTCACGATTTTTTCAAATCAACGATGCGAACAGGCGCAACTGCAGGACGCCGAACCGACTGGCGCCCGCACCGTTCGCGTTTCCTGCAGGCTTTTACCGTGCGCACGCCGAGCGGCACAGCTCGGGATACTCTTCGAGCAAGCGCTTGACCGGCAGGCCGACGATGGTGTCGTAGTCCCCTTCGTAGCGGTCTACGAGCACTGCCCCTTTGCCCTGGATGGCATACGCGCCCGCCTTGTCGTACGATTCGCCTTCGTCCAGATAAGCGTCAATCTCCGCATCGGAAAGGTCCTTGAAGACCACCTGGCTTTTCTCGACGAACGTGCGGAAGCCCAAAGAGAGCTTCTCGATCTCAGGCGCCATGACCGCCCACACGGAAACGGACGTCATCACCTCGTGCGTTCGTCCGGAAAGCTTGCGCAGCATGCCCTTTGCTTCCGAACGGCTGTGCGGCTTGCCGAAAATCTCCCCGTCGAGCACGACCATCGTGTCTGCTCCCAGAATAAGCGCAAGCCCGGTGTAGTCTTCCGCCAGCACCTCCTGCACGACGGCGCCCGCTTTGCGCTCGGCAAGCTTTTTCACGGCCTCTTCCGGGTTCGCCTGCAGGTCAGGCTCAAGCGATTCGTCCACGTCCGCCGTGCGGACTTCGAAGCGAACGCCCGCGTCCTGCAACAGCTGGCGACGACGCGGGCTGCCGGACGCCAGAATGATGTCGAAATCCGCAAAAGACGGCACCGACGCTTCTTCGGGCGCGCTTTTGTGCCCTGCCTCGTTCAACGCCTCGTCTGTCCGATCGCTCATGCGCCTTCGCCCTTTCCGTTTTCGCCCGCGCCCTTCTTCCTGCGCGCTCGGTAGGCGGCCATCGGCTCGATGCGTAGCCCGCGCTTGTTGGCAGAAAGCGCAAGGTCGCCTTGGATGTTGTTCGTATACCCGGATACCGGCCCGTTCTCGCCGAAGCCCTCGCAGACTGTCTCAACGGACGCGGACTCTACGCGCGCATCAGACCCCAGAATGCTCTGGAGGACCTCGCGTACGACGCGACGCTGCAACGGGACCTTCACGGCGGCAAACTCCGGCGCGATCACGCAGCCGGCGGCGTAGTCGGGAAGGCCGCCTTCAAGTGCCGTCCATTCCACCAGACGCGCAGCGACATCTGCTGTCTGGGCCTCCAGCATGTCGTCTTCGTCCGCAATAAGGTTCATGGTACGGCAAAGAGAGTCGAGCAATTGCGGATTGCGCTCTTTGGCGCGCGGCACGATCTCATGGCGCACGAAGGCGCGGAAACGGTCCGTGTGCGCGTTCGTCGCGTCTTCGCGCCAAAGGTTTCCTTCGGCATCCCGCACGACTTCCCTGCCCGCCGCAGCGCGCGTTTTCACGAATGCGCGCAGGTCTTCGCGGCTTACATCCAGGCACGGACGCGCAACAGGCCCGTTCGTATAGCGCATGGAACGGAAGCCTCCCGGTCCCGTTCCGACAATCGAGCGCATGTAGAAATTCTCCACGCGGTCGTCCTGCGTGTGCGCCGTCCAAATCCGCGCCGCCGAAAGCGGGCGCCCCTCGTGGCGGCACATGCTCGCCAGCGCTTCGTTAGCGGCCAGATAGCGCTCGCGACGCGCAACCGCCTCCACGTTCTCCCCGCTCGCGTCGGCAAGCCCTGCAACGTTGATCTCGCAGCAGAACAGCGGGAATCCCAGCAAGTCCGCGAGCTGGCGCACGAACTCTTGGTCGGCGTCGGCATCGGCACCACGCAGTTTATGGTTCACGTGAAGAATGGCGACCGGGCCTATCACGCCTTGTGACGCCAGATCAGCGGCTGCGTAAGCGAGCGCCGTGGAGTCGGATCCCCCTGAGACCATGAGCAGCACGGCGGAATCGTCCGTCACCAGCCCGCGCTCTTCGATCGTTTTCTTCATGCGCTCGAGGACTTTCGCCATATGGACGCCCCTTTCCTACGCAATGCCCGCGAACAGCTCCGTCGACAAGTACCGCTCGCCCGTGTCCACGGCAAAGGTCACGATGGTCGACCCCTTCGCTTCCGGATATGCAGCAACCAGGCGCTTGACGGCGGCGATATTCGCGCCGGAGGAAATGCCTACCAACAGCCCTTCCGTCCGCGGCAGCGCACGAGCTTCCTCAAGGGCCTCTGCCGTCGGAACGGCAATCGCGTCCGCGATAGCCTCCAAATCAAGGTTGCCCGGCACGAAGTTCGCACCGATTCCCTGGATACCGTGCGGACTGGGCGTCAGCTCCTTGCCCGCCAGCGCCTGCCCGATAAGGGGGCTTTCCGCCGGCTCGACCGCAAAACAGCGCGTCCCTGCACCTTCGCGCGCGAAATAGTGCGCACAACCGGAAATGGTACCGCCCGTCCCTGCGCCTGCAAGCACGTAGTCGGGCGCGAAGCCCAGGGCGGCCTCTATCTCGGGCGCCGTCGTCAGCTCGTGGGCAAGCGGATTGTCCGGGTTTTCGAACTGCCCGACAATCCAAGCCCCCGGCGTCGTGGCCTCGATGCGCTCCGCCTCCGCAACCGCACCTGCCATGCCTTCTGCTGCGGGCGTAAGCACCAGACGCGCACCATAGGCAGCCAAAAGCGCCCGGCGCTCGAAGCTCATAGACTCCGGCATGGTGAGAATCACCTCGTAGCCGCGTGCGGCACCGATCATAGCGATCGCGATGCCCGTGTTGCCGCTTGTCGGCTCAATAAGCACGCTCTCGCCTGGCGTGATGCGGCCCGCCTCTTCAGCTCGATCAATCATGCAAAGCGCGGCGCGGTCCTTGATGGACGCGCCTGGATTCGCCGCCTCGTACTTTACGTAGACTTTCGCGCCCACCGCAGCCGAAATCTTCTCCAAGAAAATGAGATCCGTGCCCCCGATAGCGCGGGATACTTCGTCAGTCATGAAAGTCCTTTCGTCATGCCGCCCTTTTTGCCGAAGCGGCCGCTTGCACCGCGCGAAAACGGGCACACTTCTGCCGAGGAGCGCCCCGCTTGACCGCTTCGGACAGTCTGCCTCTCTTGGATGGTCTTCCTGCCAACCTAGGAAAGGCCGGGAAGCTGTCCTCGCACGCGATTCTACTACCGATGCCGCTTTACCCTTCGAGCGCACAGATGTTCTCTACGTGCGCGGTGTGCGGAAACATGTCGACCGGACATACCGCGGTCAAACGGTAGCCTGCATCCTTCAGGACGGACACGTCCCGAGCCTGCGTATCGGGATTGCACGAAATGTAGACGACGCGCCGCGGCTTGAGCGCCGCGACCGCGCGAAGGAACTCTTCGCTTGCGCCTGCCCGCGGCGGGTCCATGAGCAGCACGTCGACATGTTCTCCCCGTACCGCCATTTCCCGCATGAACGCGCCCGCATCCGCCGTTGCAAACTCCACATTCTCCACGCCGTTGTGCGCTGCGTTCTCCCGCGCGTCCGCGATGGCGGACGCCACGTTGTCCACGCCAATCACGCGCACATCGGCCGCGCTGTTCGCCGCGACCAGCCCTATCGTGCCCGTGCCACAGTATGCGTCCAGCACCGTCTCGCCTCCTGAGAGGCGAGCCATCTCGACCGCACGACGGTAGAGCACTTCCGTCTGCACGGCGTTGACCTGGTAGAACGAATGCGAAGAGATGCGGAAGCTCAGTCCGCACAGCGTGTCCAGGATAAAGCCCGGACCGTACAGCGCGCGTTCGCCTTCGTGCCCGAGCACCGCGTTGGTGTTCTGTGTGTTCACGTTCTGGACGACGGTCGTGATTTCGGGACAGCGCTTCACGAGCTCGCGCGCGAAATTGCGCGAACCGGGGAACCGCTCCCCGTTCGTCACGAGCGTGACGAGCACCTCGCCGCTTTCATGCCCCACGCGCACGATGGCGTGGCGCAGGAAGCCTTCGAGCGCATCCTCGTCGTAAGGCTCTATGCGAAATTTCGGCATAAGCTGGCGGATGGCAAGCAGGATGCGCTTCGCCGTCTGGTTCTCCAGCAGGCATTCGTCAGTCGGGATGATCCGATGCGTGCCCGCCGCGTACATGCCGCACAGTATCTCGCGCCGTGGCTTCTCGCGCCGGGCATGATGCATCCGGCCGCCGTCCCGCGCTGCCTCGGTTCCCCTGTCCGCACGGCGCATGCCCTCCCGCGCACGATCCTGCGAAATGACGCGCCCAGGAGCATAGGGGGACATGACCTTGTTGCGGTAATAGAGCGGGCTTTCCATGCCTTCTATCGGGCAAAATGCTGTCTTTTCGTCCGCGAGCGGCCCAAACAGCTCTTCCATGCGTCGCTGTTTGTCCGCCAACTGCTCCGCGTAAGGAACGCCCAGGAGCTGACACGCGCCGCATGCGCGCTCGACAGGGCAAGACAGCCCGCTGCGGTTTGCAGGCGCCTCTTCACCGAGACTGGCAAAAGCCGCCGCCTCGCGCTCGTCAAGCGATTGCGAACGTACGCCTGCCTGCTTTTTTGCAGCGCCCGAAGGGGCAGCCCTGTGCTTTCCAGCCGCTTTTGCCTGCCCTCCTCGCTGCCCCTCGAAGGCCGACCTTCCGGCGTTCCTGCCTTTGGCAGGTGCTTTCGGCCGGGCAGCATCGTGCCCGCCCGTCGTTTTGGACAGCGCCGCGCTGTCCGTGGCGGTTGCCTTCTTCGCGCTGCTTTTCGCCTTCGTTTTAGGCTTCCGCTTTGCGCGCTCGAGCCGCTTCGCGCGCGCGGCCGCCTTCGCCTTCTCGTGCGCCGTGCTGGTCTTGCGCTGCTTTGCCTCGTCGGCCATGGGCACCCGCCTCTCCGTCTGTTTACTGCTCCCGACAGGATACCGCAGGAGCAGGACGCAAACGGCATGGGACTTTCGAAGGCATGCAGCGTTCTGCCCGGATGCAGGCAGCGCACGTGTCTTTTCGGGAAACTCCTGGCAACAGAACAGCAACTGGCCCCCGCGGTGTCCGGGCCATTTCGTATAGTGGAACAAACGCGCCGCAAACACTGCTTTCTCGATTCGCCGACAGCAGGAGCGCAACTGAAACCCGAACCGAAGGAGACGCCCCATGAAATTCATCCTGCGCTGGATTGTCACCGCCCTCGCAGTCGGCGTTGCGGTGTGGATTGTGCCCGGCATCTCCGTGTTCGGTATGGAAACATGGGCCGCCGTCGCTCTGTTCGGCCTGGTGCTCGCGCTCATCAACATGAGCATCAAGCCTATTCTGCAGTTCATCAGCCTGCCGGTTACCTGTCTTACCCTGGGCATCTTCTATCTTGTCGTGAATGCTTTCTTGCTGTACCTGGCGCAATGGCTGGCAAACAACGTCCTCGGGCTGAGCTTCCATATTGAAAGCTTCGGCAGCGCGTTCGTCGGCGCCATCGTTATCAGCATCGTAAGCGCCATTCTGAACACCATCACCGGCGCGAACGAGGAATAGCGGCGGATCGTACCTCCCTCGCCCCGTGCTCTGGCTTTTGACGGCACCCCTCGTTCGGGAGCCGCTCCTTGTCCGGCAAAGCAGCGCAAGGAGCGGACACGGGCCGGAGCAGGACCCCTACGCCTCAGACGCAAAGCGGGGATTCCGCTTGTACGGAATCCCCGCTTGTCGCTCACGCACCGCGCTCCGCGGCTTTCTGCAAAACGGCCCTTTGCCCTCCTGACGTCGACAGATGTCGGAAGGATGGCAGGAGACCTAGCGCGCGTCGCCGTAAGGCACGAAATTGCCTGCGCTTTCGTTCTTCGCCTTGTTCGCGTACACGGCAGCGATGATGCACAGCACCGCCAGGACGACGCCGGTCGGCGACATGCTCAGGCAGGTAATTGCCGCGAAGATAGCGCCGATGATCATCCACGCCTTCGCGGTGCCCACCTTTTCGAGGTTCTTCGCACCCTTGGTGCCCATGATGCCCGCAATCAGCGTGATGAGGTAGCAGACGATGCACAGGATGGCGCCGGCGACGCCGAGAAGGCCGAAGAAGGCCGTCAGCATCAGGCCGTCCTCCGCGGTCATGCCCAGTTCGTCAAGCTGCGCGGAAGCTTCAGGGCTCGCCTCCACAGACATGCTGACCGAGGCGGCAGCGTCCGGGTCGGTCGCCGCGTACGTGAGCAGTCCGGCAGTCGCGAACATGACGAGGCTCCCGATGATGGCGAGAATCGAAATGATAATGATGGCAATGCTCAGGCCACGAAGCGTGCGAGCAGATTTGGGTTGCATGGCATCCCCTTCCTCATAATGAGCTGTCAATAATGAATGAGCGGCTTATTATCGCATTTTTTTGCATTTCCGCAGGTAAGAAAAGTATTAAATCGCATCGTGCAAACTACGCCCCCCGTGCATCAAACGGCCCTCTGCGTCATCTACGTCGCACAACAGCCTTAAGGCCCCTTGTAGATGCGCGTGCCCATGTTCGCGACGCGCATCTACAACTCACCTACCTTCAAGCAGGGATTGAGGCAAGACAGGTGGCTTCGGCGCGCTTTGACCCGCCTCCATACCGCCTTCCATCGGCGTCCCGCCATTCCTCATCTGCCTCGTGCATTGCGCATCCATTGCTGGGATAATGGCTCTGCGAAGGAGAGCGCCCCGCGACGGTGCCTGGGACATGCCGACGTGGGACGAAGAGAGAAAGGATCTCGCCGATGGAGAACTTCGAATTCGTATCCCCCACCCATTTCGTGTTCGGGCGCGACGCCGAACTGCAAGTCGGCACGAAACTGGCCGAACGCGGTGCAAAGAAAGTCCTGCTGCACTACGGCGGGCAAAGCGCCCAGAAAAGCGGGCTGCTTGACCGCGTAAAAGGCGCATTGAAGGACGCGGGCATCGACTGGGTCGAACTGGGCGGCGTGCGCCCCAACCCGGAAATCACCCTGTCCCGCGAAGGCATCAAAATCTGCAAGGAGCAGGGCATCGACTGGGTGCTCGCCGTGGGCGGCGGCTCGGTCGTCGACTCCTCGAAGGCCATTGCCGTCGGCGCGCGCTATGACGGCGACGTGTGGGAGCTCTTCGAAACGAAAGAACAGGTCACCGATGTGCTGCCCATCGCCGTCGTGCTCACCATTCCTGCGGCTGGCAGCGAGGCGTCCAAGAACACCGTCGTCTCCAACGACGAGCTGGGCATGAAGAGCGGCTACGCGAACAACGCCCAGCGTCCGAAGCTCGCGTTCATGAACCCCGAGCTTACCTTCACCCTGCCGCCCTACCAGACGGCAGCTGGCATCACGGACATGTACTGCCATCTGTTGGAGCGCTTCTTCTGCGACGTCGGCCCGGTGCCCATTACGGACAACATGAACCTGAGCGTTATGCGCACCATCCGCGCTGAAGCCCCGCGTGTCATGGTGAATCCTGAAGATTACGAAGCTCGCGCAAACATCATGTGGGCCGGCATGCTCTGCCACCAGGGACTCATGGGCGTCGGCCGCCACGAGGACTGGGCAACGCACGGCATGGAGCACGAACTGTCTGCCTACGACACCACCATCACCCACGGTGCCGGGCTGGCAGTGCTCTTCCCTGCTTGGATGGAATACGTGTGCGAAGAGAACTACGACCGTTTCGTCCAGTACGGCCGCGAGGTATTCGGCCTGGTCGCCACCGGCGACAAGGAAGCCGACGCCCTCTCCGCCGTCGACGAGACGCGCGCGTTCTTTGCTTCCCTCGGCATGCCGACCACCCTGCGCGAACTGGGCATCGAAAGCGAAGAGCAGCTTGAAGAGGCCATCGCCGAAATGCTGCCGACCTTGAAGACCAACAAGGGCGAGCCTTTCGGCAGCTTCAAGAAGCTGACCATGGAAGACGCCGCGGAAATCTACCGCTTGGCGTTCTAAGCAGAATTCGAAACCCCGCACGAAAAGATGGCCTCGACGGTTTGCCGTCGAGGCCATCTCCTTTCTTAGCGCGCTGATGTCAGCACGCCCTTCGTCTTTTCGCCTCCCTATGCACGATGCGCAGCGAAATAGGCGATGATGTCCGCTGATTCGTAGAGCGGCTCCCCGTCGATGAACAGGCAAGGCACTTGCGCTTTTCCGCCTACGCGCACCAGCTCTTCGCGCGCGCTCGGGTCTGCCACCGTGTCGCGCATCGGCACTTCGATGCCGTGCGCGTCCAGATAGCGCATGACCTTGACGCAGAAGGGGCATGCATCTTTCTTGTACAAAACGAGCTCAGGCATGATTTCGCTCCTTTCGAGAACGGACAACGCCCGCGAACGCCGAAAGCCGCTGTCAGCCCACACGACCAAAAGCCCCCACCGCGAGCGCTTCCTTGGAGAAGCCGGCTGGAGGGGGCTTAATGTGCGCTGAGGCTTTCGTGCTATTCGGCAGCAGCCAGCGGGGACGGCGTGGTGTAGACGCGGGCAGCATACTCCTGGTCGAGGTCGTAGAGCGCCTTCGCGTCGGAGCCGAAGAGCCTCATCTTCGTGATCATGGTATCCGCCGTGTCCTCTTCCTCCATCTGCTCGTCGATGAACCAGTCAAGGAACTTCATGGTGCGGTAGTCCTTGACCTCGGCCGCAGCAGAGTAGATGTTGTGGATGAGGGAGGTCACGTACTTCTCGTGCTCCAGGCCAGCCTCGAGCGGCTCCATGAAGTTCGTGAAAACCTTGTCCGGCGCGGCGATGGCGCCCAGCTTCACCTTCTCGCCGTTCTCATGCAGGTAGTTGCGGAAGATGAGCGCGTGGTCGCGCTCTTCGGCAGCCTGAACTTCGTAGAAGTTAGCGTAGCCCTCCAGGCCCTCCTCCTCGTAGTAGTCGGCAAAGCTCAGGTACAGATAGGCGCTGTACAGCTCCGCGTTGATCTGTTCGTTCAGCAGTTCGTAGACCTTGGCGTCCATGGCATTCCTTTCTCATGTCGCGCCGAGCGCATCGGCGCGCGTACGGTTACGAGCCGATAGTACACCCCTGCGCACGCAAGAAGCAGGAATTCAAGGGAGCACCATAATTGATACTGCGTCTCAATAAGTATCTGGCCTTACAACGAAAGCGCCTGCAAGATCTCGCCCGGTTCATACACGCCGCGTTCGGTCACGATGCCCGCAATGAGCGCCGCCGGGGTAACGTCGAAAGATGGGTTGAACACGTCGGGAGAGAAACCTTCCACGTCGATGACCTCGCGCGCGTCGCGGTACTCGATAGGAATGCCCGAACCATCCGGAAGCGATGCGTCCACCGTCGACGTGGGAGCTGCCACATAGAACGGGATGCCATGGTAAGCCGCCGAAATAGCAAGCGGATACGTGCCTATTTTGTTCGCAGTGTCGCCGTTTGCAGCTATACGGTCAGCGCCCACTACGACCGCATCTACCTTGCCCGCCGCCATGAGGCTTGCCGCCATGCCGTCGCACTGCAACGTACAGGGCACGCCTGCTTGGGTCAGCTCCCACATGGTCAAACGTGCCCCCTGTCCGACCGGCCTCGTTTCGTCAGCATAGACGTGCGCAAGCTTTCCCTGCTCGAACGCCGCATACACCACGCCAAGCGCCGTTCCGTAGAACCCGCAGGCCAAAGAGCCCGCATTGCAGTGGGTGAGCACGCGCGCGCCGTCAGGCAAAAGCGCCGCGCCGTATGCTCCGATTGCGCGGTTTGCCACTTCGTCTTCGCGCGCCAACTCCTGGGCCTGCGCAATGGCGTGCGCAAGCGCCGTCCGCGCCGAAACCCCTTGCACCACCGCAGCACGGACTGCCCCTAAGGCTTGCTCGACGCCCCATGCCAGGTTGACCGCGGTCGGCCGCACGGCAGCAAGATGCCGAGCTAAAGGCTCGAGCGCTCCGAGAAAGGCCTCGGCACCGTGCGAGGCTGCATCAAAGCCGCTTTCGGATCCATGTCGCCTGTCGCCCGCGCCCGAAAGCAGCTCTACGCCCGCCAGGCACACACCGAAAGCGCCCGCCAGGCCGAGCGCTGGCGCCCCGCGCACCGCAAGGGACGCGATGGCGTCTTCGAGCTCTTCGACACAGCGCACATCCCAGAACACCAAGCGCGCCGGGAGCTCTCGCTGTTCGACCAGGCGTACGACCGCCCCGTCCACTCCGTCCGCGCCGTCTTGAGCTACCCACGCAATAGTCCGCGGCAACGCCTCTACGCCCATGCCGACCCCTTTCTTTGCCCGTTCTTCCGCACCCATCTCGCTGAGGGCTCTTTCGGTCCCCCTTTGCGCGCATTTCCGACCATCGTGCCCTATACTACGACATAGAATGTCCAATACCTGCGCAAGGGGGAAAACGGTGAACGCTCCCGTTGACGCGCGAATGCACGATGATCGCGCCGCCGAAGCACTGCCTGATGTGCACGGATTGAACACGTCCGAAAAGGTGGAAAGCCCCTTGACCGACGACGACCTAGAGCTTGTGCTCGGCGGCCTCGTCGAACTGCCGAACGAACCGGTCGATCCTCTTTCCGCCCTTGAACGGGACAGCACATCGCCCGCTTAAGCACGCGGCTGCATAACACGAAGAAAGGCCGGCCTGCTGCCCACGCGCATTACGCTCGAAAACGGCGGAGCAACGCAATACCTCGAGCCCGATCGGATTATCTGCATCCAAGCAAGCGGCAAGCGCAGCATCGTGCACACGGCAGAAGGAAGCCTTGAGCTTGAAGGCCTTTTGCGCGATATCGAGCCCCAGCTCCCTGGCGTGTTCCTGCGCGTGCACCGCAGCTACCTCGTGAACGCTGCCCACGTGCTTCGCCTGCGCCGCTTCGCTCTCGAACTTTCGAACGGCATGGAAGTGCCCGTTCCCGAACGGCGCTTCACTACCGTCCAACGCGAACTGTCTTTACGACTCGCGGACAGCCCGCGCGCTGAAGCATCCTGACGCCTATCGGCCGCAAGCTCCGCTCTATACGCGTGCGGGAAGCCGCCGCATCAGGCACTGCACCCGCCCGATGCCTTCCAAGCCCACTCGGCACATCGCCTTTATGCCTGCTGGCGCGACACTAAGTCAGCGAACAGCCCTTGCTGCTCGATCAGCTCCTCGTACGTGCCGTCCTCGACAATCTTGCCCCCATCTAGCACCAGGATTCGGTCGCAGTGGCGAATGGTGGACAGCCGGTGGGCGATCACCAAACGCGTGCATTTGAGCTCGTCGAGCGAGTCCGAAACGATACGCTGGGTCACGTTGTCAAGCGCGCTTGTCGCCTCGTCGAACATGAGGATCTTCGGACGAGGGGCGATGGCGCGCGCGATCATGAGCCGCTGGCGCTGGCCGCCCGAAACGCCGCCACCAGTCTCCGTCACGAACGTGTTCATGCCCATCGGCATGGCACGGATGTCATCGGCAATGCCCGCCAACTCGGCGGCTTTCCATGCCTCGTCCATGGTAAGTCCAGGCGCCGAGATGGAAATGTTGTCGTAGATGCTGCCCATGAACAGCTTGCCGCCCTGCAGCACGACGCCGATATTGCGACGCACGCTGGATGCATCCACGCCGGACAAATCGCGCCCGTCGTAATAGACCGCCCCGCGCTGGGGCGCCTCGAAACCAAGCAGCAGGCGCATGAGCGTCGACTTCCCGCAACCGGTTTTGCCCACCACTGCCACGTACTCGCCCGGGCGCACTTTGAGCGAAATGCCGTCGAGCACGGGCCTTTGCCCTTCACGGTATGCAAAGGACACGTTGTCCAGTTCGAACCCGCCCGAAAGCCGCTGGACCGCCGGCTTGTGCTCGGAGCTTTCCGGAACCGTCTTCAGGATAGGTTCCGCCAGCTCGAGCAAGGGGCGCAGCATGGCAGCCTGCATCGCAATGCCTGCGACTCCCGTGAAGGCACCCGACACCATGCCGTAGGCAGACGAGAACGCCATGTACGCCGCTACCGAAACGCCGCCGCCTATCGCTGCAGCATAGAGCGCCATCGTGCCGACGAGCGAAACCGCCGTCTGAATCGTGGACGCAAGACGCACCACGAGCGGGCCGTTGTAGGTCAGGCGCGCTAGCTTTTGGTAGACGTCCGCCCACGTTGCGAACGCACGCTTCTCCGCGCCCGCCAGCTTGACCTTCTGCACGCCAGTCAACAAGGCATACTCCCAGCCTGACCGCTTGGCCGAATAGGCAAGCATTTTGCGCGAGGTCCGAACCTGCGCGACGACCGCAACAGCGCTCACGGCAGTCGTCGCAAGGATGACTGCAAAGGCGGGCGCCGCCAAAGCGGGAGACATCGCCCAGATCTGGCCGATGTAGACAAGCGAGAACACCGAAGTCAGACCGGTCGAAAGCACCATGCTCTGAAGGGACGACGCGATCGTGCGCACCGCCTCGACGCGCGTCGACAGTTCGCCCGTCTGGTATGCGCCGAAGAAGGAAGCCGGAAGCGAGAGAACGCGCATCATGACAGCTGCCTGGAGCGGCAGGTCAAGGCGCGTTTGCACGCGCGTCATCACAAGCTGCTTGATGCCGCCGATCACGACCTGCGAGAACATGACGCCCACCAGCAGCGCGGCGATCGGCCCGACAATGCCCAAATCGCCTATCTCCACTACGGGGCCGAACACGATAGAGTTCACCGTCGGCACGACCATGCCAAGCAGCGTTGCCGCCAACGTCGCCGCTACGACCGTGACGTAGTCGCTCATATCAAGGGACCGCGCCATGAACAACAGCAGGTCGCGAACGCCCAGCTTCTCTTGCGGCAGCGGACGATAAAAGCAGTAGGCGGCATCCTCGAGCATAGCCTCGGCCTTTTGGTCGATGCTCACCAGCGTGCCGTCATCGGGGGAACGGTACGCGTACCCGCCGCGTTTGCGGGGCAAAAGCGCCACCGGACGGCCGTCTTTCAGGAAGCCGAGCATCGCGCCGATCGCGTCGGACGTCCAGCCCTTCCGCAAGCGGACAGGACGGTACATCATCCCGGTCGACTGCAGCTGGAATTCGATCAACTCCCGCACGTCGTCCATGCCGCGCGGCGGCTCTGCCGCTTTCGCGCCGTAATAGCCGAGCACTGCCTCAAGCGCGCTTTTCGCCTGCGCGATCATGTTCATGCCGCTCGAAGACCGCTTCCCGGTCACCGCGTCGGAAAGAGCGCGCAACGAAGCTTCGAGCTTCATCGAATCCGAGCGTTCCCGCTCTTCGATCTGACTTTCAAACCAACCCATGTGCGCCTCTATTCCTGGGAAACAAGGCGCGCGTACATACCGCCCGCCGCGTACAGTTGCTCGTGCGTCCCGCGCTCGACCACTTTGCCCTGGTCAAGCACGACAATTTCGTCGCAATCCCGAACCGCTGACAGACGATGCGCGATCACAATGCAGGTGATACCGCGCTTTTTGATGGCGTTGACGACTTCAGCCTCCGTTTTCGCGTCGAGTGCGCTCGTCGCCTCGTCCATGATGAGCACGGTGGGGTCCATGGCCAAAGCGCGGGCTATCTCAAGCCGCTGGCGCTGGCCGCCAGAGAAATCGCGGCCGCCTTCGGCGAGCACGTGGTCGTAGCCGTCGTCACGCTCCATGATGTCATCGTGGATGCGCGCGTCGCGCGCGGCAAGCACGACCTCGAAGTCTTCGATGGACTCGTCCCACAGACGAATGTTGTTCGCGATGGTGTCGTTGAACAAAACGATATCCTGGTCGATAACGGCGATCGAGCCACAGCGGACTGCGCGCGGAACGTCCTCAAGCGGCTTTCCGTCGAAGAGGATGCGGCCTTCCCAGGGGCGGTACAGTCCCGAAATCAGCTTTGACAGCGTGGACTTCCCGCAGCCGGAAGGCCCCACGAACGCAACCGAGCTGCCTGCGGGCACGTCCAGGCAGAAATCTTTGATGAGCGGGTCGGCCAGCGGCGAATACCCGAACGAGACGCCTTCCATCCGCACGTTCCCGCGCAGCTTCTCTAGGCCGTCCATCGCAAAAGGCAGCGCGGCAGACGCGGCCGCCGTCTCATCGTCCTCTTCAGAGACGCCCGCATCGGGCGCAGGCGAACTGCCTTTCTGGACGCCCGGCCCTTCGATCGCCAACGGGTCGGACGGGTAGTCCATGACGTCCTTGATGCGCTCCATGTCCGTGCGCATCTCCTGGAAAAGCTGCATACTGCCGATAAAGCTCTGGGCAGGCGCGCTGAATTGTGCCAGGTAGCCTTGGAACGCCAACAGCATGCCCGTCGTGAAATGCCCGCCGATGATCAGCCACACGCCAATGACCAGCACTGCCACGCTCGATGCCGTATTGACCAACTGTGGAACGAGCCCGAGGTACTGACCAAGTCGCGCGACCTTGACCGCCTGGGTGTTCGCAGAGGCCTGATAGCCTGACCACCGGCGGAAAAAGCCTGCCTCTGCGCCTGCCGCCTTGAGCGTTTCCACCATGGAGATGCCCGCCATCGTCGCCGACGCCAGGTTCGCCTGGTCGCGCATCTGCACGCGCGTGATGTTGACGCGCTTTGCCGAAATAAGCCGTGCCACGAAAATATTGATCGCGCTCGATGCTATGCCGACCGCTGCCAAAAGCGGCGAATACGTCACCATGATAACCAGGTAGACCACCAGCATGACCGCGTTGATAAGCAACGGTGCAAGCGTGCCCACCACGCTTTGGGCGATGCCCGCATTGGTGGCCGCACGGGAAACGATGTCGCCTGCCATGCGCTGCGAGAAAAACTCCATGGGAAGATGGAGCACCTTCCACATGAAGCTCGCGTTGGACGAAACCGCCATTTTGCCTTCGACGCGCAGCAGGTATACCGCGTTCAAGGCGCTCACCGTGACCTGGATCAACGCCATCACCGCAAGAACCGCCATAAAAGGTATCAGCCAACCGGGGTTTTCGCCCGTGAGCAAGCGGTCGGTGAAAATCTGCGAAAGCGCCGGATTCACAATGCCGAGCAACGATGTGATCGCCGCCGTAATGGCAACGAAGGCAAGCGCTGCCTTCGCGCCGTGCAAGCGCTCGAACGCAAAGTCCTTGACGGAAGTGGGCTCGCCGCCTGGCTGGAAATCTTCGGTCGGAACGAGCTGCAGGCAGACGCCCGTGAACCCCCGGTCGAACTCCTCCATGCTGATCTTGACCTCGCCCCTGGCGGGATCGTTCAAATAGACGGTGCCGTTTTTGATGCCGCGCACCACGACAAAGTGGTTGAACGACCAATGCGCGATGCAAGGAAACACCGCCTTGCTGGCCAGCGATTCCGGCTCCATGCGATACCCACGCGCATCGAAGCCGTACCGGCGCGCCGCCTTCACGATATTGAGCGCCGAAGAACCGTCGCGCGAAACGCCGCAATCGCCACGCACCTGTTCGAGCGGGATCCATTTGCCGTAGTAGGCGCACACCATGGCAAGGCTTGCCGCCCCGCATTCGAGCGCCTCCATCTGCATGATCTGGGGAATCCGCGCCGCCATCTGCCCGGCAGGCCGCACGGTATGTATCCGCTTCGCCTTCGGCATGCGCTACTCCTGCCCGAAGAGGAGTGCGAGAGGGCGGTACGAACGGGTGGTGACTTCGCCTTCGTAGACGCCTTCCGGCAGCTCAAGGGAAACAGTCGCCCAATAGAACCATCCCGTTCCATCCGCTGCGGCATCCTGCGCCTCGCCTGGAAGTCCCGAAAGGGGCACGACGTCCGCGCTTACGCTGAGGACGGTCCCCGTCGTTCCCGCCACTGTGACTTCGTCGCCTTCGGAAAGGTACTCGGCGTTCGCCTGGTCTACATAGCATGCGGCCGTATTGCCAGAAACCGCAATCGTGCACGGCTGCTCGTCGGAAAGATTCGCGAAGCAAGCCCACACGAAACCGCCCGCAAGCAGCAGCAGAATCGCAATCAAGACCATCCACACGCTCGGATTCGAGACCTGGATATAGTCATCCAAGCTTTCGGGCGACGCCGCCCGTTCCAAGCTCTTTTCTCTGAACACTCCTGCCATGGGTCTCCTTGGTCGCGTGTCGTTCGAAAGGCCCGCCGTGAAGAGGGGTTTCGTCTTTTCTATTATGAAGCAACCTGCCCCAAATGAGGTGAAAAGGCGGAGAAGATAGCTGGGAAATGCGCACCAAGAAGTTCCCGAACTTGCTGCGAGAGCGCGAAATGGGTTCATGCTCACCGCGAAAGATGCAGGATGCGAAGAACGGAGGCCGTCACTGCTTCTCGCTCAGTGCTTCGCGCACACGATGCACGCCGCCTGCGGTGAACAAAGCGGCCGTGCGCAAGAACCCGTCATACGGGATGCCCTGGTCCTCCTCGAGCCATATGCCGTAAATGCCCAGCATGCCGCCAAGCACGAACGCAATGTTCGCGTCGATGATCCATTCGGGAATGCCTTCCTGCTTGATTCCGGCACGCACGGCAATCCGCATGATAGGCTCCCGAAAGCACTCGATCATGCGGCCCGTCGGCAAGGCCATAAGCTCGCGCCGATTGACGATTTCGCGCCCCTTCACCCATTCGTGGATTTCCGTGAAAAACGCCGCGACGCAGAAATCGATCAGATCTTCCGGCGGATTGTCGGCGCGTGCGCGCAACCGGTCTTCCACGTCTTCTGCCATGCGCTCTGCCAAGCGCTTCATCATGTCGAACACCATGTCGTCGATGGAGTCGTAGTGCAGATAGAACGTCTTCCGGTTGATGTCCGCCTCGCGCGCAAGCAAGCTGACCGTGATCTCGGCATACTCGCGCTCAGTCAGCAGGCGCTCGAACGCAGCGAACAGCGCTTCGCGCGTGCGCACCACTCGTCGGTCCTCCCGAACCCCGCTTTGCATCCCTTCCCGCCAGTCTTTCGCGGTTCTCTGCGCTCTTTCGTCCAACACGCGTGTCCCACCAACCTTCTTCCGAGGCTTTTCGCCGCCCGATGCCCGTCTGCGTCGGCGGGCCAGGCAAGCTTCCTTTGGTAACCGTTCGGTACCGCACGCCACACCTGTCTCAATACTGTGGCGTAAACACCAGGACGCTCTGTTCTGGCAATTGCCCCCTCTGTTCCCCTCACTATGATTTCTTTCAGTGCGAAATGCAACACCTGGGCAGTAACTATCCCGCAGCCACACCACAGCATGCGCGGCGTTGTATTTGCACATGGTCGCTGTGCACTCGACACGAGAGCGCACGTAGCCCCGCCCGCTCCGTTCGCGCGCAGACAGAGAGCGGACCAGGCGCCCTGCCTCTATAGGTTTGGCAGGCAGCCTCGGCGCCATCACGAGAGGGAGGAACCGTATGAAAGCAACCGACGCCATCAAGCGTTCTACCTTGAACGCGCTTGTCGACTACATCACCGAGGACCCCGAGCCGCACATTGAGAAAATCATGAGCATGCTCGACACGGTGCTGCCCGACAGCTTGTTCCCGACCCAACGCCAGGCGTTCAAAGGCGCTATCGAGCGAAAGGACAACTGGTACCAGCTCATCATGCGCATCATGGATTTGAACCCCGAAGTGCGCAACGCGCTCATCAAAACCTTCCTGGTCGAAGGCAACCTGCTTGCATGGCCCGTCCAAGAGAAGATGCGCGAAAAACACCAGTGCAATATCCCCTGGGCCATCCTGCTCGACCCGACGAGCGCCTGCAACCTCCACTGCACCGGCTGCTGGGCGGCGGAGTACGGCAATAAGCTCAACCTTTCGTTCGACGACATCGACTCCATCATCGAACAGGGCAAAGAGCTGGGCGTCCACGTCTACATCTACACCGGCGGAGAGCCGCTCGTGCGCAAAAAGGACGTCATCGCCTTGTGCGAAAAGCATGCTGACTGCACGTTCCTTTCGTTCACGAACGCCACGCTCATCGACGAAGACTTCTGCCAGGACATGCTGCGCGTAAAGAACTTCGTGCCCGCCATCAGCGTGGAAGGCTTCGAGCAGGCAACGGACGCCCGCCGCGGAGAGGGCACCTACGCAAAGGTCACACACGCCATGGAGCTGCTCAAACAGCACGGGCTTCCCTTCGGCGTCTCCTGCTGCTACACCTCCCAGAACGCCAGCTCCATCGCCTCCGAAGCGTACTTCGACTGGATGGTCGAACAGGGCGTTCTGTTCTGCTGGATCTTCACGTACATGCCCGTCGGCGTGAACGCGCCGACCGACCTCATGGCGAGCGCCGAACAGCGCAAGGACCTTTACCGTTTCGTGCGCGACATGCGTTCGAAGAAGCCGCTCTTCACGCTCGACTTCTGGAATGACGGCGAATTCGTGGGAGGCTGCATCGCCGGCGGACGACGCTACCTGCATATCAATGCTGCAGGCGACGTGGAGCCCTGCGTGTTCGCGCACTATTCGAACGCGAACATCCACGACGTCTCGCTGCTGGAAGCGCTAAAGTCGCCGCTGTTCATGGCGTACTACGAAAACCAGCCCTTCGACGGCAACCTACTGCGCCCCTGCCCCATCCTGGACAACACCGGACGCCTCGCCGACATGGTGGACGCGACGGGCGCCCGCTCTACCGACCTGGAGCACGAAGAGAACGCGCACGACCTTTGCGCGAAGTGCGCTTCGGCAGCGGCCGAATGGAAACCCGTGGCAGAAAGCCTGTGGAATGACCCGGACGACGCCCAGTTCGCCAAACGCCACGACCCCGCACAAGGCATGGCGGTTACCGACTTGGAGAAGTTCGAACGGCTCGGCCGCACCGACACGCACACGATGCCGTTTGCCTAACACGCCCTTCCAAAGCAGCGAGCGAGCGCCCCGTTCCCCTACGCTCGCTCGCCTTTCCCCAAAGCCGATGAGAAAAGCGACCGATCTCTTTTCTCATTGCGTCCTCTAGAAACGACCAGGCAGATTGCCCATCTGCCTGGTCGTTTTGCTTTATCTCAGCCGCGAGGGGCATGGAGCCCCGGCCAGTATGGTTAGTGGCCCCAGCCAGCATGCGCCGCGTCGGACTCGTAGTCTTCGCCGAGCAGATCGCGCTTCAAGGCAACGCCCAGCTCGTCGACGTCCCACAGCTTGCCGCCTTCGCTCTGGATTTGGCCCACGACCTTGGGATTCGAATACAGGCTCACCTTTCCTGCTGCCGTAGCGGCGAAAACGTTACCGCTGATGTAGCCGCCTTCCTCCGAGCACACATACGCCACGAAGGGACCCAGGCCCACCGGGTCGCCATGGTCCGCCTCGACCATAGCAAGGATGCGCGGGTCGGGCGCTTGTCCGGTAATGGCCTCCACGTTGCGCACCATCTTCTTGTACTCGACCGCGTGCGACGGCGAAGCGCCCTGCGGGCAGAGCACGTTCACCGTGATACCGTGCCGATAAACCTCTTTCGCCGCCGCCCACGAAAGGCCGACCATGCCGGCAGTGCTGCAGCTGTAGGCATCGTTGTCCGGCAGTCCGACCCATGCGTCGGACGCCACGTTGACAATGCGGCCGAATCCCTGCTCGATCATGTACGGTGCCGCAAAGTGCATGAGCGCGAACGCGCCCTTTGAGCGGCTGACCGTCATCTTGTCCCATTCTTCCTCGGTCAATGCCAGGATGCCGCCCATGCCCATGCCGGCGGCATTGTTCACGATGATGTCGATGCGACCCCAGGTATCGACAGCCGTCTGCACCATCTTCTCCGCGGTCGCCCAGTCGGAGACGTCGCCGTAGAAGGGCAACGCCTCGCCGCCCTCGGCCTTGATGATGTTTGCCGTCTTCTCCGCATCGCCCTTAAGGCTGATGAACTCGTTCCAATCCTCTTCGGGCATGTCCTCTTTGCGATATTCCTGCGCGCTCATGCCGTTCGGCTTGCGATTGTTCGTGATGACCTTCGCTCCTTGACGCGCCAGGTAGATGGCAATACCGCTGCCGATGCCCTGGCCTGATCCGGTGACGATGGCGACTTTTCCGTCCAAGATTCCCATGTCTGTTCCTTTCGCTCAGAACGCACGCCGCATTCCCTGAGAAAAGGAGCAGTCACTTTTCTCAGGGTGTGGCGTTATTCGTCCGGCCCTGTAGCAAAATGAGAAAAAGCGACTGTCTCCGTTTCTCATGCGGGCCGTTAGCAGCGCGCGGGCGCAACCCTGCACGCGCCCGCGCGCATGCTGCCTAAATGTTGTTCGCGATACCCCACGCTTCTTCGATGGCATGGTGAATGACGCGCTTGTCATTGCAGCGCAAGCGCATGGTCGCATCGCCCACCAGGTACGTTTCGGGAATGGCCGCGCGAATTTCTTCCCACAGCTTCGGGCGACCGTGGTAGCCACGGCACATGATGACGTGGTCGCAGGCGACCGCTTCTTCGGCTTTCGACTTGTTGTCGCGCAGAATGGCGCCTTCCGCCGTGACCTCAAGAAACGCATGGTTCAGCTTGAGTGTGAGCTGCCCGGTCCTCAGGTAAGAGCCCAACAGGATGGACAGGCGCTGCTGTTGCGGGCTCGAATTGTCGTCACCCAACTCCATAAGGCCCATACGGGCGCCACGGCGCGAGCTCACAATGACGTTTTTGCCCTTCTTGAGCAGGCTTAACGCCATCTCCAGGTTCATGAAGCACCCGCCGACGATCATGACGGTCTGTCCCACATCCACCGCGTCAGTGTCGGTAGCGTAGTCGTAGAGCACCGTGACCTTGTCGCCGTGCGCATCCGACCCCTTGCACTTTGCAGGCAGGGCGTCAGCGCCCGTTGCCACGATAACGGCATCGTAGCCTTTGTCGATGATGGTCTGCGCGGTCGCCTCTTCCCGTATGACGTTCACGCCTCGTTTGTCCATCTGCACGACGTAGTAGTCGATGAGGCGCTTGATGTCGCCTTTCAGCTCCAGGGCGAATGCCGCTTCGTTCATGGTGCCGCCCAGTTTGCGCTTCTCGTACAGGTCGACCTCGTGACCGCGCTCCCGCAGCAGGCGCGCAGCCTCCATGCCGGCAGGACCGCCGCCTACGATGCCGACACGCTTGACCTTCGTGATGGGATTGACTTCGCGAATGCCCGCCATATTGCAGCGCGGGTTCACCGAACAGCGCAGGCCGACAGCAGCATTGAACGTCTCCATGGTGCCGACACAACCGCGCGTGCAGCGGATGCACGGCATGATATCCTCGGGCCTGCCTTCCGCCAGCTTGACCGCCCACAGGGGATCGGCGATGGCGGGACGCCCCAGGCCGATGTAGTCGCACACGCCGTCTTCGAGCGCCTTTTCGGCGATATCGGGCGTGGTGAAGCCACCGTCCAGGATGAGCGGAATCTTGATGCCCGCCTCCTTGAAGCCTTTTGCAATCTCGATGAAGTCTCCGCGCTTGTCATACTGCGCGTTGATGCAGCGCACGTTGCGGTAGTCCCCGCCCACGATATGGAAGCACACGACGCCCGTCTTCTCGAGAATCTTCGCCTGCTCGATGCCTTCCTCGAGCGTCAGGCCGTCCGGACTGTACTCGCTGCCCGCCAAACGCGCGATAATCGGAAAATCCTTTCCGCACTCCTTCTGGACTTCCTCAATGATCTCTTTATAGAAGCGCACGCGGTTCTCGGGGGAGCCACCGTACTCATCGGTACGATGGTTGTAGAACGGCGAACAGAACATGGCGATCAAGTGGCAGATGGAGCCGTGAATCTGCACGCCGTCGAACCCCGCCATCTTTGCGCGCCATGCCGCCTTTGCGAAGTCTTTCTCGCACTGCTTGATCTCTGCCTTCGACATGCCGCGAATAGGGAACGGCATGACGCCGCCCATAATCTCGTTCATCGTGGACGGGCCCCAGGACGGCCGGTCCATAAGGGTAATCTGTTTGCCCATGTGATTGAGCTGGAGGATTGCCTTCACGCCGTAATCTTTGATGGCGGAAGCAAGGCGCGCGTAACCGGTAATCTGCTCGTTTTTCGTGAGCGTCTGGCTGTTCTCTTCGCCTTTGCTTGCCAGCTCGTCAATGAAGGTGCACTCTACGACGATCATGCCGAAGCGGCCTTTGGCCTGCTCGGTATAGAACTTGAGCGTACGGTCGGTCACGAACCCATCTTTGTCCGCGTTCAGCGTGCCCATCGGCGCCATGACAATGCGGTTCGGCATATCCCACGGGCCGATCTTCCCCGGTTCGAGCAACTTCGGGAACTCGGTTTTCATCGGAACGGTCTCCTGTCCCACCTTCCTCTCCATCTATTGCTACCATTTGACGCTCATTCCCGAATAAAGTCAATAATTTTCTATTCTTTTATCCATAAATGGAAATTTATTTCTCTAATAGGTTTCGAATCTTTTCTCTAAATCGGGCAGCTGGTCATAGCGGTCGATAAGCTCCTGGATGTCTGCCAGCAGGCGGCTCTTTGTACGAAAGCCCATCTCCCCCAGGTCGGAAAACGGCATGCTCACGAGCTTGAGCGCGAATGCCGGATCCCACTGGAGCATCTCATAGAAGGCATTCAGCTGGTTGGTCGTCACGACGGCCTCATGCTGGGACAGCTCCTCCAACAGGTCGGCAATACGCTGCACAATGCGCGGATTTGACCTGGTCAACGGCTCCTGCCGCTCGATGAACTCGTCGGATGATATCAGATGGCTGAACCCGGTAAGCGAATGGAGTCCCCATTGCTCCATGTACGAGG
This sequence comes from Candidatus Aveggerthella stercoripullorum, assembly GCA_018712955.1. Lineage (GTDB taxonomy): Bacteria > Actinomycetota > Coriobacteriia > Coriobacteriales > Eggerthellaceae > Aveggerthella > Aveggerthella stercoripullorum. The sequence goes on from DVGB01000004.1 coordinate 59,730, forward strand.
CCGTACAGCGCAGTACGATCACCGCTTCCTCCGGCGGCATTTTCCCGACCGACGAGGGAAAGCGCATCCGGCGAAACAGGGCAAATACCAGGTCGTTCACCGCAAGATAGGACAATACGGGAACTTCCTTAGAAAACGCCTGTTCGACACGTGTCTCGTCCACGACGACGCGCACGGTAAAGCGCGGAGTCCCCTCGTAGTCCACGACCGTGACCTCGTTGGCAGGAAAGCTTTCCGGAAGGCCCGAATCCTCATTACGGTTCACCATCTCAACAAGGCCCGACAAGGTCTCGCCCGCGGCAGACAGCTGCGCTTTCACGTCGGCCGCCATAGCCGCAGGGATGACGACCGTCCGCTCTACCACGTCCAGCTGAAGAAGCCATACTTGGCTGAGCAGCCGCTTTGGCTCCATGAACGACCTGAGCACACGCGCAGCAGTCGGCAGCACCTCTTCAAAGAAATCGCCCCCGCCTGCCACGATGGACAGCATCCGAACAAGCACGTCCTTTTGGATGGACTTCACCTCGCCGTTCTCGAGCTTTGAAATGTACGACGGGCTTTTGCCCACTTTCTCGGCAAGGTCTTTCGCAGGAATGCTGCTCTGCGCATGCAGGGTCTTGAGCAGCAACGCCAGTTCAGGGGTTACGCTGAATTTCATAATGCGTCCTCTCGGAAAGCGCCGTGCCTCAAGCTCTGCGGCGCTCGTTCATCGCAGTCCTGCACTATTCGCTCAGATGGAAATATAATTCTACCATGTAATTGATATTGGAAATTATATGAAGTATGATGATGCTACCGTGCAGGACATCATCGCCCTTCTCTCCATCTATGCACTGCCACGCTCCTGCACTATAGACGAGAACCATACGGCAGAAGGGTGAGTTCCATGGGAAGGATAACGCAGCATCCGATTCGTTCCAAGCTCGGGGCGCTGACGCGCGCGCTCGTCGCGAACGGCTTCACGCTGCATGACGACAGGTCAGCCTCCGAAATAGAAAGCGTCGACTGGGCATTCGCCCTGTACGAAACGCCCGATTTCCAAAGCAAGCGGCGGATAGCGCTCGAAGAGGACGGGCGCTACACCCTGCGCACGAACGTGCTCGCTACCCAGCTTGACACGATGCGCGGCCCGCTGCCTTTGCGCACGTTCTGCATCGGCCGCACGTTCGACGGCAACGACGCGGCCATCCCCGCACACTGGACCATCGAGGGCATCATCGTCGAAGACGAGTTCAGCGCGGCCCTCTGGTCGCGCCGCTGGACGCGCATTGCGCAGGAGGTCTACGGCATCAGCGCGAAAGCGCGGCTTGTCGCACTCGATGCGCGCACCTACAAAGTGGAATGCGAAGCCGAAGGCTCTACCTTCGCGCTCGCTCATCTGGGAAAAGCATCCGGCATCGTCCGCACGCTTTTAGGGCTTGCCTACGGCTCCGCTTCAGCTTGGGTATTTACCATAGACGTAGACGAGCTCGCTCGGCGCGCCTGCGACGCCCCTTCCCGCACAGCGCTCTATAGCCCGGTCGTTTCGTTCCTTGAGCAATTTGAAGACGACGTGCCGACACCGGGCGATTCGTTCGCCAGCATCGCAGCCGACGTACTGCGCAGTCACGAATACCGCGAATTCTACGGCCCCGGCCTCTACCCCCAGGACGCGTACCAGAAGATGAACATGATCATGGAAAGCTGGGATCTGAACAACCGTGGCGCACTCCTGCAGCAACCGTTCGGCAACTTCACGCGCGTTCCCACCGTGCTCACGCCCTCGCTGGAAGACGCGCTCGAAGCCAACTACAAAGCCGGAGAAGCCTGCGCGAAGGTCTTTGAAATCAACCACCATTACGTGCTCCAGGCCGTCGGCACCAAACCTCTCCTGAAAACGTCCCTGTCTTTCGGCGCTTATGGCCCTGACCTCGACTGCGCAACGTTCCGCGCTGAAGTGGACACCATCCTGACCGAGCTCGGCGTAAAGAACCATTTCTTCATTCCGACGGACATGGCCATCCCCTACGACCCGACCGACTGCTGGGTCATCCTGGACGAGCATATGCAGTATCTGGACGGCAATTTCGGCAGCATCTGCCAGAAAGCGCGCGATGCGCACGGCATCGGCGTGCCCGCCTACATGGCGCAGATCGAGATTCCCACCATCGAGCGGAAGTCGGCAGAAGAGACCGCGTTCGTTCCGAACGAACTGCGCTAGCGGCCAGAGCAGCCGCCATTGCGCAGAAGGCGATCATCGCAGGCGCATACCGAGCAAGGCGGCCTTTCGTCAGTGACGATGCCGCCTTTTTCGTGATATCAACCCAAAAACAGAAGCAGGGCTCCGGGGAAGGAAATGGAGCCCTGCGAACAACAGGATTGCGAATATGGGAGGGTGAGCGCAATCCTGCAAGCGCCCGACCGTTCTTCAGGCGGACAGCACGGCGCCCAGGCTTGATGAAAGATGCCTGGGCACTGCCCGCTTTACAGGAAAGCGACCGTGCGCACGCGCCCCGCCCCATGAGGGAGGAGCGGGAAACGTTAAGAGATGGTGACCGGCAACGCCGCCATGACGATCAGGAAACGCAGCAGGAAGCCGCCGACGAGGACGGCCGCGTCGGAGGCGGCGCTGATGTAGTGCGCCTTGCGCGACTCCTCGAACTCCTTCGGGCTGAAGAAGAGCAGCCAGCATTCCAGCACCGTCGGCAGCACCAGGCCCACTGCCACCAGGCCGATCCAGAACAGGGGAGCCCACTGCCCTGCCACCAGGCTCCAGACGGAGGAAAAGCCCGCCGTGGAGTTGTACGCCGTGATGAAGAGCAGCACCGCCACAAGCACGAGCTCGATGATAGGCAAGCAGAAGTGGAACTTCTTGAGCACGCCTGCGCGGTTGAACTCCTCCGGATGCTTGAAGATGGCGGTCAGAAGCACGCTCGCCGCGCCCGCAGACATGGCCGACACCAGGAACAGGATGGGCAGAAGCGCGGTGTTCCACAGCGGGAACGTCTTGCACACGCCCAAAAGCGCGCCGGTGTACATGGCAACGCACACGCCGAAGACCGCGCCCACGATCTCGAGCCAGCGCGGGACGGACTTTTTCAGGATGTCCATGACGAGCACGATGATCGAAACGACCATGAAGCACGCCAGGAACACCACGCCCCACGTCATGACCGAGAACGGGTTGTGCAGAAGCAGCGCGAAGCGCCAGGGGTGGAACAGGCCACCCTTTGCGTCGAACATGAGCAGGACCAGGCCGACCGCTACCGCGATGGGGGCGATCAGATGGCCGATCTTGCGCATGGTGACCGCATGCGGATGGCGCCAGTGCAGGAAGGCCGAAGTGGCGAAGGCGCCTCCGCCGAGGCCGGCCAGGAACAGGTACCATGCGATGATGGAGTCCCAGATAGGTTCAAACGTCATTTCCATCTTTCCATCACCTCACGTAGAACACGCTGACGTCGGTCAGGTCGCCCTTGATAGGCTGGGCATTGAGCTCTTTAATCTGGCGCGAGACCTCGGAGTCGGGGTCGTCCAAATCGCCGAAAACGCGGGCGCCCGTGATGCACGCTTCCACGCACGTGCACATCTTCGTGCCGCCTTCGGAGGCGGACACGGTGCAGAAGCGGCACTTGTCCGCAATGCCTTCCTTCTCGTTGAACGCGCGCACCTGGTAGGGGCAGGCGGCCATGCAGTACTTGCAGCCGATGCAGCGCCCGTGGTCCACCAGCACGATGCCGTCGGGGCTTATGTGCGTGGCGCCCGTCGGGCAGACGTTCGCGCACGGTGCGTCGGCGCAGTGCATGCACTGCAGCGGGACGGTCTCGATGCGAACGTTCGGGTAGGACCCGTTGACGTGCTCTTCATAGCGGATGAAGTCCTCGTCCGGCAGCAGGCCGTTCTGGCGCTGGCAGGCGGTGCGGCAGGCAAAGCAGCCGATGCACTTCTTGGTATTGATGAGCATTCCGTAGCGCGTCATGCCTATGCACCTACTTTCTTCACGGTGACGACCGTCTCCTGCGACATGGTGCCGCCATAGCCCGGCTCAATGTGGAAGGGCACGAAATCCATCTGGCGCAGGCCCACGCCGTAGGCGGTCTTCTGCTCCTTCACCGAGCAGCCGTAGTGGCTCGGCAGGTAGATGGCGGTCGGGTTGATGCGCGGCGTGGCGTGCGCGCGCGTGCGGGCGGTAAAGCCGATGGCAGGCGCCGTGAGCTCCACCTCGTCGCCGTCGGCGATGCCCAGCTCCGCAGCCTTCGCGTCGTTGATCCACACGCGGTCGAGCCCGTACTGCTCCGTGATGGCCATGAGGCCTTCGTTGTTGGCGGTCTGGGTGTGCGTGTGGATGGCCTGCTTGCCGCCGATCAGGCGGAACTCGGTTCCCATCGGCATGACCTGCGGCTCCAGCCAGCCCGGGGACGCCGGGAAGCCGGCGTTCGCGCAGGCTTCGCTCGTGAAGTGGACCTTCTTGTCGGAGGTACCCCACGAAGTCTTAGGAGCGAACTTGAGAGCCTTCTCCGGGAACGCGACCGTGCCGCCCGCATCGCGCAGCGCCTGGAGCGAAAGCCCCACCGTGCGCAGCTGGGCGTCCGCCAGCTCCTCGACCGTGAACTGGAAGTACTCGCCCACACCGCACGCCTGCGCGAGCTCCGTGAAGATCTGGTCGACCGGGCGGGTCTCCGGGTGGATTTTCTCGATGACCTGGTCGCGCAGGGACACGACCGGCACCTTCCCGCCCACGAACTCGGGCACCTCGAGGCGCTCGAGATAGCTCGTGTCGGGCAGGACGTACTGGCAGGCCTGGCAGGTCTCGGTCATCTGCACGTCGATGGCGACGGAGAGCTCGGCGGCCTGCACGAACTCGGCGAGCTTCGCCGGGTTGGAGTAGCCCGCCACGCAGTTGGACTGGTAGAAGAAGACGCCTTTGACCTTGCCCTCGGGAATCTGGGAGAGCGCGTAGGTGGACACGCCCATGCCGCCCGCGGACAGCGGGTACTCCGCCTGGCCGAGGATCTTCTCCTTCGGCGCGGCGGGAGCGGCGAACTTCGGGTCCTCGAGCTTGCCGGCAGAAGCGCTCGCCGGGAAGTAGGCGCCGCCTTCGACACCCCAGCAGCCGAGCAGCGTGTTGAACAGGCAGAGCGCACGCGCGGTCTCGCCGGAGTTCTGGTAGGCGCAGCCGTACGCAGCACGCCAGCCCTGCTCGATGGACGCCTTCGGGGCAGCCTCCCACATCTGGGCCGCCAGGCGCTTGATGGTGGAAGCGGAGATGCCCGTCTTGCCTTCGGCCCATTCGGGCGTGTACTCGGCCAGGCGCGCCGCCCAGTCCTCGAAGCCGACGGTGTAGTTCGCGACGTACTCTTTGTCGTATTTGCCTTCTTCGACGAGCACATGGGCCATGGCCAGGATAAGGGCCAGGTCCGTGCCCGGGTTGATGGGCAGCCATTCGTCGGCGAACAGCGTGCTTGCGTTGCAGCGCGGGTCGACCATGACGATGCGGCAGCCCCTCTCGTGCGCTTTCTGCAGCGCGTGCACCGACGACGGGCGGATGCCGTCGCAGTAGGAGCGTCCGAGGAAGATCACCATGTTGGCGTTCTCGACGTCGGTCGTGAAGTCCGCCGCGCCGAGCGCCTGCGTCATGCCGGAGTTCTTCGACATGTTGCACGCGACGCCGTGCGTGTAGACGTTGGCGGAGCCCAGCGCGTTCATGAAGCGCTTGGTGTAGTAGCTGCCGGACGGGCGCGGGTCCTGGATCATCGCGAGGGCCTGCGGGCCGTCGGAACCGATGATGGACTGGACCTTCTCCGCGATCTCGGCATATGCCTGGTCCCAGCTGATCGCCTCGAACTCGCCTTTGTCGTTCTTCTTGAGCGGTTCGGTCAGGCGGTCTTCAGACCACGCGATGGAGGCGTAGGCATAGCCGCGCGCGCACAGCGTGCCGTCGCAGTACGGATGGTTCGCGTCGCCGATCATCGTGACGAGCTGGCCGTCCTTCACGTACGCCGTGAAACCGCACTTCGAAGAGCAGGAGTTGCACAGGGAGTGCACTGCTTTGATCTCGCCCTTCTCGACGCCTTCGGCAATCGCCTCGTTCCATTCGCCGAACCCGATGGCGCCAGCGCCCGCCGCAAGGGCGGCAACGCCTGCGCCCGCCGCGATGAAGCCGCGGCGTGAGATGTTCCTTTCAGCCATGGAGCCCCCCTTAAGCCAGCGTGGCCGTGCGGACGATGCCCTGGGCGATCACTTCGTCGGCGATGTCTTTCCAGTCGATGAACTTGATGGCGCCGTTCGGGCACTGCTCTGCGCAGCGTCCGCAGGAGATGCACTTCGTGGAGACGCCCGTCTCGGTGTCCACGACCGGCATGTTCCACGGGCATGCCATGTGGCACATGCCGCAGCCGATGCAGACGTCGGCGTCGACAACGCGCGCACCGGTCTCCTCGTCAGCGTGGATGGCGTGCACCGGGCAGTACTCCATGCACTTAGCGTCCTTGCACTGCTTGCAGTGTTCGACGGTGAACTGGCAGTTGCCGTTCTCTGCGCCGTCGCCGGAGCCGGGGTTCGTGCCCCAGTAGTAGTTCTCCCACACGCGCACGCGCGCAATGTTCTGGCAGACGCGCCCGTCGTTTTTGAGCGTGCACATCATCTCGCAGCGCTGGCAGCCGGAGCAGCGAGCGCGGTCGGTCACGATCATCTTCGTCGGCGTCGTCTCGATGGCAATGCGGCCGGATGCGACGGAGTCCTCCACGACTCCCCACTTCGCCAGCACGCCGCCTACGACCAGACCGCCGACGCCGCAGCCCGCCATGGCGAGCACCTGGCGACGGGTTACCGTCTTCTTAGGCTGGGTATTCTCGGTCATCCTTGTGTCCCCCTCACCTGTATTTCCGTGAGTCTCATATGTGTCGGATGCCTGGATCTTCTGCACGTTCCCCCGCAGCGCTTGCGTCGGCATGTCTCGTCCGCCATCGACGCACTGCACGGAAACCCCGTGCGCACAACATGGTGCATTTTCGCGCGCACGGTATCCTGTCTTTCCCCTTTTCCGGGGTAAATGACCGTTGAGCTGGCATTTTTTTCGTTTTACCCCCAAAGAGGGTATTCCCTCTCCGCACCTTCCCGCACACTGGTGCGGACGTTTTCGTCGCTTGGATCCCGCACATGCCTTTGCGCACAACACTCAAAGGTCTAAGGAGATTGGGAGAAACAACATGGCTGACGAAAAGTCCTACGGCTGGGCCGGAAAGATCCTGCGCGTCAACCTGACCACGGGATCGATCAGCACCGAGTCCACCGAACCGTTCAAGCACTTGATCGGCGGCATGGGCATCGGCAACAAGATCATGTACGACGAGGTTCCGGCCGGCACCGATCCGCTGAGCGAAGCGAACAAAGTCATCTTCGCCGTGGGCCCGCTGACCGCATCCGGCGTTCCGCTGGCAGGTCGCACCACCATCTGCTCGCTTTCCACGTTCACGAAGGACCATCTGGTCATCGACGCTCACTTTGGCGGCATGTTCGGCGCCAAGCTGAAGCTTGCGGGCTGGGACGCCCTCATCGTCGAAGGCGCATCCGACCATCCGGTTTACATCAACATCAAGGACGACCAGGTCGAAATCAAGGACGCCTCCTTCGTCTGGGGCCAGGGAACGCGCAACACGACTCAGCTGCTTAACCAGGTCGAAGGCGTGAAGGCGTGCGTGGCGGCCATCGGCCCGGCAGGCGAAAACCTGCTGCCCATGTCCAACATTATCAACTCGCGCAACCACAGCGCTGGCGCCGGCCTGGGCGCGGTTCTGGGCTCGAAGAAGTGCAAGGCTGTCGTGGTCGAGGGCAACGGCTCGGTGAACGTAGCCGACCCGCAGGCTGTGGCCGAGCTCTCTGACTATATGCTGCGCGAGATCATCGGCTCCAACAACAACCATGTCGTTCCTTCCACCCAGCAGGAATGGGCCGAGTACTACGACAAGGGCTCCCGTTGGACGGCACGCAAGGGCCTGTACTGGGCGGCCGCCGAAGGCGAGCCCATCGAGACCGGCGAGCCGAAGCCGGGTGAGCTCAACACCGTGGGCTACCGCTGCATGAAGTCCACGAAGGACCTGGGCGCCGCCGCTGAGAAGTACACCATCAAGATGGACGGCTGCCACAGCTGCCCCATCCACTGCTACTCCGACCTGCGCGTGGACGAGACCGAGGCAAACACTGGCTTCAAGAACACCGGCAACACCTGTGCTGCGAACTTCCCGGTCTCTACGTACATGGAGCCGCAGCTTAAGATGGGCCTGAAGTCCGACGAGTCCAAGGCCGACCTTTCCGTCATCTGGGACACCACGACCCTGAACGTCATGGACGACCTGGGCGTGTGGTGCAACTACGCGCAGCTCTACCGCGACATTGCTTACTGCCATGTCAACGGCGTGTTCAAGCGCGTGCTGCCCGAGGCAGAGTACAACGCCATCCACTGGGAGAAGTTCAACGCCGACGTGTGCGACCCGACTATCATGGTCGAAATCATCAGTGCTATCGCGCGCAACGACGGCGAACTCGCCTACATCGGCCACGGCTCCCTTGTGTGGTGCGAGCGCTGGAACGAGCAGTCCTGGTTCGACAACAGCACCTCCACGCTCATCAACTACCGCGGCTGGCCGGTCCACCACGCCATCGAGTGCTTCGGCCAGGTCGGCGCCGTGTACAACATGATGTTCAACCGCGATGACATGATTCACTCTGCCGTCAACTTCCAGGGCTGCGGCCTGCCGATCGAGCTGAAGAAGCAGATTGCGGCCGAGGTCTGGGGCAGCGAGGACGCCATCACGGCCGATAAGAACTACACCCCGATGAACGAGTACAAGGCGAACTTCGCTTGGTGGTCCATCGTCACCGACGTCCTGCACGACAGCCTCACGCTGTGCAACTGGGTCTGGCCGATGACCATGAGCCCCACGAAGGCCCGCAACTACCGCGGCGACCTCGACCTCGAAGCGAAGTTCTACAAGGCCGTCACCGGCGAGGACATCACCACCGACGAGCTGTACCGCCGTGCCGCCGCCATCATGACCCTGCAGCGCGCCAACACCGTACGCGGCATGACCGACGCCAACGGCACCATGGGCTGCAACGACATGCGCAACGTTCACGACGTCATGACGAACTGGGCCTTTGACAAGGATCCGGACAAGCAGGCGTTCACCGAGGGTACCGACAAGATGGACCGCGAGGACTTCCAGACTGCGCTCACCATGGTCTACGAGCGCTTCGGCTGGGACTCCCAGCTGGGCTGCCCGACGGCGGACTGCCTGGACGGCTACGGTCTCACCGATGTGAAGGACGAGCTCTCCAGCTTGAACCTGCTGCCGTAAGGCAACACCCTCTCCTTCGGGCTGTGCGCGCCTCGAGAAGAAAGCACGCACAGCCCGTGAGCCCAACGCATAAGGAAGGGCCCTGGAACAGTTCGTTAAAACTGTTCCAGGGCCCTTCCGCATTCAGCCCGCGCATGGCGCACAAGCAGCATTCGCAACACAAGCACTACCGTTTCATACCCGCGCAGCAAAACGTACAATGCGCGGTCAGCGCTGCCTGGCCTCCTGCAAAAGCAGCTCAAGGCGCGCGTCGCGCAGGCTGCAGTGCTCTGCCATCACGCACGGCACACCTGACGCCTCGCAGGCAACGCGCGCGTCAAGTTCTCGCGTTCCCGCACCCTGTCGAACAAGGTAGTCGCCCACAAGCGCCCGGGCCGCCTCGGCAGCGAAATACGCCGTGTAGGACTTCCCTGCCGGAACCCCATCGAGCCGCTGTGCTACGTCCTCGTGCGTGATGTCCAGCGCTTCGTCAAGCGTCAATCCTTCCAGCATCATGCTTACCATGGACGCGCACGCGGTCATGGCCAAACAACCGCGAGACTTGAACCCTACGCGCTGGAACGTCTCCGTCTCGGGATCGACGACCGCGAACAGCCGCAGTGCGACTTCGCCGCGCTTCGATTTGCCCACCATGGACTGCGCGTTAAACCCTTCCGGCGCGCCGCTGTTCTTGAAATTCGCCACGACCGCAAGCAGCGTGTCAGAATACCCCGCAACGCCCTCTTCGGTCGCCATCTGGTATACGTCCTCCGTACGAATGACCGCACGGTCCTTCACTTCGCGATAGACATTGCGCCCTTCTCCCATGGCGCTCTCCTTTCCTGCAGACTGCAGCGAAGGCTCCGCCCCTTTGCGCGTGCATGCAAAGACGGGATCGCCCCATTGACGGCTCCATCCGACAGCAAAGCACGCAGCCGCCCTTTCGGGAGCCTTGTCGCATCCGGCTTTCTGTTATACGTTCATGTACCGTTCGACCGAAGCCCACTCCGCCAAGGACTCGGCGTACGCACGGCTCAAATAGTCGGTCGAGAAGAAATAGCGGTCGCCGTTCGAAGCGAAAGTTTCCGCAATGTCGGGATAGCTGCCGCACTCCTGAACCACCTTCCACGCTTCGTCAATGCGGTCGTCGGTAAATCCGAACGGGTCGTTCTTCAGGGACGAAGCGGGCATCGGACGCGGATACGTGCGAGACTCCTCGCGCGCCAGTGTTGCAAGCGTCGAAGCGTCGTCGTTCTCTTCGGCCATGAACGCCCAGTTGGCAAATGCGTCGGTCATGCGACCGGAATCGTACAGGTAGTAGCTCGTCCTGCCTTGCAGGAGCTTTATGCCCGTGCAGTCGACCTCTTCCTCGGGCGCTTCGCCCGGAGCATAGGGCACGAACGCGGGCTCGCCGTCAACCAGACACACCACGCCGCGCACACCTTCGACCGTCAGCTCGAACGGCTCGAACGCGTCGTTGTCATCTTCGTCGTGCACGACGGCAGCAGCTGCTTCCTGCCCGTCTTTTTCGTGCGCACGTTCATGCGGAGCGGACGCAAAGGAGCCATCCCCTCGAGCAGGCGCATCGACGGGACATTCGTCTCCGCCATGAACGGAAAGGCTCTCAGCGGCAAGCGCGCTCTCAGACTCTCCGAAGGCATCGCTTTCCGTCCGCCACCCGGCAGTCGCCTCCTTTTCCGCGTCTGCAGCCTCCTGAGCCGCGCGCGCTTCGTCCTCGGCGCGTGCGGCCGGGTCGAACGCCCGCGGGATGCCCACAGCGCGCGTCGCGGTGCGAAACGTCGGCTTGGGTTCCTGGTCCGCCTCTTCAAGCGCGCGCTCTTCCTCGCGATCCCAGAATGCGTGGAGATAATCGTAGACCATCATCTCCAAATCTTCACCCGTTAGATGGTCGGGCACCAGCCCGTCCTCCTCCCACTGAGCCGGCTGCGAAAGCCTGCTGTCGGAAGACGCGGTGCGCACGCTTTTGAACACCGCGACCAACGCCTCGTGCTCGACGCGGGCACGCCGAGCTTGCTCTTCGGGAGTAAGCGACTCTTCGCCCTGCGCCGTTTCCGCCATTTCCTTATCTTCTGGTTGAGCCATGAAGCCCCCTCGTCTCACCCTGATAGTCCATGTTCATTGTCCAAGGCCTTGTTTCGGCATATTCCCCTTTTTCAGGGTAAAATGCCTCTCTCCTTTTATAACGCCACTTTTAGTCGTATCCTCATCGAGGAGGGAATGCATAGAGCACGCAAGGCAAGCGGCGTGCGCAGACAGACGACGCTGGAAAACGGCGCCGAAGCGCAGAACAATGGGGGAATTGCCAGTATGATCGAAGCCGAAGAGCGCGCCGCCCAAGCGGCAGCGTCTGAAGAAACGACGCCACACGATGAATGCGATGTGCTCGTCAAAGAGGACGCGCCTTCCGCATGCAATACCCCGCTCGCAAGCTGGGAGCGCTTCCGTTCGCTATTGCCCTGCATTCTCGGTCTGACGTGCGCTCGGCTAGGACTCATCGTTGGCTCCTACGGCAGCTATTCCGCCACGGACGAGGGGTTTTTCACCGACGGAAGCATGCTCGTCACGCTTGTCTTCATCTTCGTCGGCCTGCTTCTCGTTTCGCGCGTCGAATCGTTCGTCGGCAAACGCATCGTGAACGCCTTGTTCCACCTGTCGGTGATCGGAGAGGCGCTTTCGCTTGTTGCGTTGGTTGCATGCGCATCTTTGGGGGGAGACATCTGCCGCTTTGTCGTCAGCTGCTTCCTGACGCTGTTCGCCTCGCTTGCCATGATATGCTGGCTTCGTCGCGCACGAGGCGCGAGCAATGCGACGGCCGTCGTGTTCGCTTTCGGCGCCCTGGCGATAAGCGAAGTAATCCTCTACCCCTTTTCGCTCATGCCGCCTGCGATTGCATGGGTGCTTGCTGCCTTCTTGACGCTCGTGCAGTTCCCCTGCCTTGCAAACGCACGCAAGGCGCCACGCCCGTGCGACCTCGAGCCCGCAGCCAGTGCAGCAGGCTATTTCGGCATGTCGAGCACCATCCTCGCCAGCAAGAAATACCTCATTGCTACCGCTGTCGGCATCGGGCTGCTCTCGGTGGTTATCGGCCTTTTGCGCGGCTACCCCACTGGCGAATCTATCCCCTTCACACCGCCGACGCGCGTTGCATACGCACTGCTGACCATCCTGCTCGCGCTGTGGTTCATCCAGCAAACGCTTGCGGGACGACGGCAGATCATGACCATGCTTATTTGGATCGCCATGCAATCCTTGTGCGCGCTTTCGCTGCTCATCTATGCGCTCTTCCCCTTCAATCTGGAATACGGCGCCGTACTCACTACAACGCTGAACGCGCTGCTTGTCGGTTTCATGTGGTACGTCATCATCGCCTTCGAAAGCTCTGGCTGGCGCGACTCTTTCTACTATGCGTTCGCCGGCTGGCTTGTCGTCTGGGGATGCCGCGCCGCTTCCCGCACCATCCTGATTTCGGCCATACCGCTCCAACTCGACTCGCTTGTCATCAATACCGCTATCGGTTGCGTGCTCGTCCTGTCCGTTCAGGTGGTCTTTGCTCAGTTCATCCGTACAACTAACCTGGAGAACCGCAACCTTGCCAAAAGCTTTGAAGCGCTGCATCAGACCGACGCGGCACTGCTGGAGCAGACGCGCGAAAAGCTGCGCGAACTGCAACACCAGGAGCAGCCTGCCCATAATTCGACCCTTATCAAGATTATGGGCCTTGACGGCAACGAGTCGTTCGCGGACATCCGCTACGCCTCCATGGAGCACAATGCCCGCGAGCTCGGCAAGCAGTTCCTGCTCTCAGACCGCGAGATAGAGGTCGTGACGCTTTATGCGCTCGGGTTCACACAAAAGCGCGTGGCGGAAGAGCTCTTTATTTCGCAAGGAACCGCGCATGCGCACATTAAGCGCATCTACCAGAAAACGGGGCTTCATTCTCGTCAAGAACTTCTGGACTACATGGAGCAGTACACCTCGTAGCGTCTTTACAGCATCGCCTCGCCATGCGATGCCATCTTTTTGCGCTACGTAAATCGGCAAGGCTTCCACTGCCGTCATCCTGAGCGCCGCCGTGTCAGCTGCGATCGACCGCATGGCAGCCCTCGTGCGAGAAAAACAGCGAACGAAACGAAAACCCCGAACCCGAACCGCCTTCCCTCTTCCGGACTTCATGCATCAAGTCTAGGAGAGGAACAGCAGCCCGGTTTCCTCGGGGTCTTCGTTTCAGCGTTTATGCAGTCGATAAAATGGGCGCCCTGCTGTTCGCAATGGCGTTATGCCTGGGCGTATTCTTTCGCTAAAGCAGCGAATGCGGGCATGGAGCGCTCGATCACATCCTTGCTAACGCAATAGCCGATACGCACCCACCCTTTTACGCCAAAGCTGTCGGATGGAACAAGCAGAAGCTCGTGCGCTTTCGCGCGCTCTGCGAACGCTTCCGCGTCAGGCTCCAGCGCGCGCACCCACAGGTAGAACGCGCCCTGCGGCTCGATATATTCATAGCCGAGATCCGACAGGCCCTTGCAAAGCAGCTC